>JAJDEA010000172.1 GCA_029260035.1 Phycisphaerae bacterium
CGACGGCCGCTGTGTGGATTGGCACTAATGTGGGTTACTTCATCAGTGTCGAACCGACCATGGCGCACGCTGCGAGCATGGCGTTTACGGCCATGATGATCCTGTGTGTGGATACGATCCGACGAAATGGGTTTACGCTTCGCCTTGCAATCTTGCTTGGGCTTACGAGCGGAATGATGACCGCGGTGCGGTACTACAATATCATCTGGATTATTATTCCGGTTACACTGATCGGCCCGTCTATCTTGTCACAATGCTTTCATCGTCGACAAGGTGCCTTGCGGAGTGTTGCCTGCTTTGCGATTTCCGTTCTCGTGGCTGCTTTGTGTTTTGTGCCGCAGATAATCGTAAACCTCACCATCGAAGGGGCACTCGTAGGGAGCGTTACGAAGTACGGCCCAACACTGTTGTCGCCGAAGCTGTGGAACGAAATGTTCGCACCGCAGACCGGGTTGATCGCTCTCTTTCCGATCGTGGCGGTGTGCTTGGCCGGTTTGTTTCTTGCAGTACGTCGCGATCCACGTTTCGGACTTCCCATCGCCATGCTAATCAGTCTTGCATGCATTACATACCTCCAATCGTGCGTCTACGCGCCGGGCTACTCACGTCGTTATGTCGGAAGTGCGGCCGTTTTCATATTTGGATTGGCTGCCTTGTTGTCTTGGGCTAAGCAGGCTCGGTGGCATTGGTTGGGAATCACTGCGATGGTCGCCGTCTTGTGCGTGAGAAATGTCACTTTGCTGGCAATGATTGACCGAGGCTCGGTTTCCAGGCGCATAATCAACCAAGGGTACGTCGAATTGGGGGGGGTAGCATCAACGCACATTCCCTGGCCTGCTCACGACGCCTGAGAGCCTTTGGCACTTTGACCACCTGACCGCAACCTTACGTTCGTTTCTACAGATGCCAGCTTGGTCCTCGTCGCAGTTAACGTGCTAGCGTAGACCAGTGCGTTAACTCACTGTGACACGGCACGCTATACAAGGAATCGCTAAACTTCACAGGTGCGGAATGAGATTTCACATCTTGCAGCGATTCAGCGACCTCATTACGATCCTCGTCGTCACGAGCAGTTTTGTGCAGTGGCAAATTGTGAACGTAGGCGAGAAGAAACAGGCAATTGGACGCAATGGTTGACCTTATCTTGCGCATGTGACGTGTCCGAGTTTGGTTTAATCCTCAGCAGAATAGGTGTCTCATGGCGATTCAGATCCGGCGTGCATTGATTAGCGTGTTCGACAAGACTGGCGTGATCGACTTTGCCCGTACGCTTTCCACCGAGTTCGGTGTTGAGATTATTTCGACCGGCGGTACAGCCAAGGCTTTGAAGGAAAATGCCATACCTGTAACACTCGTCGAGGAGACGACGGGTTTTCCGGAGCTGATGGATGGCCGGGTAAAGACGCTTCACCCTCGCGTGCATGCAGCCATTCTCGCCGATCGTGATAATCCAAGCCACATGCGTCAGCTGGCAGAGCATGACATTAAGCCGATCGATCTGGTTGCTGTAAACCTCTACCCGTTCAGTGAAACGACCGCCGATCCGAACTGTACATTTGACTCGGCCATTGAGATGATCGACATCGGCGGGCCTTGCATGATTCGCGCTGCTGCGAAAAACCACAAGCATGTTCTCGTTGTTGCTGAGCCGAAGGAGTACGCGCGAATTCTCGATATGCTGCGTCAGGAAGCGGCAGCCGAGGAGTGGAGCAAACTCCGAATGGATTTGGCGAAGCAGGTTTTTCGCAAAACCTCTGAATACGACAGCGAGGTCGCGGGATGGCTTGATGTTCAAACAAGTGATGCATCGTCGGCGCTGGCACCTATCAAGCTGGAACACGTTCGTTCGCTTCGCTATGGAGAAAACCCCCATCAGCGTGCAGATATTACGAAGTTGCCAATTGGCGAGGCGGATGAAGCGAACCTGCTTGTTGCGAATGGTATTAACGCGGAAAACCTGTCGTTCAATAATTATGTTGACACGAGCGCGGCGCTGGAGCTTTGCAAGGAACTTTCGCGCGAGTTCGTGTCAACCAGCACGAGCCGAGATAACAACGTTTGCGTGTTCATCAAGCATACCAATGCCTGCGGCGTTGGTATGGCGGCCTCGCCTGTCGAAGCATATCGCCAAGCGTACCTTGGCGACCCGAACGCGGCGATGGGCGGCATTTTAGCCTGCAACTTTGCTGTGGACGAGAGTTTTGCGTCTGCCGTGATGAACACATATGCCGACCTTGGTAAGAACGCAGGAGCGGGGGGCTTTTTTGTTGAGGTGTGGGTTGCGCCCTCGTTCGACGAACAAGCTGTGCAGGTGATTCAATCTGCAAAGAAGTGGGGCGGGCGAGTAAGGCTGTTATCCGTGGGGGACATGAATGCGGCACCTATGGAACCAGCAAGCGAGTACAAGGGAATAACTGGCGGAATGCTCGTCCAATCGCGCGACCTAGCGGGCCTCGATGAAGACGGATGGCAAGTCGCCACGAATCGGCAACCAACGGAACAAGAGCTTCACGATCTGCGCCTTGCCTGGTTGATTTGCAAACACACAAAAAGCAACGCCATTACACTATGCAAGGACGGCTCGTTGATTGGCAATGGCGCTGGACAGATGAGTCGGGTGATGAGCTGTCGCATTGCCACCTGGCTGGCGAAAGAAAACAATCATGCCAAGGCGCTCGAGGGATGCGTAGCTGCTTCAGATGCATTTTTCCCTTTTCCGGACGGCCCCAACATTTTGATCGACTCGGGCGTTCGAGCCATCATTCAGCCCGGCGGATCAAAACGCGACGACGACACGATCAACGCCTGTAACGAACGCGACATTTCAATGATCCTCACCGGAACCCGGCACTTCAAGCATTAGCGCGATGACTACAGCATCCAAGGCCCCATGAGGCCCTTTGTGGGGTTAATAGGCCTTATTGCCCCTTCATGCCATATCCCAATGTCGTTCACGGCTTCACTTGGAACCAAATGATGCGTTTTTCGTCAAAGAAGTTGTGCGAATCGACTCAATCCGGAAAACTGAGATTCTTTCTAAGAAACCTCGCTCTCATGCGTCATACAAGTGAGAGTGCATGGGTCTGACGGAGTGCCAATGGCAAAGGACGAAAGCCGGTCACAATCCGCTTGGCTGCGTGCAGCGCTTGAGCAATACGAAAAGCCGCTGACGCAATACGCAGCAAGAATCACACGCGATGCGGAATCTGCGCGCGATGTGGTCCAAGAGACGTTCATGCGATTGTGTTGGGAAAAGCCCGCTAAACTCGACGGACATTTGAGTCAATGGCTTTACACCGTATGTCGAAACCGGGCACTTGACGTGAAACGAAAGGAAAACCGCATGCAAGACTTGACGGAAGTTCCAATCGCAGGCTGTGCGGAAGTCGAACGCGATCCATCGCGCATTGCGGAGAATCGCGAAGGCGTTCATTCCGTTCTGCAGTCGCTTGAAGCGCTGCCTGACTCGCAGCAGGAAGTCGTTAGGCTGCGGTTTCAGGCAGGCCTGAGCTATCGTGAAATTGCGCACGTCACAAATCTGTCAGTATCCAATGTCGGATTTCTGCTTCATACCGCCATCAAAACGATTCGAGAAAAGCTTTCCACAGAAGCCATCAGCTTACGACAAGACCCGAGGAGCCAGTCATGACTTTTGACCCCAACGATCCCAAACTCACCGCCTTCGCACTTGGCGAATTGGATAACGTCGAAAGTGCTGAATTTGAAGCACTTGTAAAAGTTAATGAAGCCGCTCGAATTGCGGTTGAGGAGATTCGCAAAACGGCTGAGCTATTGACGAGCGAATTGCGCCAGGAATCCTTCGTAGGTCTCACCGCCGACCAGCGAGACTCATTGGCACGAGAATCGTCTACGCCGAAACAGCCCGCATTTCTTCGTCGTTATTGGCTGCCGCTTTCGGCGGCTGCGTCGGCGTTGCTGGCTGTCGGGGCTTACCAGTTGCTTCCGAGCTTATCCCGAAACCGAGAGTTGAGCGGCGACATGCTTGCGATGGTTGAGACCAATTGCAACGGTGATGAGGCTCGACCACAGTTTGTAGGGGCTTATGACACAAATTTGTCGTCGTCGGCTGCGGCGAACAAAGCCGTGGCTGGCAGAAAGCCAGCTTCGCCAAGTCAGGAGAGAAGAGATCGTAGATCCGCCGCGAAAGGAAAAACGATAAAAACACCTACGACTGTGGCACGAACTGAAAAGCTGAACTCACTTGGATATGTTGGAGGAGTGTCGGGTGGGCAAGCTGTCGTTGGAGTAGTATCCGATCCTGCGAACGCTCAGATGGGTATGTCACAAGCGGATTCTGCTTCGGCCAGCTTGCCAGCATTTGCATCTTCAAGCGGAACCTCATTCACTGCGGACAACTGGTATTCCTTTGCCGAGGAGTCGGATGGAAACGCTGCTCCAGCCGGGAAGACCAAGTCGATTTGGCAACCACAATCCACTCAGTCGCGCGTTGCTAAGCGATCTCGGCGCGGAAGTGACCAACTTCCTTGGAGTTCTGATCGATTCAATTTCGGTCGAGTACGGGATGAATGGCCACAGGACGACAGCGTCAACCATTCCATTTACGTCCCTCCACGCCCCGAATCCAACTCCGAATCCTACGACTCCATACAGGACAATCCGTTTCGTCTGGTCGATCAGTCGCCATTATCCACGTTTTCGATTGATGTTGATACGGCCTCATACGCCAACGTTCGGCGGTTCATCTCGCAGGGGATGCTCCCACCAGCAGCAGCCATTCGCATAGAGGAGATGATTAACTACTTCGACTACGACTATCCCCAGCCTATCGGCGAGCATCCTTTCTCGGTGAGCGTCGAGGTCTCGGAGTGCCCCTGGAATGGCGAGCGCAGATTGGCGCGCATCGGCCTAAAGGGAATGGAAATCGCACGGGAAGAGCGTCCCACAGCCAACCTGGTATTCTTGCTCGATGTTTCAGGCTCCATGTCAACGGTCAATAAGCTGCCACTGCTCAAGAAAGCGATGGGCCTGCTTTTGCGAGAACTAAACGATGACGACCGGGTAGCGATTGTTGTTTACGCCGGCGCGTCGGGTCTTGTGCTTCCTTCAACTTATTGCGTAAACGAAAGTGTCATCGTCGATGCGCTCGACCGTTTGAGCGCGGGCGGATCGACCAACGGCGGGGCAGGAATCCAACTCGCCTATGACCTGGCCGAAGAGAACTTCATCGAAGACGGCATCAATCGCGTTATCCTCGCGACGGATGGCGACTTTAACGTAGGCGTGACCAGCCGAACCGAATTGATTGAGATGATCGAAGAAAAAGCCGGTACCGGCGTCTTCTTGAGCGTTTTGGGTTTTGGCATGGGCAATCTGCAGGATGCAACACTTGAGCAACTCGCCGACAAGGGTAATGGCAACTACGCATACATTGATACGCTAAACGAAGCCAACAAGGTGCTTGTCGAGCAGATGGGCGGAACGTTGATTACGATTGCCAAGGATGTCAAGATTCAGGTCGAGTTCAA
>JAJDEA010000173.1 GCA_029260035.1 Phycisphaerae bacterium
GTGTTGGTTGAATGGAAGCCCTGTCCGATTTCTGCTATTGGACTGTCATCCGTTTGTATCAGTCCGGTAGGGTGCGTCCCAGACGCACCTGCCTTTATCAGACGCGAGGGACGTGACAGCGTCTAACGAAAATGTCAGGAGAAGTGGTGCGTCAGGGAAGCAGCCTATACGACTGGCCGTTAAGTCGTGTACGTTATTTAATTACGCTATCAAGCTGCCGCGCTCCGCAATCTCCATGGCTTTGTGATAAAAAGCTTCGTATTCGTCTGGTGGCAGCGCGTATTGGTGGCACACTTGGAAAGACTCACTCTTAAGCAACGCGGTGAGGACACACGACAGCCCGAGATGTGTCCAGTCCCAAAGGCCAGACGTGATGTTGTAGGCGTGCATGACATCTCTCAAAACTTCCCTCAACTCCAGGCACTCTGCGCTGTTAACTCCGTTCGCTTCGAGAATTGACATGGCTTTCGAATCGTCCTGCGTTGTATCGAGGAAGGGCTCCAATATGAAATGCCAAACATCGACACGTCTTACCACGGCTAGACGGTTTTTCTTCGCGAACTTCAAGAGTTTTCGTTTCAGAGTCGCAGATACGAATAACACTTCTCCATGATTGGTTCGTATTTCAGGTGGTGCTTGGTCTACGAGAATTTCTCGAATCGAATCATGTTCCACCAGACCCGACGGATAGACTGACGCAGGTGGATAGGGATAGTTGGAAAATGCGATTCCATTCTTCTCAAATGAAACGTCTTCGATACTCAAATGACCATTCCAACTAACGATCTTGAACGACAACGACACACTTGAAGATACACTTGTGATGCTTCATAAGGCAGCCCAGAATCGGCCCAAGAGTACAAGCCCTCCTCCACAGGGTCTACAACTGCTCCCGATGATTTTACTCCAACTTCCGCCATTCCAAAGAAAACCTCTATGGTTGGACTCAACTCATCTCTCGCATCCGTTCTTAGATGGTTGACGTTAGCCCCGTCTCTGTACACCATAGCTGCGAATGATCGGGAGACACAGCGAATCCCGCGTTTTCGCGAGTACGAAATGTAACCAAGTGCTACCTTTGGATAGAAGATTCTCTATACCTTGAGATGATGATTTATGTTCAGCCTTTTGTAGTTCCTTGGCAACCGGTGAGATGTAGATGAAAGTTCTCATAGCTGACAAATTTGACGAAAAGGGCATCGAAGACCTCAAGAGCTTCGGGTGTCAGGTTACCTGCGAGGCGAAGCTGAGCGGCGATTCATTGCGCGATGCGATTGCCAAAACGAAATGCGAAGGGCTGATTGTCCGAAGCACGAAAGTTACCGAGGAAATGCTCGACGGATCGCGCGCGCTTGCGTTGATCATTCGTGCGGGAGCGGGGTACGACAACATCGACGTAGCTGCTGCGTCCAAGCGGAGCATCATGGTCGCAAATTGCCCAGGCAAGAATGCGGTGGCTGTCGCTGAGTTGGCATTCTCCCTGATACTCGCTCTTGATCGCAGGCTCGTCGAAAACGTGAATGACTTGCGCAATGGAAAATGGAACAAGAAGGAATATAGTCAGGCCCGGGGGTTAAAGGGCAGAACCATCGGCATCTTGGGGCTTGGGCAAATCGGACAAAGCGTTGCACGTCGGGCACACGCTTTCGGCATGGACGTCGTCGCCTGGAGCCGATCACTCTCAAGCGAAAAGGCGGAGAATCTACAAGTATTGCGCTGCACGAGTCCGGCTGACGTCGCCTCGTCCTGCGACATACTTTCCATCCACCTGCCCTCGGCTCCGGAAACAAAGGGTCTAGTCAATAGTGAAGTCCTCAATCGTTTGGCGCCTGGAAGTTATGTCATCAACACGGCGCGACAAGACGTAGTGGATTACGACGCGCTCTGCAACGCAGTGAAGACTTTGGACCTGAGAGTGGGATTGGATGTTTATCCGAAAGAGCCGGGCGCGACAGCCGAAGATTTTTTGCCAGCCATTATCAAGGCGAAAGGCGTGATCTACGGCACGCACCACATTGGCGCATCCACCGCACAGGCCCAGATGGCTATCGCGGATGCAGCCGTCGAAGTTGTTCGCGTCTTTTGCGAAACCGGGCGGGTTCAAAACTGCGTCAACCTTAGGAGGCGTGGCGACGCAAGCTGCACCTTGCGTGTTCGACACATTAATAAGCCCGGCGTCCTGGCTTTCGTCCTAAACGCTGTGCGCACTGATGGCATCAACGTCGAGGAAATGGAGAACGTCATCTGCGATGGCGGCGCCTCTGCTTGCGCGCAAATCAAGCTCGATCAAAGTCTCACGAAAGCCAAGCTGTCAAAAATAGAAAAGGGTCATGATGGAATCATTGGCCTGACACAATCCCAATTGACCAAGAGCTAGTACCGTCCCAAGTCGCCTCGCCGATGTTCTCCTTTGCGCAAGATGAGTCGGACATACGGCACATAATGCGTCCCACCAAAAACGTCCGAGAATCGTTCAAACCGCATTACGCATTTCCCTGTGACGACGGCTGGGTATCGGACGTTTGAGGATGGGCTTATTAGCGATAGCAACGATCCGAAATTTCCGATTTCTGAATGGGCGCTTGTTCCCCGATTTGAATAGGATTGATTTGAACAGCTGAATGGGTGGAATCCACTATGCAACTCGTCGACAAAGATAATTACCGCGTTTTACTGTCCCTGCTAAACGATCTCGAAGTGGACAGCGATCACGAGTCCGCTGACCAGTCGGATTCGCGAAAGGAATCACGCAAGCCTCTTCGCGCATTTTGCGACGTTTTGTTCTTTTCGGGTGAGCAGATTGAGGTTGTGCAAAGCGAAGGCGCGGTAAGAAATGTCACCTTTGATGGTCTTTCGATTGTTGCCAATCTAAGCTGCGGCGCCAAAAGGGGGCGTCCGGTTGAGATTGTTGTGGTCAAACCAGACCTCTCACGCACCTACGTCGCTGGGACGGTGGCGTTTTGCAGGCAAGTGCAGCGCCAATCCTATGAGCTAGGCGTTCACGTCAAGGCAACGGGAAGCAACGCCATTCTCTCCAGCAACATAGCCGCCGCCCAAACGACTTACGACTGGTTCGCAGAGGCATTGAAGATCGCGGAATAGGGCAGGTTCTTTTCGGCTGCAATGCAATGCCGGCATCTCGGCATATTAACAACTGCCAACCCAAGACATCACCTACTCGACCGTAACACTTTTGGCCAGGTTACGAGGCTTATCGACATTGCAGCCTCGAAGTACCGCCGCTTCGTAGGCAATCAACTGCAGCGGAATCGATGTAATCAAAGGCTGTAGGGGTTCGATCGTATCGGGCACATAGATGACGTGCTCGACCATCTCTTTAATTTCCGTGTTCCCCTCGGTTGCAATGGCGATGACACTTCCACCTCGCGTGCGAACTTCTGAAATGTTGTTGCGGATTTTGTCATATTGAATGCCATCCGTCGCGATGCAGACGACGGGCATCCCCTGCGTAATCAGGGCGATGGGGCCATGTTTCATTTCCGCTGCTGGAAGCCCCTCGGCGTGAATGTAACTCACTTCCTTAATCTTGAGCGCACCTTCCAAGGCGGCTGGGTAGTTGTAGCCTCGACCCAGGTAAAGCCAATTGTCACAATCCACATACTCTTTGACGACTTCTCTAGTCGCGGTTGTGTTATCCAGGACTTGCCGCATTTGGTCGGGAATTTTCGCAAGCGCCGATATGAATTGGGCTGCGGCTGTCGGCGAAAGATGCTTGCGCCGTCCCAGGAAACACGCCATCATAGCGAGCACAGCCAATTGCCCTGTAAAAGCCTTGGTGCTGGCAACGCCGATTTCCGGCCCGACGTGAAGAAAAACGCCTGCATCTACCTCTCTAGCGATGGTTGACCCGACGACATTTACGATTCCGAGGACCATCGCGCCCCGCTGCTTGGCTTCGACAAGTGCCGAATGTGTGTCTGTAGTTTCGCCGCTTTGAGATACACCCAACACAACCGTACCGTCATCGATGATCGGATTGCGATATCGAAACTCACTCGCGTATTCGGTTTCCGTAGGGACGCGGACCAGCTCCTCAAAGAGATATTCGCCAACAAGGCCTGCGTGCCAGGCGGTGCCACAAGCGGTAATGACAATCCGTTTAGCCCTAGCCAACTCACGTGCGCAATCGACCAGACCCCCCAGGTGAATTTTGCCTTCCTTGACGTCGATTCGTCCGCGTAAACAATTCTCGATGGCTTCGGGCTGCTCGTGTATTTCCTTGAGCATAAAGTGGTCGTACCCGGCAAGCTCGATTTGATCGAGCGTCCATTCGACTTTTTCAATGTCCTTGGCTACGGGAATAGCGTCGAGCGTTGTCAGCCGAAGCGAGTCAGGCCTGATGACTGCTACTTCTCCTTCGCCCATGTATACGACTTGCGTTGTGTGGGCGAGTATCGCAGCTGCATCCGAAGCCAGGATATGTTCGTCCGTGCCCACGCCAATAATCAACGGGCTACCTTTTCGGGCGGCGACGATGAGATCAGGTTCGTCCGCACAGACGACGGCAATTCCATATGTCCCGGATACTTCATGAAGCGCCTTGCGTACGGCTTTTTCCAAATCGCCCTCATAGAAATGAGCGATCAACTGCGCCAGTACCTCTGTATCCGTTTCGCTCTCGAACTGAACCTCATGCTGCATAAGATAGGTCCGAAGCGAACGGTTGTTTTCAACGATGCCGTTGTGGATCAAGGCAATCAGGCCATCTCCGCCGACGTGTGGGTGTGCATTGATATCTGTTGGTGCACCGTGCGTGGCCCAACGGGTGTGGCCGATGCCTTGCGTCTGTGGTTGTGTGAAATCAACACGTTGTTCGATAACGGACAGTCGTCCTGCGGCTTTTGTGATCGCAATGTCGCCCGGCGAAGCCAAAGCGACTCCGGCCGAGTCATACCCTCGGTACTCCAACCGACGAAGCCCCTCAACAAGGATGGGTACTGCCGGTCGCTTTCCAACATATCCGATGATTCCGCACATTGCGTTCCCTCTCACAGAGAGCAAGCTCTATTCAACTGCTGCGCCCGAAAGCACTCTTCTTCCCGCGCATGTTTACGATTCTGTAGTGGCATCCAAACCGAGACGTCGCCTCTTTCTCGCCACACTCGCTTTATTATCGGCTTTGAAGTTCGCGAAAACAACGCATTGTCGCCCGAAACGTGCCGCAATAACCAGGATTTTCGGTTATATTCTCTATTCGCAGAGGCCGAACAAGCGAGGGCCTATAATTAAGGCCCTGGAGATGCAATATGGACCTTTTCTCTGAACAGCGAAAAACGAATCGAAAACAGGTCGAGCCACTCGCCGTGCGCATGAGGCCTCGAACGCTGGATGAGTTCCTCGGGCAGCAATCATTTTTGGGGGAGGGCAAGCTGCTCCGCCGAACGCTCGACGCCGATCGCATGACGAGTGCTATCTTCTACGGTCCTCCAGGGACAGGCAAGACCACGCTGGCGATGATTATCGCAAACATGACGCAAGCCTGTTTCGAGCCGGTCAATGCGGTGGCCGTCGGTGTCAAAGACGTTCGTCAAATCCTCTCTACGGCGAGAGACCGGCTGGATACTTCCGGCGAAAGAACCATTCTTTTCGTTGACGAGCTTCATCGCTTCAATCGTTCTCAGCAGGACATACTTTTGGAGGATGTAGAGAATGGGCTTGTCATTCTTATCGGAGCCACGACGGAAAACCCGTTCTTCGCCGTGAATTCGCCGCTCATCTCGCGCAGTCAGGTCTTTCAATTTGAGCCTTTGTCGGAAGAACATATCAAGAGCATCCTGGATATGGCTCTCTCGGACAGGGAGCGAGGGCTTGGCGAGTATGGGTTTACTCTCGCCACGGACGCGGCAGACTTTCTCGCTACGAGTTGCGATGGAGACGCGAGAAAGGCGCTGACAGCGCTTGAAATCGCAACCATTTCTGAATCGGATCGTTCAGGAGAGTCGGAAAACGCCGGTCGGGTAATCGATCAGGCCATTGTGGCAGAGTCGATACAGCGTAAGGCGCTAAGTTATGATCGGTCAGGCGATCAGCACTACGACTGTATCAGCGCCATGATCAAATCCATTCGAGGTAGCGACCCGGATGCTGCCGTCTATTGGTTGGCGCGGATGCTCGAGGCTGGTGAGGACCCCCGCTTCGTTGCCAGGAGGATCGTAATAAGTGCTTCCGAGGATATTGGTAACGCGGACCCAACGGGGTTGCTCGTCGCACAATCAGCCGCGGATGCGACGAATTTTCTGGGAATGCCGGAATGTCAATTGCCACTCGCGCAAGCGGCTATATATTTGGCGTGTGCGCCGAAATCAAACGCTTCAGCTGTTGCCATCTGGGAAGCAACGAAGGATGTTCGTGAAGGTCGAACAATTCCAGTACCAAAGCACCTGCGGTCGGCCAGCTACGCCGGGGCAAAAAGACTTGGTCATGGCGAGGGATACCAGTACCCCCATAACTCAAGTGACGGTATAGTAGATCAAGAATACCTTGGTGTCAGCAAGGTCTACTATACCCCGTCCGGTCGAGGTGCCGAACAAATACTGAAGCAACGCGGGGATGAGCATCGCGAGCACCGTTAACGTTTTCATTTTTTGTGGATCACGAATCAGAGCCAATTCGCCGAGAATAACGTAGGCTTGTCCACTGCAGCAGGATAGACCCTGCTCTGGCAGATTCGATCGATTCATCTTAGCTCCTTGTAGCGGGTAGCGACAAAGCACTGGCCATGAAGAAAGAACTTCGTCAGCGGCTTCGCAAGATTCTAGCCGAACTCCCCCCAGACCAACTCTCGGCTGAGTCTCTTCAGGCGTGCCATCGCCTGTTTGAGCAGCCGGAATACATCAAGTCAGAAGTCGTCATGATATTTCTGGCACTTCCAACCGAAATCGATACATCGCCGCTTGTGCTTCGTGCTTGGCAGGATCAAAAGCGTGTCCTGGCTCCCAAGGTTAGTTGGAATCAACGTCGTATGCTTCCGCTGGAAATGCGCTCGCTCACGGATGACCTCACGGTTTCCAATATGGGTATACGCGAACCCGCGACGGGCGTCCCTTTCCCTATTGCTATGATCGATATGGTAATCGTGCCGGGACTTGCTTTTGATGAGTATGGAAACAGGCTCGGCCGGGGCCGCGGATTCTACGATCGTTTCTTAGCGCATCCGGAGTTCACAGGTGTGGCCTGTGCACTTGCGCTTGAAGCTCAAATCACCAAGTCAGTACCTGTCGGACCGCTTGATCGACACGTCGATATGCTCATAACGAACGAGAAAGTGCGTCGTTTCAAAAAATAAGCTGACCGACGATGACGCTACCCTCGCCTTGGTCATGCTGAATCGTCGTCATCTTCTGGATTGGTATCCGTTACAATCGCAACCAATCTCTGACTGGTTTGTAATGGGTGGTCTACATTCGGCGGACACTCGATTGTCCCATCGGGTTGTTCAATTGCGATCACCTGAATGCCGAATTCACGACGAAAATCTGACTCGCGCAATGATCTGCCCACGGCTTGCAACGGCACGAGTAGCCGTTGCACCTGGTCGTGTTTGTGTGCGGTAACACCCATCACAAGCTGATCGAGCTTTTCCTCGTGGTCGATGACGCCCAGTCCTTCATGTTCTGCCAGAATACTCTCTCGCATAGCGTCAAACCGCTGGCGTACCGCACTATAAACATCCGCTCGGGTTAGCATTCCCAGGAAACGGCTTTCCTCTCGTCCGGCCACTACCGGCATGACAATATGATTGTCGCGACTCATTACGGCCAGTGCCTGGTAGACATTGTCGTCAGGAGAAACGGTCGTCAAATCCTGCGTCATAATGTCGGCAGCAATAATTGCTTCGGCAGCGCCGGGTTCGTTCATGATCCGCTGGATATCGGGTAATGATATAAGCCCAACAATGTAATCGTTATCCATGACCGTAAATACGGGCCTGGTGCCGGGATGCACAAGTTCGACCATTTCGCGCAAGCTCGTATTGCGTTCAACCCGTTCGCGCCAATCGGTGCGCATCAAATCCTCAACCCGCCAGCCTTCCAGAAGGTGAACAATCGCATCTCCTGCGTGCACGGGGGAATCCGCGGCCGTCAGAACCTGTTCATCACTAAGGCCCCACCGCTTGCCCATCACATAGGACAGGACGCAAACGAGCATCAAAGGCACGATCAAGCCATGACTGCCTGTCATTTCTGTTATCATTACCAGTGACGCGAGCGGGGCACGCATGCTCGCCGACAAGACGCCTGCCATGCCGACAGGGATGAGCGCGCGACGGAGGTTTTCTACGTCGCTTGTGAATAGATTCGGGGTGGCTGCCATCACGATAGCACCCACCATCGCCCCAGCAACGCCGCCAATGAATACGGTTGGTCCGAGCACACCGCCTGAACCGCCCGATCCAATCGTGAAGCCTGTTGCGATACATTTTGCAAAAGCTACAGCTGCGAATAACAGCGCGAGTGACCACCATGACGAAGCTGTCAGCGAATCTATGAACGTACTACCCATGACGTTTCGGATAAACAGGTATTGCCCATCCATGATTTGGGGAAGAAAGCAGGCTAGGCCACCCGTAGCCAAGCCGCCCAATGCGGGCGCAAACCAGCGAGGCAGCCGTAACATCTCGAACGCGATTGTTTCCACGCCACGGAGGCTCTTACTGAAAACGACACACAGACCGGCACAAATTGGTGCCAAGAATAAATAGGGGATAAGCTCCAATGGTGAGCCGAATACTAACGAATCAGCATCTTGAAGCAAATGCAATGCGTATCCGGGGAACAAGGAATAAATGGAAAAGCTGATTACGGACGCGACAAATGCCGGAACAATGGCATCTGTTTCAAAATCCGGGTCGCGATAAAGGATGCCAGCAGCAAATAGAGCGCCACCTAAAGGGCATTGGAAAATAGCGCCGACACCGGCACCGCATCCTGCAATCAACATGATGCGTCGTTCGCGAGGGGTAAGTGTGAACATTCTGCCCAGTGATGATCCAATTGCAGCGCCGAGCGCCGCGATCGGCCCCTCAGGGCCAGCGCTCCCGCCGCAGGAAATGACGCCGACAGCCGCTATGGCCTTCACTGCTGGCCCTTTCAACTGCAAAGCTCCGCCTTGTCGATGAAATGCGCGAATGAGCAGGTCTGTACCGTGTCCCGTGACGCTTGGGCACAGCCAGTAAATGAGGAGGCCGGAAAGAAGGCCACCGATCGTCGGCAGCAAAAGCAGTTCCAGGCGGAAAGTGCCAACGTGAGCCTCGCCCAGGTCCGTGAATCGCCCGACAAGATGAGCTGTTCCAAAGTGTAGACCAAATTCGAGTGCGCGGGCAGCCAAGCCCGCAAGTGCTCCCGCGAGGACTGCCAGGCCGAGCAGCCGCCCCCACCTTGCTAAAGGCGTTGGTAATCGGTATGCAAACGCATCAGGAACATTGCTTGAAGACATCGTGGAATTCGTGGTATTTCTAGATTTGTATCACTTGGAACCCAACCTGATGACGTTCACTTCGGTGAAACAATGTAGAATCAAGGCTCAAGCCCTTGCTGTCCCGGTTCTCATTTCAGTTCGCCAACGAGCGGAACCGCCGTTATGGAAATTCCACCATCGCGAATAACACTGTAATCGTTAGGGCCTGATTCGTCGCGTGCCCAATAGGATGCGCCATATTCGAATTCAAGGATTCGGCCATCTTCGCGTTCCGTTCGTTTGAAACGCATCGGCATGGGGTGTGTTGCAACGGAAACGCGATGAATGTGGTCCATTGGATTGGGCGGAATCGGTGCGGGGAGATTGACGTTCCAAATGGCCCTTTCGGGCAAAGCTTGCTCGATTAGATTTCCAACGATCTGCCCTGCAACCGCGGATGCGGTTGGCCAATCGATTTCCACATCGCGCCTTAAGGCCTGCGATAAAGCAATCGCCGGGATTCCCAATATCGCACCCTCGCGCGCTCCAGCGATGGTCCCGGAATAAAAAGTATCCACTCCAGCGTTCGCGCCGCTATTGATACCGGAAACGACGAGGTCAATTCGGCTGGGAACCAACTCCGTAAACGCAAGCCTAACGCAGTCGGCTGGTGTTCCGTCAACGGCGTATATTTTACCAAAAGGAGGGTGGTTCAATCGCTCCACCGTTATCGGTCGGCGAAGCGTAATCATGTGACTACAAGCGGAGCGCTCCGATGTGGGCGCTACTACGGAAACCGAACCGAGTTTGCGGACTGCCTCATAGGCTGCCGCCAGCCCCGGTGCTTTGTAGCCGTCGTCGTTGGTTATCAGAATATTCATTAGTAAATCCGTCGTTTGTGAGCATTTGACAGATCGACTTATCGAACCGTCCCATACCGCGCGTTTTATTTTGGCACGTCTCTAATGGTACTTGCCGATCGCCCATGAACAATCGTAGGTTTCAAGTGGTTAAATACTCTATGTTGCCCATTCTTTACAAGCGGCAATCTCTCTGTATTGAGTGGGGTTAGCGCAGTCCACCCCGATGTCGAACGGGAATTAGACCAGATAATGCGCAAATGTGTTAGAGCAAGCGAAATAATAGCTGAAGTTGCTGGCAGACTGGCCTAATGACAGTTTGAAGATAAAGGCTATCAAGCGCGTGGGATCGTGCGTCTTGTTCGCATGCATATGAAAGAGGAAAAGGGAGCGCTTCGAATGATTGACGAACTAGACCAACTGAATCGGGTTGAGGTCGAACTTCCAGCGTCAGCGCCGGCAGTTCGCATAACAGCTGGTGCGGGCTCCGCAGGTCAGAAAACATGGAATCTTCGCAGACCCGTGACGTTAATTGGCTCGAAACGACCTGCGCATATCATTCTTCATGCCAACGATGTGAGCAATGCCCATTGCGTCATTGTCAATACCGGCACGGAGGTCTTGCTCAAGGACCTTCATTCTTCGGCTGGGACATTTTGCAACGACGATCGAGTGGCACTAACAGCCTTAAAGGATGGCGATGTCGTAACCGTTGGCTCCTATACCATGCAGATAGCAATTCGCGTTCCGGAAAACGGGAAAGACGACTCAGGCTGTGGGATGGAATTTGTTGAGCCTACGAAATTTCCGAAGCCGGTGTGCGTCAACCTTGAGCACACGGATGAAACCTGGGATATTTGCGATGCCGTCGTGCTCATTGGGCGGCATGAATTTGCCAAGATTCGAATAGACAACGATGAGATCGCACCGCGTCAAGCCATTCTCTTTCTCTTTGGCAACGCGCCAGCCATTTTTGATCTTGCAGGCAAGCGAACGACAACGCTCAACGGCGGGGCATGTGGAATCACTGTTCTCCATCCCGGCGATCGCGTAGGAATTGGGCCTTGCACGCTCGCCTTCAATGCATTGGGCGCTTCCATGACGGACCTGGAAAATGATGTCGCAGCTGAATACAGTCGCAATGCTTCGGAGGTCGCATGTAAGGATGAACCGACTGCAGCAGTGCCAACAAATCGCGAGTCGGAGCCGAAACCAGACCGCAGACCACTGGAGCATGTTGAGGAGGAATTGGCCAAGCTTCAGAAAAGTATCTCCGAGTCTTGGGATTGCGTAAACCGTTGGCAGGAAAAACTGAAAGAAGACGCAATCAAGCTTGATGATACCCAATCAAGCCTGGAGTCACGAGAGACCGAATTAGAAGCTAAAGATGCGGCACTGCGTGGTAGGCTGCACGATCTTACAGTTTACCACGAACAACTGTCGGAGCGCGAGCAGGACCTGGCCAAGCAACTCGCGCAGATTCAATCCGAGCGCGACAATGCCGGTGCGGCCCAGGCGGATTTGATTGGCCGAGAAGGTGACATAGCCAAGAGAAACGACGAGCTGAAACGTCGAGAACATGTTCTTGCGCAAAGGTGGGCTCGTCTTCTTGCATCAACCTGCCCTCACTGCGGCAAGCAAGTCCGCCCGGACAACGGCGAGCCAGCCGAGCCAGGCGCTAGCTAACAAGAAATTGTCGATGGATCGCTAGCCCTGATATTGCATGAGGATTTATTGATTCGCGCGTAACGAAGGCCTCCCTGCTCTGTATAATAGTGTTTTCCAAGACCCTATTACCCATGGCACGGAGGCCATTCGATGACAGAGTGTACCCGCAAGTCACTCCAG
>JAJDEA010000174.1 GCA_029260035.1 Phycisphaerae bacterium
TTGGACGTAGACGGCCCCGACGATGTTTTGGGCACTGCGGACGACGATCTTCGAGTGCGTCGGCCCTCGCCTTGCACGGACGCCGGCGACAACACAGCCGTGCCGACAGGCATTTTGACAGACATTGACGGGCATGAACGAATCACTGACGGCAACCGTGACGGAACCGCAACCGTAGATATCGGAGCGTATGAGATTCGACCATCAGTCGTACCCGAAGAACCGCTCGATCCGGATGCAATTCTCCGAGAAGAGCTTTTGAAGAAAACGCGCCAACAAAGAAGATAATATCATGGTGCAGATCGAAACACACAGAAACCGCCAATCGCAACCAATCGAACCAGCCATGACACTAACCGACTAGTGAAGGAACATCTCAAGATTCTCGATGAGATACACCAGCAATCACGGCGATTTTCGAAGTTCGTCAAATGCACGCCGGAGGTCATCGGTGCGACGCTTTTGCAGATCGGGCGGTAGCTCCGACCGACGGATCAACCATTCAACGGCTTTGCCATCATCTTGCTGAACGATAATCTTGCCGACGTAGGGGTCGTTCATCGCGCTGGCACCGGAACGCGAACTATTAGCCTGCGCCGAGCTTCTCGCATCAGACGCCGGAGAGTAAAATACGATCCCTTCTGCATCGACAAGATAACCAAGCCCCGCCTGGGCGGCGATCTGATCAAAAACTTCTTCGGCAGACCGACGATCGACGTTAATGGACAGCAGCTTCAGATTAGAAGGCAGGGCCTGGAAAACGCCCGGCTCCGCTCGCACACGAACACCCACCGTCCGACCTACTGCAGTGAGAACATCAAACACGGGTCGGCTATTGAACCGAATCGCAGTCAGATTCCGCATCTGCTCCCGGACCCGATCCACCATCGAACTAACGGCAATGTTTCTACCATCGAGACGCCACGCCCAGCCAAGGTTTTCGCATGCCACCGTAAGCACTTCGTCACCCGATCCGGCTCCAGTGTTTTCGACAGCCATCGCAAGTCGATCCCAGGCATCCGGAATCGGGACGCGAAGTTGAACACGTCCCTGCAGCGATTTAAGCGCGTCACGGTCAATACCAGGCGTCATACCGACAAGCCAATTGAGCGTATCCAATTCCTCCCACGTTGGAGGCCTACCAAGTCGAAACAACGCCTCATGTGCCATGATTTCGACATGATCGTCGCGAACGACGAAACTCATCCCCATCGGCCTAAAGAGCTTTCCAAGCCCCTCGCGAAGCGACATCCCACTAATATCCACCCGGTTAATCCGCGTGCTCGGGCCGTTGGGTGCTAGTTTCATTGCCTCCTTTGGCATAACGATTCGAACACCTGTTTGCTCTGTGAGCATACCAATCGCCTCACCAAGGGTGACTTGCTCGATGGTAATCTGAGTTGGCTCGCCGAGCGCCTGTTCGATCAAATCGCGAGTGCCAGGCCCACTGGCTGCGGACAATGCCACGGCCAAGGCATAAACGATTGAATAGGAGAAAATCGTCATTTGCTATTCCTCATGCCATCAAACAGCCAAACATCTTGGCCATGAATCCGATGCCACCATGACACCGAAAATCTAGTCTCATACGTCCAAACACCGTCACAATGGCGGCGCGACTTCTGATGAAGTCAATTCCGCCCGGAGCGAGCCGACAAAAGACAGCGAAATACCACCCGACCTGGTCGATCTATCAGTTTCCACTGGTGTACGATCAAAAGAAACAACCGAAGCCAATCGCGTATTGCCATGGGAAATATGAGTTGCCACCCGCTCTATACCTCCGATTTGCACATCAGCAACCCGGCGTGGCTGATGCTCATTCCGAAAGCCCCCGATCCAAACGAGTGCAACAGCAGCAGCGGCAGCGAACGGCATACCTATTCTAAACAAAATACTCCTGCTGCGAGACGTCGATGAACGAGATTCACCAATCTGTTCCAAAACGCCAGCCGTGAATCGCTCTTCATCAAACACCACCGGCTTGGATGCCCAACTTTGTATCGCCTGATCCACTTCAACAAGCTGAGCGTCATCTTCAGAACTGCCGAGTGATTGTCGCACGCGATCGGAAAAATCCCCAAAATCGACGTCGGGCATCGAACAACCGAAACTTTTCAATGCCTCATTCAACTCACAATACTTCTCAGCTTCTCGTCTCATCTCAGGCGACTCGCTCAATAGTTTCGCAAGGCGCGACTGCTCAGCACCTGTCAACTCGCCGTCAAGGTTTCGACTGACCAGAAACATAGGATCGTTTGGGTTGATTTCTTCACTTCGCATGATCTAAATCAATTCAATTCAGCAAGCCAACCTCTCGCCGCACGAACAGCGTTATCTTTACACACGAGTTCCATCGCTATCTACAAGAAACTGTCCAACATCTCGCGAAGTTTCTTTCTTGCTTGAAATACATTCCACTTCACCAATTCAACGCTACATTCCAGTATTTCCGCTACTTCTTTTTGTGCCATTCCTTCGACGCTGAAGAGAATGAGTGCGAGCCGTTGCTTGTCCGGGAGTCGTTCCATTCCTGCCGAAATCGCGGCATGCAACTCTTCAGATTGCGGACTGACATTTAAGTCAGCCTTGCTTTCGAGGCGATCAATGCCGCCATCCCCCTCGGTACCATCTCCAGCAAGCTCATCCAGCGAGTAGGCTTTTTTAGCCGCTCGCGAGCGACGATAGTTAAGCGAGAGGTTAGAAACCACTCGCATAAGCCAAGGCCCAAACCGCGTCGGGTCTTCCAATTGGCCCAGGTTCCGATATGCACGAACAAAAGCATCTTGTGCAACATCCGTCGCATCCTCAATATTGCTGAGTAGTCGATACGCGACCGAGACAGCGCGCCGCTGATAGGAACGCACCAGACGAGAAAACGCCTCAGCGTCTCCATCCCGTGCGAGAACCACATCGTCGACTTCCATCTGGGCTGTCGCATCCGTCGCTTTCGCCAACTCGTCACCCTTCTACAGCTTTAGACACACCAGCCAAGACTCCGTTAGCTGGTTTTCTTACTGATTGTCCTTTTCTGTGGCCAAACTCAATTAAATTGGCTCGTCAGTGTCGGTCTTAACAAACAATCGGACCTACCTTTACGGGATGATTCCTGCCTAATCGGATTCCATTCCGGCAATCTGAACGCCACAAGCGAGTCGATTGGTCCAATTAGGCACCTTTAAGCCAACGCCCTTCGCGCTTACAGTAAACCGACTGAGGACGTTTGAGTAGGCAGAATATCAATCGGGTGAGAATCCACTATTGGGAAACAGCAACTCCGATGCTTGTCTTGAGCGAAATTCAAGAGAGTCATGACCTCGTAATGCAATTGCGGCGCGATGGAAAATCCGTCGGACTTGTGCCAACCATGGGCGCCCTCCATGAAGGCCATCTTTCACTGATCCGGGAAGCCCGCCGCCAATGCGATGCGGTCGCGGTAACGATTTTCGTCAATCCACTGCAATTCGGCCCAAACGAAGACCTGGACGCGTATCCAAAGACACTCGATGCCGACTTGGCCCTTTGCGAAAAAGCCGGCGTACACCTGGTCTTCATCCCCACCAGAGAAACGATGTATCCCGACGAGAAACTAACAGCCGTACACGTTCGCAGTTTGTCTGACGGTCTTTGTGGCGCAAGTCGCCCCGGCCACTTCGACGGCGTTACTACCGTCGTAGCCAAGCTCTTCAACATCCTTCCCACAGACAGAGCATTCTTCGGCGAAAAGGACTACCAACAACTGCAGGTCATTCGCCGGATGGTCGCTGACCTGAACATACAAACCGAAATCGTAGAATGCCCGATCATTCGCGAAGATGACGGCCTTGCGCTATCAAGCAGAAATGCATACCTTTCCCAGTCAGAACGAGTACAAGCCTCGGCATTAAGTCGCGCGCTGTTTCGAGCAACCGACCTCGTCGCAGCCGGCGAGCAAAACTCACAGGCTATCATCAGCAGAATTCGCGATATTGTCACGAAAGCAGGGCCTGCAACAATTGATTATGTCGAGTGTGTGGATGTGAACTCGCTTGCTTCCGTTGACACCATCGATCGTCCCGCGCGAATCTGCCTGGCTGTTCGCATCGGGAACTGCCGTTTGATCGACAACGTGCCCGTAGACCCACCCAACCAAAAGCATTAGCATGAGATTTCTATCGATGTGCTGCAATTGGTCGGCGGATCGTTTCATAATTAGACCTAGGGCTGAACGACAGTATGCACCCCGAACTCTTCACTATTCCAGGCGTCGGTATTTCCATCAAGACCTACGGATTCTTTCTAACGGTTGGATTCCTAACCGGCGTTTGGCTCAATATGCGACGAGCAGCACGCGTCAAGGCAAACCCTGACCACGTTCTCGACCTGTCTTTTATCTCGTTGGTTTGTGGTGTTGGCGGTGCGAGACTTTTCTATGTCATGCACTACTGGCAGACTGATTTCGCGTTTAGGGAAAACAAACTGCTTGCGATCATCGATATCCGCCAAGGCGGCCTGGAGTTCATCGGTGGTTTGCTCGGCGCAACGATCGTTTCGCTCATCTTCCTCTATTATAAGAAGCTCTCTATTCGCCTCTACTTCGATATTTATGTCCCGGGCTTAGTATGGGGTCTGGCGTTTGGAAGAATCGGGTGTTTCTTCAATGGCTGCTGCTTTGGCGGAGTTTGCACCGTCGAACAGACGAATGTCGCGAAGCATCCCTGGGCCATCTCTTTCCCCTATGGCAGCCCCGCTCAGGTTCGTCAGTGGGAAGATCGACTTGTGACCGTCCCAGCAGAATTGATCGTTCAAACTCAATCGGAAGCCTCTATCCTTCCCGCGTCGGCGTTATCGATTCCGCCGGAAAAGAAAGCCGCATTGGATCGCCCTATTGCCGACCTAACGGAAGCTTTGGCCAAAGCAAGGGGGGCAGATTCGCCGGATGCGCCTAGGGTCGCTCAGCTCGCTAAGCAACTCGAGGAGGCGAAGGCGCAGAATCAGGCCAGTCGCCGGAAACTGATGCTCGATTTGGTCGAGCGGTCGCAACAATATCCTTCTCGAAAAAACCCCGAGCGACGTACGTCGCGAACTGAACTAGGAGACCTCGCCGCGCAGAGTCGATCGCTTCCGATTCACCCCACGCAGCTCTACTCTGCTATCAATGCCATGCTTCTTTCATTTCTCCTTGGCGCTGTTTTCTACATTCGCAAGAGACATGGCGTAGTATTTGGCCTGTTGCTCGTACTCTATCCGATCAGTCGCGCAATACTGGAGTTGATCCGAACGGACAATCCGCACGACGTCGCGGGCTTAACGATTTCTCAATTTGTCGGGGGGGCATTGTTCCTGTTTGGCCTTACCTACCTCTTCGTGCTCTACAAGTATTTGCCGGAACGATCTCCGGCCCTTGCTAATGAGAAACCGTTTTCACCAAAGGAATCTTCATAGGAAAAGCCATCGGCGAATTCAGCTAAACCGATTTCATTTTGCGTGTATCTCACTTGCAGGACAGTTTCTCGGGAA
The DNA here is from genome assembly GCA_029260035.1 of Phycisphaerae bacterium. Lineage (GTDB taxonomy): Bacteria > Planctomycetota > Phycisphaerae > UBA1845 > UBA1845 > OFTM303. The sequence goes on from JAJDEA010000174.1 coordinate 5,500, forward strand.
AAACCGGGTCTCGACCGCTACAGAAAAATAGAGCTTGCTTTAGATATTGGAGGTTGGCGCACATGGAAGCGCTATTGGGCATCGGAGGCCTGTTGATCGGCAGCCTGGTCGCATGGGTCGTCTCAACGGCTCGCGCGAAACTTGCCAATCAAAAGCGTCTTGGCGACGCGCAATCCCAACTGGCTGCTTTGGAAAATTCCACAGAGTCGCTCAAAGACCAGCTGTCAAAGCGGGAGATCACTGTCGAGGAACTGCGAAGCCTGCTCGATACGGAACGCCTGGCACGCACTCAGTCTGACACGCGATTGGAAGAATCCAATAAGCGATTTGCTGAACAGCAAGACCTTCTGCAACAGGCTGACAAGAAACTCAAAGAGACTTTCGAGGCACTTTCCGCGAAGGCGCTCAAATCGAACGCAGAGTCGTTTCTGGATTCGGCTCAAAAAACCATGGCGATCATGCTCGAAGCTGCAAAGGGCGACTCCGGCAAACGTGAAGAGTCCTTCAAGTCCCTCATAAAACCGATCTCCGAATCATTGCGGCGATACGAATCGCAAATCCAGTCTCTCGAACAAACCAGGCAAGAGGCGTACGGTTCGTTGCATGAACAGGTCAAATCATTGGCATCGACGAACCAGATGCTTCAACAGGAAACCGGCAAGCTTGTCACGGCATTGCGTGACCCGAAGGTGCGAGGTCGGTGGGGTGAGCTTGCCCTGAAGCGATCGGCTGAGCTTGCGGGCATGGTTGAACACTGCGACTTCGAGCAACAAGTGCATGTCGCGGGAGACGGTGCGAACATTCGGCCTGACATGATCGTTCATTTACCAAACGGTAGAACAGTCGTGGTCGATGCGAAAGCAGTATTGGATGCCTACCTGGACGCCGTAAATGCTACGGACGAGCCAGCCCGCCAAAGACACCTCGCCCAACACGCGTCGCAAGTGCGCAGCCGAGTGAATGAACTAGCTGGGAAAGCCTACTGGAAGAGTTTCGAGACCGCACCGGAGTTTGTCGTACTGTTCCTGCCAGGAGAATCTTTCTTTAGCGCTGCAGTCGAAGCCGATTCCGCACTTATCGAAGATGCGATCGGAAAACGAGTTATTCTCGCATCTCCGACAACACTCATTGCCCTTCTCCGCGCGGTGGCGTTTGGCTGGCAGCAGGAGCTACTTACGGCTAATGCAGAGAAAGTGCGTGATCTCGGCCGTGATTTGTATGATCGAATAAGGATACTCATCGATCATCTAGGCAAGGTAGGAAAAAACATCGGCCAAACGGTCGATGCCTACAATGCTACGGTTGGGTCTCTCGAAAGCCGAGTGCTACCCTCCGCGAGGCGAATGAAAGAACTTGGCACCGCTGGCTCTCAGGAAATCCCTCGCTTGGATGCGGTCAATCAAACAGTGCGCAACCTCGCGCAGGCGCCTGCCGACATGGACCAATAAGACGATCCACCAATCTCGCTCGTTGTCGCCGCACCGCAGCGACAACGATTTGGATCGCCCAATTCGTCAGTCGTGATTGTTCGTATGCACCGCCAGCGTCAGACTCGAATCACTACGAAGCTGATTGATCGTTTGACGAAATGCCGCGAAGTCCTTCGGCGACAGCGAATCCTGCTCGATCGAAATATCACGACGGAAAGTGATCGTTTGATCCTCAACTATCACATTCTGAATCGCCCTACCCCAATCCCCCTTCTCCATCGACAGCGAAGCCGGAACAGCGTCTATCGCCAAACTTTTGTCGAATTCGATCGTAAGACGAATGTTTTCCCGAATACGCCCGCCAATCGCCACGGCGGTTCGCCGATACGATCGATCCAATGGAAGCGGAACATCACTAAGGAATGCGGGCCCCTCACCAAACCGAAGGATTCGATAATCGCCATGTTTTTTGGGAACGTCCTTCAATGCAACGTGGGCCGACACGCGATATTCATCATCGGAGAGACTGAGAACAGATTGGCTTGACACATTGAAGTCACTTAGAATCCGCTGCACAAATTCTTCCGTCAGAGTTTGCTGTGCTTTGCCCGAATCAAGGTCGAGCGGATCAAAGAATCGCCCGGTCAGGCGAAGCTGCAACTCTCCTGTCAACGCCCCATCCGAATGCCACATCAGCTTTCCCGTCGCATGCAATTCGCTTGGCTTTCGCTCTCCTCGATCCAAGATATAGGTCTTTTGCAGTTCCTTGTCCGGGCCAACGCTGAGCAACCATCGCCGCCCCCATGAACCGGGATTACGAACTTCACCGAGTTGGGGATGCAGAAGGAACGGGCCATCATCGAGTGAAAACTCTACAATCGCGCCGTCGAATGCCGATGTCGTCGGGACGCGTTCATCCCAACGATCCGCATCGACGCCAATCTTCACAAACGCCTCGAAGCCAACCGCACGACCCATTGCAGCGAGCAGCGAAGCCGATTCCAACTGATGGCCATAATTAGCCAAGTGAGTCCGTTCAGCAGAACGGCACCGAAGGGTCCCAATCAGGTCAGGAGAATTGACGAAGCTAAACGATTCTCGAAGTTCCTTCGCAAGTGCCCTCGCTCGTTCCGCGTCACCGTCAACCCCTTCCACAATACGTTCGGCGAATCCTCGAACGGCTGGTGTAAGCTCGACCGCCATGTTGGCACACGACGCCAACGACCATGCCCACTCTGCGGCACTCCCGCATGTTGTAAATCGAATGCGCGGACTACGTTTTTGCCAAGAAACTGAATTCGATTCGCTACGATCTCCCGCCAAATCCTTGAAAGACCATCGATATTGCGTACTGCCGTCTCGATCTTCCTTAGCGAGTTTACCGCCGCTTTCAGGCAAACCATCGACCTGATGCAATAGCTTCACATTACTGGGAAGAGTCACATTGATGACACGATCAACAGTCGGATAATCGTCCGAAAGGCGCATATCCGCCTCCAGCCATGGGGAACTATCTGCTGGCGACTTCACTTCGTAGTCCAGTTCCAGCACCACGCCAGGCTCGACTCCACTGAACGAGATCACCTGCTGCTGCCAGGATGCGTACTCTGGCCAGCCGGCTAAAGTACCGTTTGCTGCGACATTGTAAGAATATTCCGGTACCGGAAGAGTCTCACCCGATCGAAGAATCGCCTGAGCCTTGTGAACCACAAGCTTGTCGCGACCGGCTACGAAATCAATTCTTGGATCCGCAAGTTGCCGAATAGGACGACGATTGATCAGCTTAATCCATTTATGGTCACGTCGTGTTCTTGTTCCGTTGCGCTCAAGCGTCCAGCTTTGCTCCCACCGCAAAATGATCGCGTCGGCATCGGGATATTCTTTCTCACCAATCTGCAAATTCGGCGTCGTCGATTGCCCCAAAGCGACACCATTCACTGCGCCGTACAAGGCCATAACGACCAGCATCATTATTTTGACCGACAAGAATGCGCCAACAACATTGCCGGTGTTGCGACGCGAAAACCGAAACTTTTTCATATTATTTCGCCTTATCACGATCCACTCCCACCGCTTTTGGACTTGTTCAATCCACGACGTGCCAGGCCTGAGTCTTCCCCACCCACCTGACAAACAACAAAATCTTCACCAAGCTGCTGCATAGCCAAAATCGCCTTTCGATACTCGCCATAATCCTCAGGCGGAATGATCTGCTTCTTGAGAGAAAACTCAAATGAATACGACAACTCACTCCCGTCATTCACCATATCAAACGACAGCGAAGCCGATGGTGAATCTAACGCGATTGATTCGGGCATATATGACACTTGCCAGCCTGCTGGCAGTTCGATCGTTTCCGAATACTTCAAGAGCCTCGTCGCGCGCATTCGCAAGCCGTACTTGCGCTCCTCTTTCTCGATCGAATAGGAGAGGTCCGGTGCGAAAAACTCCGATAATGGCTGCGCCATAAGTGGCAGCTTAAATAGTCGTAAGGTCTTGCCGTTCGATACATAGTTGCCCGCCATCACATCCATAACCACTTCGCCATCACGCGAATAATCGTAAGGCTGGGTAAAATCGAGCTTCGTAATTCGCGCGTTGGGGGCAATATGCAACGCCTCTTCAAACGCTGCACGCTGCTGGGGTCTCGGATGTTTTTGGATGCTTCTTCTAAGATAAGTGCAGGGATAACCGTGCAATTTCATTTCGATATGCGTTGACAACTGGCCGTCATCGCCAATTTCGCCAACGCTGTTGAACACGAGTCGGTTGTGCTCCGGCGGATAATAAGGAGAAAGCGTCAGTGTCTGACCTTCTGGCGTTCCATAGACCAAACCCTGCAAAGCCTCTCGGCTGGACCAAAGCTCTCGGCTGAGCGGCACCCAGGTTGGGTCGAGAATCTCGAACGTGCCATCTTCCCGCCGATAAGTAGTCACTGTGTGATTGAATTGGTCTGCCGGAATATTTTCG
>JAJDEA010000175.1 GCA_029260035.1 Phycisphaerae bacterium
CCGGGCATGAGACGACGGATCAGCCTTTTGTCGATGCCCTTGGCGGCATTGCCTATTTGGGAGATACCGGAAACCTTGTAACGCGTGTAGCGGAAGGTGCTACACCAGCTATCAACATTTCCGGGGACGTGCTCTTTGGGGCGCTTTCCAGCCGAGTTGAATCAACAGTTGATTTGTCGCCTGTACTCGCTGCGTCTACACGTCTCGATGACCTGAACGGTGCCACTGCGAATGGCATTCGCAATGGAACCTTAACCATCACGGAAGTGGGCGGGGCGGGAACAATAAGCGTCAACTTATCGACTGCTGATACCATCGGCGACGTTGTCGACTTAATCAACAGCGCAAGCGCCGACGCCGGCGCGCAAGTGACTGCATCGATTTCCGGTGTTGGCGTAACCATCACGCCGGGCGGGTTTCCTGTTGCTGTCACAGATACAAGCACCGGCGTTATCGCTGCGGACCTGGGAATCCTTACGCCACAGCCTACGTCAACGAGCATTGATGGTGTTGACCTGGGAGCGAAGCTGACCAGGCTGACGCCGGTTGCAGATATTGCGCAAGGTACCAGCATCGATATCGATAACGGCCTGATCATTACGAACGGTTTGCAAACCGCCACAATAGACCTGAGTAACGTAGAAACCGTACAGGACATAATCAACCGAATCAACAACGCAGGCGTGTTTGTTACCGCGCGAATCAATGATGCGGGCACCGGCGTTGATTTCTTCAATCAAGTTTCCGGAACGTCGTTGTCCATTAGCGAAAACGGCGGCACCACGGCAGCGGATCTTGGCATCCGCACATTCAATCTCGACACACAGTTGTCTGCACTAAACTTCGGCCAAGGTGTTTCCACTATCGACGGACAAGATGATTTTCGCGTCACAGCCAAGGATGGTAGCACTGTTGACGTTAATATCGATGGGCTGACAACCGTCGGCGAAGTGATCGACGCGATCAATGTCGCCGCAACGCAGGCTGCTGTCACTATAAACGCGTCCCTTACGAGTGTAGGGAATGGGATAAGCATCGAAGATAACACCGGTGGAACCGGCACCCTCACCGTGGGAATTTTGAATCAATCCGTTGCGGCTGAGGAGCTGGGCCTAATGCAAATCGTCACCGATCCAGACACGACGCTGAATGGTGAAGATCGCAATCTGGTTCGCACGGAAGGTGTATTGGGCGCATTGATCGAGTTGGAGTCAGCGTTGCGCACTGATGATACGGTTGGCATCACGCTCTCTTCGAATCGTGTCCAACAGTTCGGCGACGAGGTGATTGCTACGCAGGGCGCGGTCGGTGCCCAATCAAAAGGAATGCAGTCGAGGTTGGCTCAGATGGAAGATGCGTCGATTACATCGAAGATTTTCCTTTCCGATCTGCAGGATTTGGATTACGCGGAAGCGATCACAAATATGCAAGCAGCGACAACACAGTTACAGGCGAGCCTGTCGACGAGTTCGGTGCTCCTTAACCTGTCGCTGATCGATTTTTTGAGGTAATCGCCATGTACGTTCATGGCTGGATGAATAATTGACATATTTATGTCACGGTCGTGCGGGATTTCTGATGGCCGAAACCTCGTACGAAAAAGTAGCCGCCCAGTCGGGAGACGACGGGGCCAAAGCCTGTCGGCTTTGGTGCATAAGCCAAGGATTCGCAAGCGGGACTGCAGGCCTGACGCGACGATTGGCATGGCAGGCTCATTTTGGATTGGCCAAGGGAGGTTCGCGATGATATTGGAGACGTCGCGTTTTAGACAACTGGAAGTTGATGAAAGTCGTTTGATTGACTTTGAAGATGGAATCCTCGGATTCCCAGAGCAAAAGCGCTATGCCCTGATTCAAACCGGGGAGGGTAGTGGTTTCTACTGGTTGCAGTCTGTTTGCACGCCGGATTTGGCTTTTGTAGTTTGCGACCCAAGGCTGTTCGTCGCAGATTATCAGGTGCCGGCCAAGCTGGACGAATTGCAGTCGATTGACCTCAAAGACCCGGAAAAGGCGCAGGTCTTTGTCATCGTCAACAAGGTAAACGAATTGTTGACGGGGAATTTTCAAGGCCCACTGGTAATCAATGTGGATAATCGCAAAGGCCGACAACTGGTTCTGAGTGACAAGCGTTACTCGACCCGTCACCCGCTGATGAGGATTCCGCAGCCTGCTGCGATAAGCAGAACCGCTTGATCGCACGGGTAGCCGGAACGGCATGCACGAGCCTACAATCATCATGAGATGATGACAGCTTTTGCTCGCCGATTCCGAAGTCGGAACGTCGGTGCAGGGCACTTGTCCGTTTGGATGACAAGTGGCCGTTGGATTGCGACTGCAAACGATTAGCGCGCGTTGCAAGCACCGGGGTTGGATTACTGCGCATCGGCATGGCAAGGAAGGAGCCTGGATTATGTTGGTGCTATCGAGACAACGCGATGAAACGATCATGATCGGTGACGATGTTGAAATCACCGTCGTTGATATTCGCGGAGACAAAGTGCGGTTAGGCATCACCGCACCGCGGCACATACAGGTACACCGGAAAGAGGTGTACGACGCGATTAAACGAGAGAATCAGCAGGCAGCTGGCCTGCATCCGGATGACGTTGCTGAAGTCGTCGATCAATCGGCGGCGGAAGAAAAAAAGAAAAATGCGGATCCGGATAAGAACTCGTCGGGTGACTCTTCCGGTAAGAGTCACGAACAACGTACTAAGTGATTCAATGGAGATTGAACAGCATCCCTAACGGGTAAACTTTTGGATACCCGGGGTAATCAAGGAGGATTGCTCATGTCAAGAATAAATAGCAATGTACCGTCGTTAGTTTCACAAAGGCAGCTGAGGATTTCTCAGGACGCATTGCGGCGTTCCCTGGAAAGGCTCTCAAGCGGTCTCAAGATCAATCGCGGTGCCGACAACCCGGCAGGCCTCATCGTGTCAGAGCGTTTGCGCGCTGAGGTTTCCGCCGTCAATCAAGCCGTTAGAAATACCGAGCGCGCGGTCAATGTCATCGCGACGACAGAAGGTGCGCTCAACGAAGTTGCGGGCCTATTGACAGACATCCAGGCATTGCTCATCGAAAGCGCCAATAGTGGTGCTTTCTCGGATGAAGAAATCAAGGCCAATCAACTACAGATGGATGCGGCGATCGATTCTATCACTCGAATCGCCAACACGACAAACTTCGCTGGTCGAAAGCTGCTGAACGGCCAGCTGGATTATGTGACGAGTAGTGTCGTTGCATCAAAGCTCGCGGATGTACAAATTCTCGGTGCGAGATTCGGAACGAGGACTTTCGTTCCCGTAACTATTGATGTGTCAGTGTCGGCGCAGCAAGCGCAATTGACGTATCCACTGAACGGCACGTTGGCCAGTGGAGCAACCGTTACCATTGGTGGGCCGGACGGATTTGTGACGCTCAGCTTTCCGGGTAGCCAAACGAATACGCAATTGGCTGCGGCTATCAGCCAAAACGTCGATTCGACAGGCGTTTCGGCCATCGCGCTGGGTACAGGTGGCTCCGCGGGACTATTCCTGCGGACGGTTGAATACGGCAGCGACGCCTTCGTGAGTGTAAAGCCCCTGAGCGGCAGTGCTCCATTTCAGGTCCAGGACCGCGGAGGCGCTGTAGACGACAGGACCAACGGGCGAGACGCCGTAGCTACAATCAACGGTGTGCAGAGCACAGCCAGAGGTCTGAAACTTGCGACAAGCAACGAATTGCTCAAAGTCGAAGTGGTTTTGGACGAAGCGTTTGGCAATGGCACAACGGTCACCAACGGAGCGAGGCTCGGCCAATCGACTTTTGAAGTTACGGAAGGTGGAGCGTTGTTCCAGCTTGGACCACAGGTCAATCCGAACCTTCAGGAGAACATCGCAGTCAAAGCCATGCAAGCGGATCGGCTCGGAAACTCGATCGTAGGATTTTTGTCCGACTTGAAGGACGGACGGAGTTTTGCGATGAACACGGGCAAGTTCAAGCAGGCGTCGGATGTGGTGGACGAGGTGATTACCCAGGTTTCCGTACTCCGAGGTCGACTCGGTGCGTTTGAACGAAACACCTTGCAGCCAAACGTCGCTCAATTGCAGATTACTGCCGAGAACTTGACGTCCTCGCAGGCGGTGATTCGAGATACGGACTTCGCTGAGGAAACCTCGGAACTCACGCGAGCACAGATTCTCGTGCAAGCGGGTAACAGTATCCTTGCGATCGCAAACGCGCAATCGCAAAACGTACTCGCACTGCTCGGCGGGTAAGCAGGTAGCTTGATCCTGAAAGCAAAATCACGCCGGCTGACGGAGCAATGACGCTTCGTCAGTCGGCTTCATTTTTTGGCGAATCTCTACTTGAGATAAAGGGAAACTGGTACCATAGCCGTGAACGATTGGGTGTACCGGCGAATTGTAAGTATGGGCGAGTGGAAGTGCGCAATCGATCGCGCCAATAGCAAAGACCTTACTCTAATCAGCCGTCTAAAGGCCAACTTCTCATCTGAAGAATGCAATGGTAAAAGAAATTGAGGAGTACGTTTGCGCGCCTACGATTTTATCACGGATACGCTAGTCCTGGCTGCTGGATTCCTGAGCGGAATCGGGTTTCCAAGTGCGCTTAACAGGCTTGACAACCAGACCCATTCGGATTGCCTTGGCTGATACGCGAATCCTGCACACTCGGCCGTCTACGACTGCCCGGACCTTCTGGATATTAGGCTTGAACTTGCGTTTGGTTATGCCGGTCGTCTTCTTGCCGACACCGCCGAGATACTTCGCCTTACCCTTGCGCTTAATGGAACGGCCTGCGCGGGTCTTTTTACCGGTAAAAAAGCATACTCGTGACATAGCAAAACTCGGCAAATACCATTTTGGACAAAATAACCAACATCGCCCACAACAAGGCGAGTCGCGGAAGTATACAGGCTCACGCCTCATCTGCAAGCGCGACTATCTCCTTATCGCCGAAAACGAGTGTGTTGTGGCCCCACGCGGTGTTCCATAGGCTGAAATCGTGCTTACGCCCGATATCTTGTCACAATGCCTCTTGATTTGGCGGTTTTGAGGCTTTTTTCAAGAGCGTCAGGTGAATTGAGCAATGCGCGGCGGATATATACGTTAAGCCTTAGAGATTCCAAATGAAGATCGCTGACGACCTCGAAAACATCGTGAAGCGGGCGAAAACGCTCGACCAAGAGGCTCTGGACGCGCTCGTCGATTTGTACTCATCCAGACTGTACGGATTCCTGTACCGGATGACAGGCAACGTCGATGACGCGGAGGAGCTGGTGCAGGAGGTCTTCGTTCGAGTCGTGCGAACAATCGCCGACTACTCTCATCGAGGCCGTTTCGAATCGTGGCTATTTCGGATCGCCGGGAATCTCGGGCGGGACCACGCTCGCAAGCGCAGCCGAACGCCGACGATTTTGCCGTTGACCACGACGGACGCGGGGTCGAGCCATGACGAAGAACGCGATAGACCATTGCCGAATCAGTCGGCCTCTTCGCCGGACAAAGATCTTCGGGTTCGTGAAGACGTCGACATATTGCAGCGAGGAATGGCGAGCCTCTCCGAAAACGAGCGTGAGGTAATCCTCTTACGGCATTATGCGGATCTGAGTTTTTCGGATATTGCGAAAATCATGGAGACGCCCGTTGGCACAGCGCTGGCTCGCGCCCACAGAGGGCTGACCAAGCTGCGCGAGTGGATGGAGACACAAACATGACGCACGATAACGAAAAAGAAAACAACGTAGAACGAAACGAAGCTTGGTTACGAAATATTTCGGATGATCCGATCGGGCCTGGCGTGGAGATGATTAAGTTAAGATTGCGCGTGGAGCGACAGGAACACTGGTTCGGCGAGTGCGTCGAAGACGTCGTACCTGAAGACCTCGCAGACAGAGTAAAGCGCCGAATCTGGTCTGTGCTGAGAGAAGATGACGAACAAAACTCTCACCTTCGCCGTAGCGCAGCAAAAAAAAGAGTTGCCTCAGTCGTGTATCGCCTGTTGGGCGCGGCCGCCGCGATTGCATTGGTAGCCATTGGGTCTTTTCAATGGCTACGAAGCCCTGCTCCGGCGGATGGATTTGACTATGTGACGGCGTTTGATGCGTTTGCTTTTGACGAGCTGTCGGAGTCCATCGACGACTTGAGTGATGATATTTCGTCGCTTGAATTGGCTTCCAACGGCTCTACTTGGCCAACAAAAAGCTACGATGATTTGGATGATGACTACGACCTGCTCGACAGCCTTCTCAAGATGGAAGCCGACGACTGGTCATGACGAAACTTGAATGATGATTTGAGGATGTGTGCAATGAAAGAGTATGCAAAAATAACAAAAACTCGGCTACTGGGGACATTGGCCGCCTTGGCGACGATTTTGTGCATCGGCTTGCCAGTCGCGGTCGCTCAGCAAGAGCCGTCTCGGAGCAGACAGCCGGCAAGTGGAGTAAGACGAGACGATAATCGTTCGGCTCAGGGTCAGCATCGCATGGACGGGCCGCCTCGCAGGAAGGGCGTTGGCCGAGACCGCATTGGCTTGCGTCCACCGCCAGGACTTTGGCATCGAATGAACGACGAGGAACGTCAAGCGGTTTCCGAATTCCTAGCCGAGCATTTGCCCAAGATGTACGAACAGCTTGAGAACCTGCGCAATCGCAAGCCTCAAGCGTACCAAAAGCGCATGAGCCGAGTCGCACCGGAGGCCCGTCGGCTTATGGAGCTTTTGGAAACGGCCCCGGAGATGGCGTCGCTGATCATCCAGGAACGGCGCCTCGACCTCATGATCCGCCAGGCATCTAACCGTTATCGTCGTGCGAGTGGCTCCGATCAACGAAATCGACTGCGCACGCAAATGCGCGATTACTGCGCACAAGCGTTTGATCTGAGGACCAATCGCCGAGCCATTGAAATCCGAGAATTGGAGAGCCGGTTGAATGAACTGCAATCTCGCCACCGAGAGTCATTGGGGCTGCGGGACAAAATCATTGATCGAAACGTCCGCGACCACCTTGGCGAGTCAGGCATGGTACCGTAGGGAGTCCGTGAGGCGGATCGATGGTAGATTTAGAAACGTGCTTCCGATTTGGACTTGGCGAAGCGCAGAGATTTACGCTTATTCATCTATAGGCGTCAAGACCTCGAATGCTTCGTCTTCGTTCGGCGACAAGTCTTCGGCTAGTTCATCCATGAATGCGCTATACTGCTCGGGAATCCAAACGGTGCCGCCATCGCGGAGCAGAATATCCAGCCCCTCGAATTTCGGCTTCTCGGGTTTGTCCCATTGATCCCGCATGATCGTAACGCGCCGACGCGCTCCGAGTATTTCGTGCCATGGGTAGACGCGGGCAGTAAGTTCGTGCGATCCAACAACAAGCCCATCCCTGCGGAACCAGAATTTCTTATTCCGAAACCGAACAGAGCGAACAGCCTCAACGATAGCGAATGCCAGCCAGGCAACAGCGCCGCAGGAAGCCAGTGCAACCGCGATATCCAATCCCTGATTCTCGCCGAGGTTAATATACAGCCATCGAAGGCCCGCGATTCCAATCGAGGGTCCGGTTATCAAACCGCTCAATAACAAGGGACGTGGTGAATATTGCAGTGCCAACGTTGATGCGAATCGAGCCTCAAGGCGTTTGACATAAGGCTTGGCACGTTCCGATGGAAAAACGGCTCGATATTCGTCCGACGATATGCGATTCAGAATCAACTGTATGATGGCATCGACCGAAAGACTAAACACACCCCGATGGATATGGATTGGTTTTTTACCATTGCGCTCAACGATGGCATAGTTTTCTATGGTCAAGCCGTTATGTTTATTGAGCTTCTGATCGACGGCGAGTATGTCTTTCCAACGTAGACGGTCACACTTGACAAGAAGGCACGGCAGAAACCACAACCAATAGCCTCCCCAGTGACGTATCTCGATGTGCTCCTGGTTCGCGCGAAAGTATGGCTTTGCAAACAACGCGTGAAGGCTGCGCGTGATAGGAAACGTTGCAAATGATAGAATGAGGAGAAAGCCTACGAGGGACAGTCTATTTGGATCGTTTGCGAATTCCGTACTGATCCATACAAGAACGCCAATGAAGGGCGAGCATATCAGCATGATGACAACGTGGCGGAGCCGATTAGGCTTTGCCAGATCGACCATTTCTGAATTGTCTCCGACGCTATCCATTCGTTCCGCCTCGACCGGCTATGCGTTTGCAAATTGCGAATATGGCTCAATCAGGGTGCGATAGGCCTCGGTTGCGTTTGGGCATCATTCAACATCTGCCTTATAGCAAGAGCATTCAATTCTTGGGTTCTTCGGAGTCTGGGATTTCGACGCGATCTGAAAAGCCAAGCGTTGCCTGCTGCGTGCCGGAAAGTAGGTATTCATCTGGCTTCAACAAATACTTGATCGCGTAGATGTTCATCATAATCAACAGGGGAAGCTCGATGAGAATTAAGGCACCGCCCAAAAAAAAGCGCAAGAACAGTATAGCCATGCTGCCACACTGAAGCCATGAAATACTTCTCGCTCTGAGGCGGCAGGAAAAAACAAGTATCGAAGTGAAGGAGGCTGACCACCAAAGATCGCTCGCATATTCGTACAGCGGGTAAGGGGCATGCCGCATGTGGCCGTCCATGCAGACATGCCAGTAGAAGCACAGCAAGAATGACGGCGTACCCAAGAGGCTCAACACGGCCACTGTTTTGAGTCTTCTTTCTCCATCATTCATGGCAATCGCCTACTGTATGATCTACCAACATCGACCCGCCGACTTTTTATACCGACGCGTAGCCGTTCGGATGCGTCGAATGCCAATGCCAGGCCGTTTCGATCGTCTTTCGAATGTCCGTGTACTTCGGCTGCCAGCCTAGTTCGGTCATGGCTTTAGTCGGGTCGGCATACAATTCGGGCGGATCGCCTTCCCTTCGCACGTCGGGTGACGCAAGAATGTCCTTTCCGGAGATTTCGCGTGCAGCAACGATCAATTCCTTGACGCTCACGCCGACCCCTGTCCCGACGTTGTAGTATCGAAAAACAGCCTCTTCCTGAGATTCGATGGCCATGCGATGGACGCTGCCGAGGTCTTCGACGTGGATGTAGTCGCGTACACACGAGCCGTCTGGCGTTGGATAGTCCACGCCGAAGATTTTGATTTGTTCGCGCTGCCCGAGTGCAACCTGCAATACCAGCGGAATAAGATGATATTCCGGGTCACGGTCCTCGCCGAGCGTTCCGTCCGATGCTGCTCCGGAGGCGTTGAAGTAGCGAAGTGCCGTCGAACCCAGTCCCCACGCGTCGGCGCTGTCTCGAAGCGCCCATTCAATCGCCAGTTTGGTGCGACCGTAAGGATTGATCGGATGTTGTGGCATGTCTTCGGTGATCGGCACGGAAAGAGGCACGCCATACGTTGCGCACGTTGAGCTGAAGACCATCTTCTTGATATCGTTCTTGCGCATAAGCGCGAGAAGAGACACCGTATTGGCAATGTTGTTTTGGTAATATTTCAGAGGCTCGTGGACAGATTCGTTTACATCCAACAGAGCCGCGTAGTGAAGAACTGCGTCGAATGCTCCACTTGCAAGGGTTCGCTCCAAAAGCGTATCATCCGCGAGATCGCCAACGACCAGCTCCGCGCGTGTATCGACTGCTTCCTTATGGCCGCCGTTGATGAGATTGTCATAAACGACAACCGTATGTCCTGCGTTGCATAACTCGCGTACGCAATGACTACCGACATACCCCGCTCCACCTGTAACAAATAATTTCATGTCTACCTCTTTCGATCTTCACTTACCAAAGCCACGACGGAAAAACGGTCGCCGCTTGCGGTAACAGCGTTATCTATCCACAACGTCGGTCAGCAGGGAAACGCTAATGACAGTCGTTCGCATGACGACAACCCGCCGTCGATTGACCGTGACACCATCTTCCCGCGCGTCAGCCAGATATTGCTCCTGGCTTGCGTGACCATCTCGGCAATCGTGTATGTCCGCCTGTTCGATTACGAATTCGCGCTCCGTTACCTCACGGAGTGTGCCGACATACACGATGGGCGTGCCCGTATCGAACACAACCTGTTGATCTATCATTCGACGTATCGGATCGTCCACAGTCTCTTACTCTCGTTCATCACCATGTCTTACAGCCGATGAATCATAAACCAAGTCGAAAAACGATGCGAACGGGCAATCGTTTTTGCGTTACCAGTGATTTGCCAATATCATCGTTGATCGATCTTATCAACCACCCACAAAATAGCTGACTGCAAACCAAAATGCCTATGAACATTGACATCATGCCAACTACGGAAAGTCGCTGGGATCCCGATGCGCGAGGCCGATTCGGAAAGTTCGGCGGGCAGTTCGTGCCGGAAACTCTCATGGCTTCCGTGTTGGAGCTTGTCGAAGCCTATCAGGAGATCCGCTCAGACCATTCGTTTTGGAATGAGCTACACGGTCTGTTGAAGACTTATACCGGCAGACCAAGCCCGCTTTACAAAGCCGAAAGACTTACGGCTAGTCTCGGCGGTGCGCAGATTTATCTCAAGCGCGAAGACCTTAACCACACGGGCGCGCACAAAATTAACAACACGATGGGGCAGGTTCTTCTAGCTAAGCGATTGGGTAAACGTCGGATTATTGCTGAAACCGGTGCCGGTCAGCATGGTGTCGCTACGGCTACGGCGGCGGCCAATTGTGGCTTGGAATGCGTTGTTTACATGGGGGCGGAAGATGTCCGTCGACAGAGGCTGAACGTTTTTCGGATGGAGCTGTTGGGCGCCAGAGTTGTGTCTGTCGAAGCGGGTCAGAGGACACTGAAGGACGCCATCAATGAAGCGATGCGCGACTGGATGTCAACGAGCGCGCACACTCATTATGCGATCGGCAGCGTGATGGGGCCGCACCCGTATCCTCTCATGGTGAGAGATTTTCAGGCGATCATAGGCAGAGAAACCCGCGCGCAAATGCTGGAGCGTGAAGGCCGTCTTCCTGACATTGTTTTGGCATGTGTCGGAGGAGGCAGTAACGCCGCGGGCATGTTCGCGCCGTTTCTCGGCGATGAGGGTGTCGAGTTGGTTGGTGTAGAGGCTGCGGGCGAAGCGCTTGCACCAGGCAGGCACGCCGCGACGTTGTCCGCCGGCGCACCGGGTATTCTGCACGGCATGCATACTTACGTTTTGCAGGATCAGGACGGCCAAACCCTCTCCGTTCACTCCGTGTCCGCAGGATTGGATTATCCAGGCGTTGGGCCTGAACATGCCCACTGGAAAGAGTCGGAACGCGTCAAATATGTGGCAGTGGATGATAATCAGGCGCTGTCTTCTTTTGCGAGCCTATGCAGAACGGAAGGAATAATCCCCGCACTGGAATCCGCCCATGCCGTCGCCCACGCCATCGAACTTGCTCCCACACTAAGCAAAGATAAATTGCTGGTTGTGAATGTTTCCGGGCGAGGCGACAAGGACGTCGAAGAAGTAGGAAGACTGCTCGAACGACTCGACAGCGGATAAAGCAGTTCGAATGTGTGCAGCGAGCGATTTGCGATTATCGTTGAAAAAGGTTGCGCTAATGGGTGCTTGAGTTCGATTGAACGTTGCTTCGCTTTTTCCCGAGCACCTGCTCTTGGTCAAGCGATTTTTCTTCGATGACACTCGTCTTCGAGTCGGGTCGATTCGTCGTCAATCTGTCGAAAATCGCGGTCAATTCGCGGGCCCGCTCACGGCGACTGAACTGATCCACCCCATGCCAGGCTGCATGATCGTCGGAGAATTTTCCGTCAATACAACGTTTTAGTGCGCTGGCGATGTCTGACGCATCATCCGGCTTGCACAAAACCGCCTTTGCTCCGGATTTCTTGAGAATTTCCACGGCAGGATTGTCTTTGACTGCGCCTGCGATGATCGGCCTTTTGAGTGCGAGGTATTCAAACAACTTGTTGGGCACCTGCAAATGGGCACCATCTCCCGCACTACCTGCCAGGATAACGGCGTCGCTGTCAGCGACGATGTCCAGTGCCGTCTGGTGTTCCAACGTTCCGTAAACTTCGATGTTCTTCGCGATACCGTATTCATCAGCGATTGCGGCTAGATGTTTTCCGTCATAGGTTGGTTCACCAACCAGACGCAACGTGATGTTCGGTTGGTTACGCGGGCAATCCCTCAGGACTTGTCGAAGCGCTTCAAACCAGGGATCGGGTTTGCGCGGGCCATAGAAATTCCCGCAATGGGTGATGGTGAATTCGTCACTCTTCTTGCTCGGGTGCGTGGTGCGAGCCGAATAGACCCCCTCATCAATTCCGTTCAGTATCGTCGAACATTTTTGAGAGACAAGAGGGCGCCTCTCTATCAGTTCGCGTTCCATCGTAGGCGTATTGCACACGACCCAGGACGCGTCTTTCAATACTTGCATTTCCAAGTGTTCATCCCACCAGCCGAGCAATCCGGGCATCCGTGGAGCAAATGGATTAGCACGCCAAGGGTCACGAAAATCCGCGACCCACGGCAACCGGAATCGTTTGCTGAGCTTTCGAGCGATTAAGTGGGCGCTTGCGTAGGGTGAGGTAGAGTAGATAACGTGAGGCGACAGTTGTTTGACGGCATTTACGCTGGCACGATACGCTGGCCCTATCCAGCTTGCACGCGAATCGGGAATCATCATGGCGCGAGAGACGAAATCGCGAAGTGATTGATACAAGCTATCGATTTTCTCAGTCTTGCCGTGGTGTGGATCAGCGACGGTGTCTCTATCGCACTCGTCGGCATGGCGTGCATTCCGTTGGCGACGATCTTTTATTAGTAACCGTTTCTTGATTCGCACGATGCGGTCCGTCCATGGAACGCGTACTACTTTCGTCTTAGACGGGATTTGATCGAGCAAGGCAAGGTCGATTTTTTCATCGCCCGGCTCGACCGTTATGACAGTGGCATCCCAACCCATTGTGTTCAGTTCGCGAACGAAGCCGAGCGTTCGAAAACTGCCGCTTCGACTCACTGGCGGGAAAGCGTAGGCAATGCACAGCCATCGGCCTCGCTCAGGGATTGTGTTACCATCAAAACTTCGGCTTTCTTGAATGGACATATGGTAGCTGTTATTTGATTTGTGCTCGCAGCGCTACGCCTTAGCGAGATAAGTTTCCATGCGGACTTGATATCGCGATCGATCACGCAATCGCTGCCAGGTCCCGACAATATAGCCAATGGTGTTGGTCAGCAGTACGATCCAAATGACTAGAAGACAAATTGGATAGGAGACGATCGTCCCGGCCCGGTCGCTAACAGCCAAGGCCTTCTTGTGGAAACTCCAGACAAAGAAGTAGACAAATAGTGCCAGAGTTACGACCCAGGCATTCGGTAAGAACATCGCGGCAATCGAGGATCCGAGGATAAGCGAGAGATTGCGGATGTTGTAGCGATAGCTGTCTGCTTCGATCTGAGTATGCCCTCGCCCGGTGCCATATCCGTAAAACTGCTTAGCCACCGATCGTAGTGACGTTCGCGGTCGCCATTTGACGATCGCGTCTTTTGCGAGATACCAACCAACGCCGAGGCTGCGAACTTTGTGATCGAACAGAGTATCTTCCGAATAGTTGATCCAATCAGGCCAACCGGCGCAGCGTATCCATAATTCCTTGGTAAATGCCACGGATCTGGCGGATGGATTGAACCCTTTTTCATCAATTTCTTCGAGTTGACCGCGCATGGTTGTTAGGCCAACGACTTGTTCAAACAGGCCATGACTTTCGACCTGATAAAACCCAGCTACGAAATCCGTACCTTTTCGTGTCTCAAATGGTTGGACAAGGTTTTCGAGCCAATCGTGGTTCGCTCGACAGCCGGAATCCGTCGAGGCGATGATCTCGCTTTTTGTGACGGCTGTGCCGATGTTTCTTCCTCGAGCGATATTCGCACCGGGAGCATCCATGACAAGAAACTGATCAAACTCGGCTTGGTATTGGTCGATGACGCGCCGGGTTTCGTCGATCGATCCACCGTCAACGATGACAACTTCGTCTGGCTTTCTGCTTTGGGCAGCCAGCGAGCTGAGTGTTACGCCGATGCCGAGAGGGTCGTTCTTGACCGTGATGACGACGGCTACTGTTTTTGCGGATGCATTTGTCATTCAATTACCAGCCTGAACAAGTGGGCACAAACGTTTTCAAATTACGATTTCGATACTCTCGACCAGCGAGTCTCTCACTTCGCCAAAGAATTCATCGACAGGCTTGTAACTGTAGTGAAGATAATTATCGGCCCTGATTTCTCGTTTCAGCGTTAGATTGGTTTGCTATACGGATTAGGTTGGTATGGGGTTTGGCGTTGGCGGAGCATTGGACCTCGCGAAAGCGACGCGAAGTGGAATCGCAAGCAATCGATAGACGATTCGCAAAGTCCGCACAAGATTAGCTGTCACGGTCCAACCTAAATGGCGGTGGGGATAGATTTCTTCGAGATGGTCATTGCTCGGCGAAAGAAGGGCCATTAGGTATCGCAATCGATACCTGATGCCTGGAGTGGTAGCAAGATTGACGGCTACCTGCACAGCGGTGTTTTCAGCGTCTCTCGGCGCCTGTCGCAGAGCAAGCCGATCCTGCCAGCATACTCGATGGGAACGGAGTGTTGCCATGACATGTTCGGGCACAAAAGGCCCGAAATCCTCTTGCGCGATGGTGATCGCCTCGTGCACGGGAAGCGACAGCCCCCATCGTTGCGTACTCTCAAGGAACAGTGGCCAATCCATTAGAGAGCCAAGTCGATCCGTCAGGTGCTTCAAGTCAAAGAGCCATATCCAGCGCGAACAACCATGAATGGCAGCGTGAGCTGCAAGATGAATCAACATGTGCTCAGGGCATGGCACAAATGCCTTGGCTCCGCCCACTTTGATCGGTAATGCGTTCTCCCAGAGGGCGTCCTTTGGCATCCCTTGGGCGAATCGCATTGGTCGAAGTGGTTTCGCGTGCAAGTCGAATCGCGCTGCCTGATCGCCAGCCGACAAAACCTCCACTTCATGGTAGAACTCCGGGAAGAACCGGTCGTTTATCAGCTGTAAACCCTGTCGAAAGCCCGCTTGGAAGAGTGTCTCCACCGCAGCCATGGCGTCGTCGGTTCGCACGATCAGATCGACGTCGCTCATAGGCCGAAATTCCGCCTTTTCATACGCAGTGTGCAAAAGCGCCATTCCCTTGAGCAACATAACGGGAATTCCAGCTCCGTTTAATGCAGAGACGGCGCGTTCTGTTTCAGATGCGAGATGGGAGTTATAGGCCGACGTTGCGAAGGCGCTGGCTTGAAGCTTGATGCGTACGTCCGTGGGTATGTTGCACTCTTGGAGCTTTGCCTGCTCCAGGACCAATCCCGAGGTGGCTGTCTTGCATGCAACGCGAGCCAACGACTCCCAGGCGTCGCGCCCGTTCCTTGTGTCGGCTTCAGGTGTAACGTCTTCAATTAGGAACTGCGTCAGCACTGAGGTGTTTTTTGTCATTGCTGGTGTCACCGCGCAGGTTTACGCAATCTTGGCGTGCGCCGATGATTGCCCTCGAACGAGATCGTCAATTAGATCGCACGTCTTCTGGATATCGCCACTGACAAGACGGAAGCAGTTCGCATTTCGCGCTACACTTGTGATGACGTCAAAGCTGTTTCGATGACAGCTCAAGAGATTGAAACAGTAAGTGTGTAGTGAAAACGCAGCCTGGGCCCGGCTTATTGGCATAAGTACCGGGTCCGCACCCGCCTGATACTTCGGAAAGATAATGTTACGGACGGGACAGGATGACGCCACTGAGGCATCACCAATTGTATTGGGCTTGACGTATCCAACATAGCCCTTGATTCCTTTCAGATAGTGTTTTCGACCATGAAGAGGTAATCCCAAAGCTTCCATGACGGGAAACGCGGGCTTCTTGACACACAGGACGCGGGGGTAGGGTTGTAGCTGCAATGTGTCCGTGTCGATCAAGGCGAATTCGTCACACAGATACCGATAGCCCCGGGCGAGAAGCCCCGCTGCGAGCGTCGATTTTCCCGCGCCAGACTCTCCGGGAAGAATAATGCCACAACCGTTCTTCTCCATAGTAGAAGCGTGAAGTTGTAAATGCCCTGACAAGGAACGCGATATCTCCCAGTTAATTGACCACTCAATACAAGGAATGATCTCGGCCAAGCGCGAGGGTTCAAATTGCAGATGCCCATTGATCGATACGTCGAACCGAGGGCGATGCCGAAGACTAAATGGCTTGGGTGTCACCTCTATGATGAAACTATTCGGGCTTTTTCTATCGACGCGTGCGAAATCATAAAGAGAAGCGTAGTCGCGACGGAGTTTCCTGAGAGGCGTGCGTAGTGTTACAGGGATGACGCCTATTTGGAAATGTACATCGGTAGGTAGTTCTTTGGAACCAGCCCCGTTCGTCCGATTACTCGAATAATCCGGCTTGCGTGATTGGCCGGGGTCGCCGGTCGCATCATGGATTTCTAGCACGATTTGACATCCTCTTTCGGGGCATCTTCTCGCGAGTGGATTAGCCGACGTTCTTCCAAATAGCCGACGAGTCTTGATACTTCGTCAAGCGCTTCCTTCGCCGTGAGGTCGTAAGTATCCGCGACGCGCTCGGCGATACATTGAATGGAAGTGTTGCCGTCACATTGATTCCAGATGAAGAGCGCCGTCGAGTTTAGATGGTGCGTTGAATTTGTCTCTTCATCAAAAACCAGCCCTTCTCCGTCGAGCAAGCTTTCGCGAAGCGAGGGGCGTCGATTTGGTTGATACGAAGACGAGTATTCGTTTCTGGTTTTGCCGAGCATTATGGGTACTCCACTGGTTCCTGAGACGCAACGGAAAACGATCGTGAATCGGCTAGCTGAGGATCGATTTGACCATCAACCAGCATCCTGGCAACCGTTTTCCAAAATGTTTCGCTATGTAGACAGATGTCAGGAACCTTGCGCCCGTTTAGAAACGCAGCCGGTGCCCGAGTCACGCCAAGAGAACGCGCCAGCAAGGCGTCTTGTTTCAATTCATCGAGAACGGCAGGCCCTTCCATCGTATCAATGAATCGATCCGCATCCATGCCGGCAAGCGTTGCAAGCTCACCATAATTCCAGTCTTTGCCACGCTCTCGATGAAGAAACAGAAGTTGGTGCAAGAATCGAAATCCCTGTTCGTCCCCCAAGACCCCAGCTGTCTTCGCAGCCAGACTCGCTCGTATCGATCGAGTCATGTTTGTTTCAGTACTCTGCTCTTCATCAAGCAGCCGACTCAAATCATCAGGATTGGGACTCGTCGGCAGCTGCCGAATATCCACCTGAATGTCTCCGCCGAACGCCTTGGCAATATGGCCACCAAGAAGCGTGTCGAAACACACCGTATCTCTACCCACATAGTCGTTGAAGACGACAAGCCGCGGGATCTTAGAATCGTGTGCCAATTCTGCGGCATCATCGGCATTCAGATCATTCAAAGCAGGATTCACCGGCTGCGCTAGATATTCGTGTACGACTAGGTCCGCATTGCTTTGAAGTGAATCAACGAGCCGATCCAGCACGTTATGACGGCGCCAGTATTGACGAGCTTGAAGAATGGCGTCAAAATACAACCAACTACCCGCGCTAACGATTAACGCCAAAATGATGGCTGTCATGCCAAGGCGCGTTTGAAGTGCAATGAATCCTCGTTCAGTCGGTTGTAATGTCGGCTCGACGAAAGTCGGCTTTCCTTTTGTACTGCGCAACGAGCAAATGGCGGCGATCATTA
Source organism: Phycisphaerae bacterium (assembly GCA_029260035.1). Taxonomy (GTDB): domain Bacteria; phylum Planctomycetota; class Phycisphaerae; order UBA1845; family UBA1845; genus OFTM303. The sequence goes on from JAJDEA010000175.1 coordinate 17,749, forward strand.
TTCCGACGTTTAGACCGTGAATGAATAGGCACTTCGTGCACCACTCTTTGATCGCCAGGCCCATCAATGCAATGAACATAACGGAAACGAGTGTGCCAATTGAGACAATCGCAATTGCCACGAGCCGCTGCCAACTTGTCCACTGAGTAACGGGCCCGAGCGAAAGAAACCACACCGCGATACTCGAGAAATAGGCGAGACCAAGCCAGGAGGTTGGAATAAGAAATCGACGTTGCCCGAAATGAAGATCGAACGAACCCCATCGGCTCGCCACAACTTCGCTACAAGCCGGGCTACCTGGCGCCTTCCCCGCACACGGGCTTAGAGAAGAGGTTCCGCTTTCGAGGACCTGCCACCCGCCGTCATGGTCTCGCAACAGGTCCGCCGACATCCATGCCCCAGCTATAGAGAGAATGACGACGGCTGATGTTGCCCATGATTTTTTCGACGACTGTATCATAAACAGCTCCGACTGTTCTTATCGTACGAAAACGACTCCGGCGAACGCGTCACCCAATACCGCCAAGAATTTGGCACTTACCTGTTATTGGCAAATGTTTGCTGTGCAAGTCAGGCCGTTGCAACAGGGTTCAGCGCCCGGACAGGCATGGCCGTTCGGGTAACAACTCAGGCTGTATGCCTGTGCGTCCTGCGCAAAGAAGGTAGAGATCAATGGCGCAACGAAGGCGATCTTCAGGCCTTTTCGCACGACCTCCCTTCGCCCCGGATTCATTGGCGCCTCAGCAAAGTCTTCATTTCGCTCTCGCATAGCTTCGCTGTCTTCACCCGAGGCTGGCGATTGAGATTTCTTGTCATTATCCATTTGCGCACACCTGGTACCTGAATCTATCGGACGAAGATCCAGCTTGATCGAGTTAGCGGACGAAGATGGCGCACCTTGTGGGCGTTTTCGCAAGCATCGGAGAAGAAAATATGGTACCGGCGCCAACCCTTCTTCTACGGGACCATCACCATTAAGATTCGATTATGGGACCACCAGAGGGTGTTCAGCCTCGGGTTTGCAAAGGAGAGACCCGCCAAGCCTTGAGTCGCATGTTTGATGCGGTAGCGAGACAGTCTCACAAAAGGAGTACAACCGGTGGCGTAGATTGTTGGCAGGAAGCAAGCACTGGGTACCTGTTTGGGATTTTCGCCGGGTGCTTGCGAAAGCTCTTCATAGCCATTAAAGGTAGGCATGGACCTTGAAAGAATTGAACGAGCGGTAGCGGAGATTCTTGTTGCGGTGGGTGAGGATCCCAGCCGAGAGGGTTTGCGCAAAACGCCGCAGCGGGTTGCGCGGATGTATCAAGAGCTGTTCGCCGGCTTGACTAGAAATCCAGCTTCGCATTTGGAAACCGCGTTTACCGAGCAATACGACGAGCTTGTCGTGTTGCGCGATATCCCTTTCAACTCTATGTGCGAGCATCACCTGATGCCGTTTGAAGGTAAGGCGCATGTCGCTTATTTGCCCGATGGCCAAGTTGTCGGCATTTCAAAACTAGCCCGCGTCGTCGATGATTTCGCCCACAGGCCTCAAGTCCAGGAGCGATTGTGTTCGCAGATTGCGGATATCTTGATGGATTCGCTCAAGGCGAAGGGGGTTGCGGTTGTGATTGAGGCCACGCACGCATGTATGACCTGCCGGGGGATCAAGAAGGCTGGTAGTGTCATGGTCACGTCATCGATTCGAGGCCGGTGCAGGTCAGACGCTCGAACCCGTAGCGAAGTCATGACGTTGCTTCATAAGTAGTCGTCCCTGAAGAACTCGTCATTTTTCTTTGATTGCAGGGTGAACTGAGGTTTTTGGTGTGGTATACTTTGCAAGGAAGTCATGGATGATTCGCAAAAACCTTGCAATTTCGGACTCGGCATGGAGGCCTTATGA
>JAJDEA010000176.1 GCA_029260035.1 Phycisphaerae bacterium
TCAAAAGCGTCGCGAGGCTGGGGTTTGGGCTTCATAAGGCCTCCATGCCGAGTCCGAAATTGCAAGGTTTTTGCGAATCATCCATGACTTCCTTGCAAAGTATACCACACCAAAAACCTCAGTTCACCCTGCAATCAAAGAGACATGACGAGTTCTTCAGGGACGACTAATTGAATTACAGAATCGAGACAAGCGATAGCGAACTTAGGATGTGCCGTCTTACGAGCCGAACTCGAGATGTTTTAGCTTGTCACTTGGCCCCATGACGACCATGACATCCCCGGAACGAAAGACATAGTCGGCATCGGGGACGGTGCTTATGGTGTCGCCGGTTTCCGGAGATTTCTGCTTGATGAGAAGAATCGTAGCGTCGAAACGCCGCCGAATATCCAAGGTCGACACACTTTTCCCGACGAAACGATCAGAGACGGGTATTTCCGTAATGCCTGTCCCTTTGGTGCCGGGGATGGGTTCGATAGTCGGACCTGATTCGACCGAAGCTGCTAAGCTTCGTGCTGCGTCTGTGCTGAATACAGCGATGTTGTATCGCTCGATAACATCTTCAGGCCAAATCGCGCCGATGAGTTTTCCCTCTTCGATGACGGGGATTTCACCTCGGAATCGGCTTTGTTGTTTCATGACATGTGCCAAATTATCGTCAGGGCTGACGGTCGGAAACCCCTGCGTCAGCATCATGTCTTCCGCAATAAGGAGGAACTCGAACGATGAAGAGTCCGCCAGGATGGGTCGGATTTGCTGATCGGTGATCACGCCTTGCAGGTTGCGCTCCGAGTCCACAACGAAAACGGAAGTGTGTGGATGGTCGATAAACTTTGACAGGATAGGGATCAGTTGTTCATCGGACTGCACGGTTACGACGTCCGTTCTCATTTCTTCTCGAACGAGCAGTCGCCTCATAATACTAGCCGGATCGCGTTTTGCTGTGTCAATACCACGTCGCAGAAGCTTGAGTGTGTAAATTGAACTCTTGTTCAGCCTTGTTGCAAGAAGCGTTGCAATGATACAGCTAATCATCAGCGGGAGTATGATTTTGTAGTCGGTTGTGAGTTCGAACATGATGAGGATGGCCGTGATCGGCGCATGCGTTCCCGCGGCGACGACCGCCCCCATGCCGACAAGGGCATAAGCGCCTGGTCCGGCCGTGGTGTTGGGCCAAATGGAATGCAGAGCGTTGCCAAAAACTCCTCCGGTCATCGCGCCAATGAAAAGCGATGGCGCGAAGATGCCGCCCGAGCCACCCGAACCGATCGTGATGGATACCGATAGGATTTTTACGCCGATGAGGATGGCCATCAACTTCCACATCATTGAGCCAGCGAGTGCTTCGTTAATGGCTTCATGCCCGACGCCATAAACTTCGGGGAGCCAAAGCGCGATCACACCAATGATCGCTCCGCCGATCACGGTTTTGAGAGGTGGATAGATCGATGATGCGTCGAAGAAATCCTCGAATGCGTACAGGACCTTCACATAAGCAAGGGCGACGAGGCCCGCTACGATGCCCAATCCGGCGTAGGCAAACAGTTCAAACGAACTGACTAGCGAATAAACCTGCACGTCGTAGTTTGGAAAATTGCCGAGGAACTGATGGCTGACGACGGTCGCCGCGACTGAGGAAATCACGATCGGCGAAAAATGTGCCACGCCGAAGTCGCCGAGGATAATCTCAACGGCGAACAGAGCGCCGCCAATCGGTGCGTTGAACGTACCAGCTATTCCCGCCGCCGCACCGCAGCCGACCAACGTTCGGAGTCGCCGTTCACCTACGTTTAGCCATTGCCCGAGCGTCGATCCGATCGCGCACCCGACTTGCACGATGGGGCCTTCTCGTCCGACGGAACCGCCTGAGGCGATACAAATGCCGGAGCCAAACAGTTTTGCAATGACAACGCGAGGACGAATGCGCCCGCCTCGCACGGCTACAGCTTCCATCACCTCAGGAACGCCATGCCCCTTCGCCTCGCGCGCAAAATAATGAACAATAAGCCCAACAAGCAGTCCACCCGCACTAGGTACGGCAATCTTCCACCACGTCGGCAACTGGCGAATATAGTCAAGTGTGTAGTGCCCTTCGCCCCAGGCGATCTCGTTGCCGTGCTTGATAAGAAGTCGAAACCCAACGGCGCACAGGCCCCCCAGCAAGCCAATGACAACGGCGACCAGTACCATATATATCTGGTCCGTCCGTCGAAGATCAGCGTGGAGCTGTCTTAGTATTTTGAATAATCGAAAGTTCATACGCATGAAGAATGGAGCTGGCGACTAAGTCGCGACTTCTGCGATCAATTCCAACTCAACCGCTGCGTCCAGGGGGAGTTCCGCAACCCCAACCGCCGAGCGTACATGTCTACCTGAATCACGGAAGATAGCGGTAAGCAAATCACTGGCACCGTTAGCCACCTTGGGTTGATCCACAAAGCCCGGACTGCTATTGACGAAAACGCAGACGCGTACGATTTCCTTGATTCGATCAATCCCGCCTGCAACTTGCGCGACGGCGGCCAGGGCGTTCAATATTGCCGCAGCGGCGCCATCCGATGCTTTTTCCGTCGTGATATCGGTGCCGACTTTTCCGGTGCAGGTGAGCGTTCCGTTGCGAAACGGAAGCTGGCCGCTCGTGAAAACAAGCGAGCCAGCTTTTTTGGCAGGAACGTAGCTGCCGACCGGTGCCGAAACACTCGGCAGCGAAATTCCTAGCTCAGCCATTTTTTCACTGGGTTTCATGAGATGGTCCTGTCTTTGGTTTTTCTTGATCGTTGGATTGAATTGTGTCGGACTCGATTTTGCTTGATTCCTGCGCCGCCATTGCGTCACTTCTCGCAAATTCGGTAGACTCTTTGTTCTTGCCATCCTCGTCTACAGGAGAGGCGCCGCCAGTGTAATCCTCGTCTGCTTGCGTCGCATCGATAGGCGCCGCATCAATCAGTTGAATCTGGATCCCCGAAGTGGCTTTAGGTTGACACACTGTCACGCGTTTTTGCCGAATCAATTCGAGCAGCGCCAGGAATAGCCCGATCATCTCAGAACGCGTTCGACCTTTGAATACCTCTTCAAACAACTGCATGCCTTCAGCTCTGGTTAGTGAATCGATAATGTCGTCCGCATGCAGCGCGATGGGCGTGTCGTCCACCGTGACCTGATGCACAGCTTCCCGCTTGCCTGTTTGTTCCAACAGGCGATTGAATGCTTCAAGCAAGTCCCATACTTCGAGGTTGTCCAGTTCGACTTCGTTGCCGTCTGATGGTGGCAAAACTGGTTTGCGCTCGAACCGCTGAGATCGCTCCAGCGCAGAATCTTCCAGTGTCGAGGCAGCGTCTTTGAAATTTTTGTATTCAAGGAGCTGCTTGACCAGTTCCAGCCGGGGGTCGATGATCTCTTCGTCAACTTCTTCAGGCGGAGGCGTTGGTAGAAGCGTGCGCGATTTGATTTCCATCAACGTAGCCGCCAAGACAAGAAAATCGCCGACGGCTTCGGGGTCAACCTGCTGCAATAAATCGATAAACTCGACATATTGCTTGGTGATGCGTGCAATCGGAATGTCATAAATATCGACTTCTTCCCGCTTGATCAGAAACAAGAGGAGGTCGAGTGGTCCGTTGTATGTTTCCAGCGATACACTGTACTTAGTCAACGAGTTAATCCCTAATAGTTGCCAGGCCACAAGCGGTACGCACTTCGCTCATAACTTCGTGTGCGACCGATCGTGCTCGATTGGCGGATGTCCGCAATACATCCTCGACGTAGTCCGCATCTTGTTCGAGTTGTTCGCGTTTTTCTCTTGCAGGCCCAAGTTGTCCCTCAACGGCTTCGAATAGTGCCTTTTTAGCGTCACCATACCCTAGTCCGCCGGCGCGATATTGTTTAGCCAAGTCGGCTACTTTGTCTTCAGTCGCGAGGAGCTTATAAATGGCAAAGACGTTGCACTGTTCGGGGTCTTTTGGCGATTCGACGGGCGTGCTGTCAGTCTTGATGCTCATAATGCGTTTTCGCATTTTGGAAGGAGGGTCAAACAGACTGATCGTATTCCCATAGCTTTTCGACATTTTTTGACCATCGACGCCGGGCACGAGTGGCGCGACGCCCAGTTTCGGCTCAGGCCTCTTGAGAATGTCGCAAGCGAAGGTCTGGTTAAAATAATTAGCGATGTCCTGGGTCATTTCGATGTGTTGAACCTGGTCCTTCCCCACGGGAACCACGTCGCCTCGGTAGATCAAGATGTCAGCTGCCATCAGGATCGGATAGCAAAAAAGCCCCATGGATGGAGAGATGTTTTTGGCGACCTTATCTTTGTAAGAAGTTGCCCTTTCCAAAAGCCCTTTACCGGTGACTGTCGACAGAATCCAGGCAAGCTCGGTCACCTCGGGAATGTCAGTCTGTCGAAACAAAGCAGCCTTTTCCGGGTCCAACCCAAGTGCGAGGTAGTCCAGCGCAACGTCTCGCGTAAGCTGAATGTGCAGTTTTGGGTCCTGGATGGTGGTGAGAGAGTGGTAATTCGCGATGAAAAAGAAGCATTCGTTCTTTTCCTGCATCTCGATGTGCTGAGCGATTGCGCCCAGATAATTGCCGAGATGCAACTTGCCGCTCGATTGAATGCCGGATACCACGCGCATGAAATCTCTCCCGTGAGGAAGGTCGCTCCTGATCCCGTTATTGTCAAGGCGAGAGCTTATTTAAGGGCGGCAAACTCTATTCAACCGTAGTATCCCAGATCCGCAGGTTCTTCTCTGTGGACGTTCTGGGTACGTCGTTTCGCGGAACCGTTCGTAGCGATCTGGTGAGAAGAGGGTCGTTTCTCCGCTGGACCGAAGGGTGACGATAAAGCGCGGAGGCTATTTCCCCTGATTGGAGCTGAGTCGCAGCCAACTTTCCCATCTTGACCTTCCCATCGCCCTGCGGGATACTCGTGGCACACACTTTCAGGCGAATTTCCATGGACCTTAACGCAATCAAGCTGCTCATACTGGACGTGGATGGCGTGCTCACATCGGGGCAAATCATCATACCGTCCGACGGCGAGCAGATCATGAAGTTTCAGGTTCAAGATGGATTAGCCATCAAGCTATGGCAAGACCTGGGAGGCTTGGTGGCTATTTTGTCGGGACGGAGTAGCGCTGCTTTGGCCACGCGAGCTGGCGAACTCGGCATCGGGCTGGTCTACGCTGGCGTGTCGGACAAGCAGGGGGTGTATGACGAAATCAAGACGAAGACGGAGTGTCCGGATGGGGCGACGGTCTATGTGGGCGACGACTTGCCGGATTTGCCGGTTATGGAGAGGGTCGGTTTTCCAGTGGCTGTAGCGAACGCGCTACCGTCGGTCAAACGAGCGTCGGCGTATGTTACTCGACGGGGCGGTGGCATGGGCGCTGTAGCTGAGGTTGTCGAATTCATCCTGCGAAAACAGGGGCGATGGTCGACCAACGGAAGGGGTAGAGGCTGACCCGCCTCGCAGAGCATGGCACCAGAGCACCACAAGTACTTCCTGCGAGCAAGTGGGCTTGTCCGAGCGATATTTGTCGCGCTGGCGACACTATCGATTCTGCTTGTTTGTTTTTCCATTTACCAATATAGCCAAAACGACACCGGGCCAATTAAGCGTGAGCCGGTCAGGGTACTTCCCGATTCGTCGCCTTCTCTGACTGATTCCGTCAAGCAAAGAGATTCTCAAGGCGTTCTCATCGGCGATACGCTTGTTGGCGGCGGCAAAAGGCTGAAACTGACGCTGTATCGACCTGATGATGACAAAGCCCTGGGTGAGATTACGTTTGAGCGATATGAGCCGGTGGTTGGCTCGCCCGATGAAATCAAAGTTCAAAAGCCTGAGTTACGCATGCGGACCCAGGACGGGCATGCGGTCAAGACGACGGCGGACGAGGCGCTGTTGGATGCCAGCCTGAAGGCGGGGATTCATATTCGGCGAGGACGCCTTTTGGGGAATGTGTCGATCGAGTATGACCGCCTTTCCCTGAGTGATCGAAACAAATTACCCGCTGAACATCGCGATGAAATCCTTCCATCGCAAATCGTTGAGATAAGGACGACTGAACTTTGGTTCGATGCGGAATACGCCAAGTTGACCGTCCCCGGCAAAGTTTCCATCAAGGCATCTGATCTTCTTTTCGAAACGGAAGACCTTGAGGTTAGGGTGGATGAAGCGGCTGGACGTGTTGACTATCTGCGTATTGGCCAAGGCGGCCGATTGGAGTTGTTCGAGCTTGGGAAGGAATTCGCATTATCGCTCCCGGGTTCAGATGCCGCGCAGGAAAAACGCACCACGCTTGCGCAATGGCTTCGCGCTACGATTCAAGATCGTCTCGCCGACGCTCGACAAGCGACTGAGCCGCAACCGCCTGTCGAGCCGACGCCGCCAGCAGCTGACGTCGATGATGACACGCCGACTTTTCGGCTGGATGACGACGAAGAGAATTTGCCGAAGCCGCCTGTACACTACTTTGCTCAGTTCAAGAAGGTTGTGGATGTCACAAAGTTTGTAGGTGACAAGATGGAGTCGCGTTTACAGGCGGATGTTTTGGAGATTATCCGTGCAATCACGGATACAGATAAGGAACGGATCCGTTCCAAATCGACACCTGAAGCGCCAGAGGGCGACGTTCAAGAACAGGCGCCGCCGAAGGAACGCATTGTACTGACCTGGCAGGGGCGTCTCGTCGTAGAGGCTTGCACGTCCGACGACGAGCGGTGCGCGGACAATTCGCGATCGGTGATTTCGGCAGAAGGGTCGCCTGTCCTTGTCCAGAGTCCGGAGAACAATCTGCAGTGTGCGGCGCTACGGTATGATCCGGACGGAGCCAAACTTAGGCTGGAGGGTACTGACGAAGTTCCCGTTGAGATTCGGTCGCCGCAAAGGGGATCCCTGACAGGGCAACGCATTGTGTCTCAACGCGACGGAGAGCGAATTACCATGCAGGTGACGGGGCCTGGCACGCTGGATCGCTCTGTGGAAGCTTCTGTCGTGGCACAAGATGCCAGCAGCACTTCACCATCTGCATCGCAGGGAGTTCGCTTTGCCGACCGCCTCGACATCGAAGGGCACTTCGAGACGATTTCTCCGGTAAATGTTTTTAGCTGGAGCATGGCTACACGCGAAAGACGTGTCATGGACCTGGCTACATTTTATGGGTCCATTGCACTCTCCGACGGCAAGACGAATATAGAGGCTGACGAGTTGAAGTTATTCTTTTCGTCACCCAGGCACGACGATAAGCAATCGATTCGGCGCGCGGAAGGGCGTGGGAATGTCCATTTGTCCCAAGGCTCGAATCGCGTCAAGTCAGATGAAATTGACTTGATTTTGGGTACGGATCAAAACGGCGAAATGGTCCCGCTAACCGCAACCGCTCGCGGTAACGTCGACGCGTCACAACAAGACCGAACCATTCGCGCCAAAGATGAACTTATCATGGACTTCGAGCTGGTCGATAAACCGGCGCCTCCGTTTGACTTAATTAGGGCATATGCGCGGGCAGAAATGGCGGGCATTGATCCGGACAGCGTCGATTGGGATTCCAGGCGAAAGGAGCATTACGCTCAGCGTCATCGCGTTGTCGGTGCTCGAAGGCTTCGCGCGACCGGGTCTGTTGAAGTTGTTGACCCGGTTCAGTCCTTAAACGTATCCGCGGAATCAATTGACTGTTCCATCAAGGATGGGCATGAGATTCAAAAGGCGTTGGTGACGGGGGCGGAGAATCTGCCTGCGACGGTGAGTATTGACACGCTAACGGTGACAGGGCGTGAGATTCGGCTTGATGTGCCGAACGACTGGGCGGAGATTCCGGGTGAAGGTCGAATGACTTTCATGTCGGAAAAAGACCTCGACGGCAGAAAGCTGGACGAGCCGATGCCAATTTCAATTACCTGGGACGACTGGATGAAATACCATGGCCGGGAAAACCGGGCCGTCTTCAATGGGAATGTTCATGCAACAAGTGCCACAACGACGACGTTTGACACGTCTCGATTGTTGGTAGAGTTCGACGAAGTAAAACCGGTCATTGCGACAAACGAAGCGCCACAGGATTGGTGGGTATTTCAGGATTTGGTTGATTCCATATCTCAGGGTCGTGCAAGAGGCGATGAGCAACGTGACGTGAGTCGTTTCGCCAAGGAGCCTGCATACATCCTTGCAACGGGTATAACGGTCGTAAAAACAGCCGAGATTGACGACGCCGGACAGCTATTGTATCGAGCGCGTCTGTCAGGCCCAAGGCTGAGCGTCAACTTGCGGTCTGACGTTTCAAAAATGTTAATCGAGGGCAAAGGCGCTTTGCTGCTCGAGGACTTTAGACCTGCCCAATCTTCCGAAGATGGCTCTGCATCGCCCGGCGATGACGTTTTGTTTTCAGCAGGAAATGACGGCCCATCGAAAACGCTCATCGAGTGGCACGAGTTAATGTGGTACGATTTCTCCATCGACCAAACCCGTTTTGAGGGCGACGTAAGCCTGAAATATTTCAGTGGAAGCAAGCTCGCCCAACTGTTTGGCAATCCGCAAAACGCGATTCTGCCCCAGGAGGGTCGAATGACCAATCTATCATGTGCCACGCTGACGGCAGATTTTCTTCGCAAGGGCGAACGTAAGAAAACCGACAAGGATCAGCGGATGGGCGAGTTGCGTGTGGGACACTTGAGACAGTTTCATGCGTCGGGTTCGGTCAAGCTGGATGATTCAACGGAAGGCCTTTACCTGGAATGCAAAGACCTCACCTATGAACAGCAGCGAAAACTCCTCTTGATTCAGGGGACCAGGCGGCACAAGGCGTTGATAGTGAGACAGCTGCCGGGCAAAAGGCCTAGGGAGGGGCGTTTCGAACAATGCATTTACAACCTGGAGCGCAACGAAATCGAAGTCATTCGCGGCGGCGATTATAAATCGCATTAGAGCAAGCTCTATTCTACTGTAGCGTTCTCAAGCATTTTTTTGCTCGCATATTTGAGCGATTCGCCGCCATGGTTGACCGTTCGCTGCTATAGTGAAAGCCATTCTTTATTCCGTGCAATGTGAATCGGTTGCGCAGGACGAGAGAAAACATTTTTTTACATTTCATTTGCCTTGGGCCATTTCGCCGGAATAATACGTATAAGCCGATCAGTTATCGGCAACCAATCTAACGGCCACAAGCGATCAAGTGTAGCGGCGGGTCGCAAAAACATGCGAGTGCTTGAGGCTTTGCCAAGTGTTCGACTCGTACCGCGAGACGGCGAATCGATCCAAAACCTCCCCGCACGGGCCAAAGCCCGCAAGAAGTGAACGGCGAAACGACATATCGCTTTCACCTGGCAATTAGGATTCAATGCGTCGAGCCTATCGCTTGGCGCTTCATGGACTCGTTCTAGGACGCATTGAAGTGCCATAGGAATGGCGCTCGTATGGGCGGAGGGCGAACGGGTTGCGAGTTGCTGGAATTTCTCATCTAGCTTGCTCGCAAATCCGACGCTTCGAGGTGCTTTCCATCGGGGAGGGTGGAAAGGGGGGAAGGATGCGTTCGGGGGGGGAAGATGAATGGCGCTTGGGCGACGTGAAACGGGAAGACTTGTCGTCCAAGTGCCTGATTTATTTCTCCGCTAACCTATAGACACTCGACCATCGCGGCGCAGTTCTAATCAATCGACGATAGCGCGTCCGCCTTCAAATCTGACTCGGCCAGCACAAAAAAACTGGATAGCTTCCGGATAGGCAGCGCACTCTTGCTCAAAAACGCGATCAGCCAGATCTTCCGCCGTATCCGACGAAAGAACCGGTACACGTTTTTGCAGCAGAACAGGCCCGTGATCGTATTCGTTGTCGCAAATATGAACGGTACAGCCGCTTTCTTTCTTTCCTGCATCGATGACTGCCTGGTGAACGCGCAAGCCGTACATTCCTCGCCCACCAAAATCCGGCAGCAGGGCGGGATGGATATTCAACACTCGACCCGCGTAGTTCTCCGGTACATGCCAAAGCGATAGGAAACCAGCCATGCATACCAGATCGACGTGGCCAATAGCGGCCGTGATTCTGTCATGGAAATCCTCGGCGGATAGTGGTTTTCGCTCGACGATAATCGTTTGTAAGCCAAGGTCTTTCGCACGCTGAACGCCGTAGACGTCGCTACGGGAACTGATAACGACGTCGATTTGTGCGTTAAGCTGCCCGTCGGCGATGTGTTTGTGGAGGTTGGCAAGCGTACGTCCGCTGCCTGAAAGAAGCACGGCTAATCGAAGTGGTTGGCTCATGTCTTGAATAATCCAGGCGCCCGTAAACGCACAGCGAAGTATCGCCCTAGCTTCCCCTTTTTCAAGCCGCTTTTCAACCCCAAGGCTCGAATGTTGTGACTGAGAGTTTTGGAGAGCCGCGTTGGGTGCGCTCGGATGCGGGTCATTCTTGAAGGTCCATGAGGTCGCTACGGCGGTGAAGAGTCTTCGTTTGCGTTGCCATTATTCAGGCGGTTCGATGGGCAATCGACTGCCAGCTTTCCGTACAGCCTTGGCTTTGTTTGTCGGTTATCTTGCCGATCTGGTCGTCTCTTAATGGTGCTCCGGTTCCTGACTGGCTACTTCATTTACATGAGCGGCAAGGCCGTGTCATATCGGACTCGATTGCAATTCTCCTTCAATAAATAGCTGTTGAATATAGGCGTACTTCAATTATGTCGATGTGGTAGAACAGGGCTGGTTTGGGGTAGCGGGTGCGTTACACCTGTGCAAAGCCGTTATACCCAGATTTAGGGAAACCGAAGCATTGTCCCTCATAACCTCTTCCATCCAAACGCCGGGTAAGGTCAACCTAAAACTGACGCGCCGTTTTTCCTTATTGCTCGTTCTGTTTCTCATCTTGTCTGGCGGCACTTACTTCGCCGTATCCAGTGCTTTGGTAGCCAAGGAATACGACAGCGTTATTCTGAACCTTGCGGGTCGTCAGCGCATGTTGACCATGGAATACGCACTCAAGGTGAACCAGGTTCTTCTTGCATTGTCAATGCCTGACGAACAAATGGCAGAAGAACTGAAAGAGGCGGTTTCCCAAAGGGCTGAACAGTACGAAGCGACGCTCGATGTGTTCTATCAGGGCGGAGAAGTGGAAGCAGGGGCGGGAGGCCGAATCTGGATTCCTCCTTTGCAGGGTGCTGAACTTGTCGAGCACCTGGGGCATGTCAAGGTTGAATGGCAAAACCTGACCAGGATGACGTCGCTAGCGATCGACTCGCGTAATTCGTCGCATGCAAGAAGCAGCCATGCTAAGAAAATCAAATCGCAGGCAAGCAAAGCCGTGACCGAGATGGATCATGTTGTCTTGCTAATGCAACAGCAGAGTGAGACGAAACTTCGCAGGGTTGAAACGTGTGCGGTCTGCGCATTCATCATGAGTATTGTATTGTTCGTAGCTACTGTGTTGTTTGTCCATAGGCGAATTGCCGTACCACTCGATCGTACGATGAGAGCGTCGGAGGACCGAATCGCCGAGCGCGAGAAAGCCGAGCAAGCGGCTAGCGAGGCGCGAGACTTCGCGGACAACATCATAAGATCAATAGTCGATATGGTGGTCGTTACCGATTCAGATGGCAATATCGCAAGAGTCAACGATGCTGCCTGTATCGCGCTGGGATACCAGGAAGAGGAGTTGATCGGGCAACCTGCATGCAAGCTGCTCATGCAAGGAGAGGAAAATGGCTCCGCCCAGATTGACGAGATTGAGCAAGCACTGCCCGAGAAGCTGAGAGTGCTAAGCCGTCTTATGGGAGACGATTCTAACAGCAAGAGAGAAACTATTCTTGTGTCTGTGGGCGGAAAGAAAATTCCCGCGCTCGTTTCAGGTTCCGTTATGCAAGACAAGGATGGTCAGATCGATGGCATCGTTTGCGTAGCGCGGGATATTACCGAATCCAAGCGTTTGCAAGAAGAGCGGGAACGATTCCATCGAGTGTTTGAGGGGTCACTAAACGAGATTTATGTATTTGATGCAGAGACGTTTTTGTTCGTCGAGGTCAATGACGGTGCTCGGCAGAACCTCGGCTATTCGATGGCAGAACTCAGAGAAATGACTCCCTTGAGCTTCAAGCCAGAGTTCACGGCGGAGTCTTTTTCGGAATTGGTCAAGCCGCTACGAAATGGATCCAAGAAAAAAATCCAGTTCGAGACCATACATCAACGCAAGGATGGGTCGCAGTATCCTGTCGAAGTTCATCTTCAATTGATGGATGATGACTCCCCTGTATTTGTTGCGATTATTCTTGACATCACTGAGCGGAAGTTAGGTGAAGAGCAACTTTTACAGGCAAAAGGAACCGCCGAGTCCGCGAATACTGCCAAGAGCGAGTTCCTGGCGAACATGTCACACGAAATTCGTACGCCGATGACAGCGATCCTCGGCTTTGCAGAGAACATGCTATATGACGAGCAGACCGATTCCGACAGGCTGAGATGCGTACACACGATACGCCGAAATGGGGAGTACCTGCTAAGCCTCCTCAACGACATCCTTGACCTCTCCAAGATTGAGGTGGGGAAGATGACTGTCGAGAACCTGGTTTGTCAGCCTTGCCGTATTGTCGCTGAAGTGGCTGCGCTAATGCAGGTTCGAGCCGCTGCGAAAGACTTGTTCTTTGACATCGACTACGTCGGGGCCATCCCGGAAACCATCCAAAGCGATCCCACTCGCCTTCGGCAGATACTCATCAACTTGATCGGCAACGCAATTAAGTTCACAGAGACTGGGAGTGTCCGCCTCGTCGGCAGCGTCGTCGACAAACATGATCCCTGCCTGCAATTCGATGTGATTGATACGGGTAGCGGTATGGACGAGGAGCAGAAAGCCAGACTGTTTCAGCCTTTCGTGCAGGCCGACGCATCAACCACGAGAAAATATGGCGGAACGGGACTAGGCCTGAGTATTAGCAAGCGGTTCGCCGAGTTACTTGGCGGTGATATCGTTGTGGTTGCAACAGGGGTGGACGTCGGAACCACCTTCCGCGCAACGGTCGCCGCTGGATCGCTGGACGGCGTGAAGATGCTCGATGACCCCATGGCGGCAACCGTGGTGACCGAAGCCGCTAACCCAGTCGGGCAGGTTTCCCCCTTCGCTTTGCAGGGAAGCCGCATTCTTCTGGCTGAGGATAACGTGACCAACCAGGCCCTTATTGTTGGCATTCTCAAGAAAAGCGGAGCGGAGATCACCGCTGTAAAGGATGGTAAGCTCGCCGTTGATGCGGTTCTCTCTGCGATCAGTGAAGGCAGCCCCTTCGATGTAGTTCTGATGGACATGCAGATGCCGGTCATGGACGGCTACGAAGCCACGGCGCTTCTCCGCAAAGAGGCATACGCAGGGCCGATCATTGCGATCACTGCCAACGCGATGGCTCAAGACCGGGAGAAGTGTATCGAGGCTGGGTGCGACGACTTCGCGACGAAGCCTATCAATCGCATAGGACTCATCGAAACGATACAACGTTACTTGGTGTCCACCGACGCCTTGTCCCCAACGACAATATAGACCATCACACGAAGCAAATTACTCCTCAAAAATGGCGCCCTCGGTTCGTTAATCGTGGTTAACTGGGGCTTATCGCGATGCATACCCATTTTGACGATGCCATTCCTTCAGCACATCGGTCGGGCCGACAGGATTCGAGAATTCAGGGGGTTCATCTTGATCGGACACTTGGTCGCCGAAGATAATGACCCTGCTTAGGGGAAGAAGGGGTTCTTTTATAATTACATAAGCTATTGCGTTGGTGCAGCGACATGTGCGCTGCGCTTAAAGTAAGGCCAATCTTCGCACGTTGGCTCGGAAGTCAGCAGTCTATTCTTGCGCGTAGAGTGCTCGTTGCATTCATAAATATCTATATCATTACGCGCAGAAGCAACCTTGGGGGCGATTCAAAAGGAGAAACAATATGACCAAAAGAATCGACCGTCGAAACGTTGGAGCAG
>JAJDEA010000177.1 GCA_029260035.1 Phycisphaerae bacterium
GAAGTTACTGGGGTTGCTCCGCAACAAGGCTGGTCGGTTTGGTCTTGCGCTGATCCGGTGGCTCGAAAAACTACTTGCAGCAAGCCAGTCCAGCCGACTCATTCATTCTGTCGCCGCATAGGGGAGTTTTTCAGGAACGACCAATTACCTTCGTCGGCAACAAGAAATTAACCAGACGGACTTGAAAGATGCTGGCGGAAATCAAGCAGGCAGTTGGGGAAGAACGGTTTAGTGCCGAGTGCAAATTAGCGCAGCAGGCTGCGCCTTTTACGGGGAGTGGTTTATCGTCCCGGAACCAACCATCCTACAATTCCGATTTGCCATGTGAAGTTGCACACTTGGTTTGGGATTCGTCGCGGACAACCCGAGACAAACTGCAACTGATCTTTGCCGTCTATTCGGAGTTGCCCTGCTACGGCTTGATCATGTATTGCAAGGACAAATATCCGAGCTTCGATGAGGAAGCGAGAACATACTTTTGGAAGTTGGCGCGAGAACAGCTTGGGCACGATGAAGAGATGTATGCACAGCCTATGGCGTATCTGCTGTGGGTGGACTTTTTTGAAGATACGCACACAGTTCGAGACGCGTGGGGAAACTTATTGGTTGGTTCTCCCGGCGAGAGGCTTCTCGAACGCCTCCTTGATGTCTCTGGACCAGTCCCATTCGATCTGAAGATGGTTCTCTACAGGCAACTCATGCATCGCCCAAAATGGCATTATCCTATTTTCAGAAGCATACTGCATAGTTCGTTCGATGCGTACGGCGACACAGATGAGAAAGCGGCACGTTATGTGCTTCGACATTTGAATCTTCCAAAGCACACAGAGCACTTGGAGACGCTGCGAACTCGCTTGCGCTAACACACTCCAACCGCCACGCCTCTCGTTCCTGTCATTTATGCGGCACCCCCTACTGGGCAATAGCTGATTCCAGTGGCGGCGCAGGACAGAGTCCTTGCCCCTGCGGTCCCGGAGCCGTCGGCCCGTCGAATGGATAGAACTCGCGTCCCGTCCCCACGGCGAACGCATTGACAGCCTGTAACACGTCATTGCCGTTTGCAACTCGATCTGGAATTGCAGGGCTAAGGTCTACCCATGCGACGTGGGGCGCATCGACCCCCTGGAATCCGCGAAGGGTGGCAGTGATGTCAAAGCCATTCATGACGGAGTCTGCTGGCGCCCACGAACTCGCCGGAGTTGGCGGTATGGTTGATAAATCTCCCGCTACGCTAAAAACGCCTACAACGTCGGCCCACCAACGAAAATTCGCTGGTGTTGGGGTCGTGCTAACAACGAGCGGCGCGGTGAAACTAATCCCATCAGTGGTCGCGCGAACTTCATACGTTTCATTCGGAGCGATCAGACAGCCACCAACATTCACGACGGATAATGATCCAAAATTGAATAACGGCGGCGCGGTGTCAGAAACGAGATAGGTCATTCCCAGGCCCAGGATTGATGGAGGCGTTGATCTCGGAGTGCTGGTATACCAGCTTTGCCCGGAGCCGACGTGCGTAACCTGATAGCCGTGGGCAAGGCCAGCAGTTTGCGGATCAGGGGTAAAAGAAATATAGCGGTTTTTCGGAGACTCGTGCGGATACCCCGTCGCAGGAAGGGGAGTTGCGATTGCTCCGGTTGGCACATTCACGGGGTTCAGGCTGAACAATTCAATAACATCCAATTCGCCTCCGCCGCCTGTGTCCATTACAAAGATCTGTTCAATCGAGTTGATCTTTAACACGGTCTTCAAGTTGTCTAGATCGAGATAGATGATGTTGGCCACATTGTTATGAGGCTCGATGTCGAGCGTATCAACATCGGCACCCTGCAATCCACCTGTAAAACTGAGAAAGACGAATTCGCCGTCAACGACGGGCGAACCAGGTTCCGTATCCTGGACTTCAATGATGATTCCGAAGTCGTCGGTCGCGCCAGTTTCAAGTGTACTGTTGTCCTTCACGTTGGAGTCGATAATTGCAAGCTCGAATGTTCGCGTTGTGGTTGCATTGGATAGCCCGCTTCGTGGATCTCCGACTCCCCCGATGGCATCGACGAATTGAATCTGTTCGGATGGGCTAAAGGGGCCATCAAAAGTCTTGGTATCTGGAACGTTCAGACGTATGGCGCGAAGGCCATTCACTGGATCGATGTTTGCGGTGTAGGTGCCATTATCAAGCTCCTCAGCTGACTGCTGCACGGTCTGCAGAAGATCGAGTTTTCCTGGGAAGCCAACCGGCGCGGGAAAGTTAATCGGGGTGCAAACGGGTTCCTGAAAACCCCCGCATGGCTCCGGCGGAAAATCTTTGATCAGTGCGGTTTGCACGAAAAATCCATTGTTGATGTCTGTGAACGGATCAGCCAATGCAGCTCCGTGAGCCAGCGTTTCTTGTGCCAAGCCACCCAGGTTAGCCATCACATACGCCCCAAGGTCCGTGTTGACAAACTCGTTTGGGACGCCTGCCTGCGCGGGCACAGTTTGCACTGCCGCAAAGACGGTAGTCTGGAACGGAGCAAGATTGCTATCAAGTCCTGTAGTCGGATCAATGACCGTTGCAGTGATCGTCGTCATCTGAATTGGATTGGCCGGAGACGTCAAAGAAACCGTTGCACTTGCGACTGCGCCGTGCGCCGCCAAAGCATCAGGAGTTACACCCACGCTTGGAAATCCAAACGCCTGGGAGGCTACGTTTAGGGCGTCGTTTCCCGAACCAAAGGTAGCAACGGATGGATTGCTGGATGCACCGGGTGTAGCGGTAATGCTTGCCAAAGTTCCACCGCCTACGTTTGCCGAAAGCAGCCCGGGGCGCCCCGTTGTCTGCTTCAAGACTTCCGTCATTTGTTCTGATGCCAATGCGACTGAAAGTACCGCGGGGGATGACGCAACGTGTACGACCGAGCCGGGAGTCGGAAAAAATGGCCCGCTGTTTCTTATGTGTCGGTACGCGTTGAGCGCGTCGTCAATCAGACAGTCGCGCGCATCGAAAAGATCATCGTTGTTTAAATCTTCTTCAGCGTCGCCAATGGTGTTACCGTTTGAGTCCCAACAGTTGGATGCGGTGCCACTGACTTTCGTTTTCTTCGGCACATCGACAAACACCCGAGCGTACCCATTCGCTTTGCCCGGAACAGGCTGTCTACCGTCCGTCTCACCAACTTGCGGTGTAACCAGGCTGAATGGACCGCCAAATGGCAGGGTAGCTTCCAGATCAATATCATCCCCGGTTGGTGCCACATAGGGCTGTTCAATAACGTCGAAAACTGAGTGGTCGTTTGAAGCGAATGCATCCAGCAAGCTGGATAACCCCAGCACCGTCCCTGTTGCCAGAGATGGGCTGGCATTACTTGTGGGCGGAACGTGTGCCGTATCTTTGTCATCATACAGTTCAATGTAGCCAATGTCATCTCGATTGACCAACAAGTAAGCGCCCGACCCATTTTGAATAATACCGCTTGTTGCTTCATTGGGCATGTTGACCAATGAAACGGCGAGCGGAGTTGGGAAATTTGTCGTGCCGGCAAACTGTGCCCCATTCAGTGCAATAAACTCAAACCCTGATACTGACGTCACGCCACCGACACCGTTGATTAACGCCCTTCGTGTGCTCGGCGTGCCAAGCAAATCGGTTGGCGGATTGTTCAGATAATCCACCCACCCAATGACAACCACGCCACTTGAAGGCCTGGCGATGGAGCCAGCCAAAGGAATCGGGTCTGAAACAAGGTCGAGATCGAAAGGCGGAAGGTCGATGCGGTAATTGACAAGCGTATTTCCCGAACTAGATGAATCGCCTTCTACATCGTAGAACGTGAGCTTCAAGGCATCCTTTTGAGGTAGCAACGCCGAGTTCAGCTCTGAAGCAGGTGGCAGGTATATCTCTATGAAACTCTGGTGCAGATTGGTTGGATCCCGACCAACCGGGCCATCGTCTGCACCGGGAGGGTCTGAGTAGACCTCCGTAATTACGGGATGGTCAGGCGATTGAGCTATAGCTTGCGTACAAAAACCACTAAACGACACCAGGAAACCTACAACTATCCCGGTACACAATGCGTTCCCTCTCACTGTATTTCTCTCCTCTGCGGTAGCAAGCCCTATCGTGATGTTCCTAGAAACCAAAGCCCGAAATCCAGATCGTCCTTTGTCGAGGGAGCAATGCGCGTGCCAAAATGCTTATCTCGGTATCGAACGACTCTCTTGCTTCGTGAACAAGTAAAAATAGGCGATCTGCCACTCTAACGCGACAACTTGCAGGTACTCCTTAGAGGCCTCTGAGCGAGTAGGCTCGCGGTTTGAGAGCCGAAACTGCGAGCCTATCCACACGCGAACTACGTCGTTGTCCGTTCGATCAGTTGAATCGACGCTGACGGGCCTCGAAGCACAACATCCCGTGATGATCGCTGATGGCATAGGACATGCTTAGTACATGAACCAAGGCTTGGAGTTCTTCTGATACGAATATCAGCGAAACCGCAACAACAGGAGTGAAGTTTGCTTAGCCACGAAACAACAAGCGGGCGAGTTCTTGCCTATTGTCACGATGGTGTGGGAATCGGGCATCTCTCCCGGACTTTGTCCATCTGCGAGAGAATAGGAAAAGAGTACCCTTTCTCAACGTTTTTGGTCGCGACAGGCACACCCTATTTCAGCTTGTTCGGCTCGCTTCCTCGCGTGGACCACCTCAAGCTCCCCGCAATGGTCAAGACCAACGGCCGGGCGTACGGCAGCAAGTATCTGGGGCTTTCGATCGGACAACTTATTCAGTGCAGATCTGCGCTTCTCGCCGACATGATGCGGCACTACTGCCCGGATGTCTTGTTGATCGATAAGGCACCGCTGGGGGTTTGCCGAGAATTGGTTCCAGCAATTCGTTGGCTCAAGGAGAACCGCCCTGCTGCGAAAGTCGTTTTTGGGATGCGTGATATTGAAGACTCACCCGAGGCGACAATCGAGCAATGGTCGCGTGATGACGTTCCGGAGATGCTCGCAACCTACTTTGATGAAATCTGGGTGTATGGTACGCGCGAAGTGTTTGATCCTGTTCAACAATACGGGTTGAGCGCAGAGCTTGATGCCAAGATACACTTCACCGGATATGTAACGCCGGACAGCCCCCCAGCGCACCCATCTAATAGAATTGAAGATGATGACATTGTTGTGACTGTCGGTGGAGGCACCGATGGGGAATGCGTATTGCGAACCTACTTATCGGAGACGGCAAGCAGAGTGGCCAAGCTGGGCCTGCGTTCGACGATCATTGGCGGGCCCGATCTGCCACAAGACGTCGCCAACGGTCTTCGCAATCAAGCAGCTCAAATGGACGGTGTTGAATGGCTGGATTTTGACCCTTGCATTGGACGCCGTATTCGTAACGCGAAACTGGTTGTATCAATGGGAGGATACAACACGATGTGTCAAGTCGCTCGATCCGGAACGCGTGCGTTAATTGTTCCGCGCATTCGGCCGAGACGCGAGCAGTTCATGCGTGCTGAACTCTGGTCGAAACGCGGCGCGGTCGAGGTTGTCGATCCCGATCGGCTCACCCCGACTTTTCTGGCCAACCACGTCCTGGCCATGTTGGATCAACCATATATGGGATCCAAACCAGACTTGGATTTCAACGGTTTGAATCGCATATCCGATCGATTCGCTGACTTCTGGAAGACGGAGAAACTCTGTGCGACTGCTGTACGTTTGTAGCGACCATGGGATTGCGCCCGGGAAAGCGAAGGGTGCGACTGTTCACGTTAAGGCGATTACCGAAGGCCTGGCTGCGTGCGGGCACGATGTAGCTATTCTCGGTTCGCGAGATTGGTCGTCTGCACAGTTGTCAGACGTCGAATGCTTAACTATTCCGCGGCTTCCCGGCCGCGATGGTGTTCGCAATCTCAAGAGTTGGCTCATTGATCGAGGCTACGACCATGGCGCCGCTCAGGAGTTGCGGTCACTAACTTACAATGCCTGGATGAGTGAACATGGCCAGGAGCTTTTCGGCGACAGGGCATTTGATGCCGTTGTCGAGCGGTTGTCCCTCTTTGGTCACGTCGGCGTGGATTTAGCTGCAGCCTGGAATGTGCCTTTGATTGTTGAAGTGAATGCTCCGCTTGCCGAGGAGGCTCAGAGAAATCGATCTTTGAACAACGTGTCACTGGCTAAGGCCGTCGAAAAACAGGTCTTGGGCAAAGCGGACGCCATCTTAGCTGTATCATCGCAATTGGCAAACTATTTGGTTGCTTCCGGCATTGAACGCCGCAAGATACATGTCATCCCAAATGGGGCGGACACGGAAATATTTGAAGCTGCACCTTCTCGAAAGGAGTGCCGTAAATCTGTCGGTTTTCGCGAAGAATTTGTTATCGGATTCGTGGGCAGCCTAAAGAGGTGGCACGGCGTAGACATTTTATTGACGGCATTTGAGAGCTTTGCGGATCGTTTTCCGAATGTTCGGCTTGTCGTTATCGGTACGGGGCCTGAGGAGGAAACGTTGCGTCAGGAAACAGCAAGTAGCCAATTTTCACGACAAATTTTCCTCACCGGCGCTGTTCCACATTCTGAAATTCCGGCCTATTTACGTTCGTTCGATGTAGCGGTCGCTCCTTTTCGGAATACCAAGAACTTCTATTTTTCCCCCATCAAGCTATTCGAATACATGGCTGCTGGCTTGCCCATTGTGGCTTCCGGTATTGGTCAGTTGGAACAAGTGATCGAAGACGGCCAGGATGGCTTGCTCTTCGAGGCTGAGTCGCCACAGTCGCTCACGATGCGTCTTGAGGAGCTATATCACTCGAAGCCTCTTCGTCAGCGCCTTGCTGACAACGCGTGTCAGAAATCAAAAGCGTATACCTGGTCAAGAGCTGCAGAGGAAACGATTTCGGTGGTGAAGGGCTGCAGGAAGCGACTTGCGACAAATTCTCGCATGGCGGAGAAACCCTCCGGACCAACCGACCGCCAGGCACTAGCCTCATGAACAAAGAACTTCCAACAAGATCTGTCAGGCCAAATGAGGGTCCGCGAATCGGTTATGTCTTGCGGATGTATCCTCGGTTCAGCCAAACGTTCGTCGTAAATGAAATCCTTGCATTGGAGGAATTGGGAACTGATATTTCGATTTGCTCATTGCGCAAGCCGGACGAGGGAGTTTTTCACGAATCCATCTCAAGAGTGAATGCGCAAGCCAGCTACATTCCTGAAGTCTTTCTGGGGCATAGCGGAAAACATTTTAAGAGCCAATGGCGAATGCTTCGTTCCGCGAAGAGTAAGTATCTTACGTCCGTCAACTCCGTAATTAAACACCGAGACGCCAAGTGGTTTGATCTTCTTCAAGCGGCTCACTTGCTACGGTGGGCGAACAAAAGAAAGATTGGACACGTCCATGTGCATTTCGGGACGAATGAAGCAACCGTCGCGATGTTGGCACATAAACTTGGGGGTCTATCCTACAGCCTTACGCTGCATGCGTTCGATATTTTTCGCGACAATGTAGATCGGGCGTTACTTGCGGAAAAAATAAACTCCTCACGTTTCACGGTGACGGTTTGCGAGTCGAACCGTCGGTTCATGCTAAAAGAGCTTCCCGGCGTCAACGCTGCACGAATCCGTGTACACTACAATGGTATCGACCTGGCCCGGTTCGCACAGGGAAACGCAGAGCGAGATAACATGCTTGTCTTTGCAGTCGGCAGGTTGATTGAAAAAAAAGGCTTCATTCACTTGATCCGTGCGATCGCGATTCTCCGAGACAGCGGATTGCCTGTGCGGTGCGAGATTGCGGGGGAAGGTCGTGAACATGACACACTCAAGCGCGAAGTCAAATCGCGTGGCATAGGCAAGGCCGTGAAGTTTCTGGGGCCGGTCCGACAGGACGAGGTGCGACTGCGATTGCAAAAAGCCGGTTGCTTTGCCTTACCTTGCGTGCAAGCCAAGGATGGCAATGTCGATGCGCTTCCGACGGTGTTGCTAGAATCGTTGGCGTCGGGATGTCCGAGCATCAGCACAAGACTTAGCGGCATTCCGGAGATTATTGAAGATGGCGTTAGCGGCTTGCTCGTTTCGCCAAATAGTTCCGAAGAATTGGCTGTTGCAATACGCAAAGTTGTTGAGAACCCGACACTAGCTGAAGATTTGGCACGAGGGGGCTTGAAGAAAACAGCAACATTGTTCGACGCAACGCAAAATGCGGCGACATTGCGGCGCTGGTTTGTCGAAGCCACAGAAGGCGTTACGACGGCACATCGGGACAAATTGAAATTCTCGGGCGCGAAACTGGACGGCAATCCAACCAAAGTATGTGAAGTGGCTTGAATATGAATTTGAATGTCAAAACTCGCCGAGGCAAACTTGACATTGCGAAGATGCTGGCTGTCTGGAAAGTCTTCGCGAAATATGTCAAGCCGCACACCAAAGCCTTGGTATTGGCTTTGGCGGGTGCCTTGGGGGCGGTAGCTATGCAAGTAGCGTCGCCCTGGCCTATCAAGGTTGTGTTTGACTATATCCTGAGCACCGACATCAAGACTGGCTGGCTTGCGAAAGTCGTCGACTTTATGACTGCCACGCCTGTGGGCATTCTTGGCTGTGTTTGTATCTCGCTGCTGTTGATCGCGGTGCTGGACGCTCTTTTTTCTCATGTCCGAGATGTGTCACTAGCGCAGACAGGTCAACGAGTTGTCGGATCGATCAGGCGGGATTTGTTCGCACACCTGCAAACCATGCCCCCTTCGGTTCTTGAGAAGAGAAGAACAGGCGACCTTCTCATGAGGCTGACGGGTGACATCCAGATGCTTCGGCAGATGATGGTAAACGCGATGATTACCATTTGCCAAAGTTTCTTGACAATCGCAGCTATGGTTTGCGCTATGTTTTGGCTGAACCCGGGACTTGCGATCATTGGCGTAACGACGGTTCCCGTCACGCTTTTCGCAGCTTGGCGTATCTCAAAGAAAATTCGCAAGGCTACAAAAAGTCAGCGAGAAAAAGAGAGCGCCGTGGTTAGCATCGCACATGATGTGATCGGAGCATTACCAACCGTTCAGGCGTTTAACCGAGAAGAGGCTGAGCAGAAACGATTCTCGAGGCAGAACCGCAGCAGCGTTCGCGCTGGAGTAAAAACGACGAAGTTACAATCGAAACTTTTTCGCGTCGTAGCTATTGCATCAGCCGCCGCAACTTGTGGCGTGTTGTATGTAGGCGTTGGCTCTGTCCTCAAAGGGGGGATGACAGCTGGCGATTTGCTCGTCTTTATTGCCTATCTTCGTGGCTTGAACAAGCCGATCCGGCGCGCTGCCAAAGTAGCTGGACAGGTTGCCAAGGCCTCGGCGTGCGGTCAGCGCGTCGCCGAATTATTTGCGATGAAAGCTGCTGTAGCTGACAAGAGCGATGCGCAGGATATTACAGATGGCGCAGGGGCTCTTGCCATTCGAGAAGTCTGCTTCTCATACGATGCCGATTCGCAGGTTCTCACGAACGTGTCGATTGCAATTCGCGCTGGCGAACGGGTTGCGATTGTTGGGCGAAGCGGAGCAGGGAAGAGTACGCTCGCCAAGCTGTTGCTGCGTTTTTACGATCCGGATGCTGGCACGGTTGAATTCGACGGGCAGGACATTCGCGAATTAAAGTTGGCTTCACTTCGACGTGAAATCGGCTGGGTGCATCAGGAGACAGTCCTGTTCGGAATGACCATTGCCGAGAACATTGCACTTGGCTCTCCTGACGCAGACAGGAAGGCTATCCGTTCAATCGCAAGGAAGGTCGGCGCTGATTCGTTTATCAAAGCCAAGCCCGACGGGTATGCGACCTTGCTTGGTCAGGGAGGCCAAACGCTATCCGGCGGGCAAAGGCAGCTTGTTTCACTCGCCCGGGCGATGCTGTGCGACCCTTCCATTCTCCTGCTCGATGAGCCAGCTGCGGGGTTGGACGCAGTTTCCAGGCAACGGGTCGAGGACGCCTGGCTCTCCCCTGCTAACGAAGCTACGACAATCGTGATTTGTCACCGTCTTCGCGATATGCAACGCTTTGATCGAGTCATTGTGTTGCGTGACGGCCTTGTCGTTCAGGATGGCCCACACAAGGACCTCGTGTCGCAAGACGGCGAGTATGCATCCCTTTGGCATGCCCATAGTGGCAGCAAACAAGTCCCGATGTCCAGAGAGGAAGTGGCGTGATTGCGACATCGATTAGACCGCCGGCAGACCGCGTAATAACGTTCTTGCCATCGCTTCTGGACCCTAAGATGGTACTCGATGCTTGTCGAGACAACCTGAACAGGATCGACTCTGCAACTCGCCAATCCTGGCAGTCGGCAAGGATGATCGAAGCGCTCTATCATCCCGAACGATACATCCGGGTTGTGTATGCGCTGGTCAGTGACTTGGAGACCGAGTCGAGCCGATATTGGCCGGAGGGGCAGCTGGTTTACCTCAGCGCTCCGGTTCGAGAGCCAATGTCGAGACGTGGCGAGGTCTTGCAAATCGGTGATGCCGAAGTAGAGGCATACGCGTTTCCTAACGACCGACGACTTCGCGGTTTGCGCACTTTTGCGAAGCGCGAGCTTTGCGCACAGAATTGGCAGGGGTGGGTTCGGGAAACAGGAAGTAACGACATTCTTCAGGTGGAATCATTGCAAAGGCTCCTTGTCCGGTATGTCCCCGAACAAAAGTGGACCGTTCGACTTCGCGGCGAATGGCTGGATGAGGAAACGGGTGTTTCCAAAAAACGGCGAATCGCTGTCCGTGCTTCGTCTATTGAGAGCTGCTCAAAGCTGGTCCATCGACACGACTTCCTTACATCCGGAAATAGCGAACAGGTTGATGGCTTTGTAATTCCCAAGGTTGTGGGAGCGTCGATCAGCCGAGGTCTTTTGGCAGTTGAATGGCTTCGCGGCGAGACGATCTTGCCGATGTTAGCCAAAGGTGATGGTAAGGATTGTCTTTCCAACATAGCGCAATGTTTGCACCGGTTTCATCGAACTGAGGTGCCTGGGTTGCCTGAAATCACTTCGTCTGATCTCTTGGAGCGAATCGATTCCGCAGTTGTTGATCTTTCGCTTGCCAATCCGGATTGGCGCGCCAGCCTTTCGGAACTGGGACGTCGAACGACGGCTGCAATCCAAAAGCTCGAACAAGCGACGATGCGTACGCTCCACAACGACCTCCACTGGAAACAATTCACTTTCAAGCGCGGACGTATCACGCTTCTTGACTTGGAGCGTATGGCTGATGGCGACCCGCTGCTGGATGTTGCGAATTTTGCAACACAGCTGCAGATGTTGGGCCATCGAACGGATTGTGAAATCGACCCGCAAATGTCCAAATCGTGGCACGATACGTTTATTGATCTTTGGTACAAAGTGGAAGGCACGTCCGTCGATCGCAGGCGATTGGCTATTTACTCCGCGATTTCCAGTCTTGAATTGGCGCGTGGATTCATGCGCCATTTGAAGCACGATTGGCATTCGGTTGGCGATGCCTGCATCGAGCTTGCAAACGCGGGCCTGAGTGAGGCAGACGTATAATGGGCGCAAACGTGGCACTTCCCTCAACGATTCAAAACAGTAGCCCGAACGGCATGAACACACTTCTCGATGCGCGACTGGTAACAGCTTTTCTTTGCGATCATGGTGGGATCGATTGGGGTGAGCACGGTGGCCCGGAAAATCTGCGCGTCGAACGTTATTGGCCCACCAAGCAGGACGGCTTGAGTGTTGAGTGGTCGTTTGAACTTGGAGCGAGCCAGCGATTCAGTTTGTACGGTGAAACGCGATCATTAGACAAGATAGGCACTGATGGAGCGAAGAAGGTGTCGAATCGGCCCACACTTGACGAAGGTCTCTTTGGTGGCGTCGATGTTGACATTGAAGGTCTTTCAGCCCGCGTACATTCGCCTGACGTTGACGCAAAAATGCCTCAGCTTAAGTCCTGTCTCGATGGAGCCAAAATCGCGCGGTTGCTGAACGAACGAGGAATTTGGGATGTCGCTAGGACGGAACACGACCAAGCCACTTGCGCGATTCTTGGCTACCGCTCGGGCAAGAGAGCTGCAATTCAGTACGCGTCTTCGGATTCCCGAAAGGTGCCGACTGTGGTTGGAAAGACATACCGCGACGATCGCGGCGAGCGCATATTGGCGCAGCATGCAAACTTGGCGTCGTTGCTCAAGCATCATGATGGTTCTTTCCGAATCCCTGCACCAATCGCGTATAACGCGCCCTTGCGCTTAGCCATTTTTGAGTATGTTGGTGGTGCAGGGCTGGACCGCGTTGAATTGATAGATAACAAGTATGTTGAAAACGTAAGCGATGTTCTTTGTTCATTGCATCGCCTCGATTTGAAAGAGCTGGAGCACTTTTCACACAATCAGGAATGCGACGTCCTCGGAAAATGGTTTCAACTTGTGGAACTCATCGACGCTCCGCGTGCGGTGCTCTACGCCCCACTGTTTGAGAAGCTTATAGGAATTGGCGCAAACCTTACCGATCAAACAAGTTGTCTGGTTCACCGCGATTTCCACGAGGGTCAGGTCATTGTCGCGAAAGGGTACACATACTTGACGGACCTGGACACGCTTGCATATGGCAGCCCTTGCGTTGACCTTGGAAATCTCATCGCACATCTTGTTTTGCGAATGTTGAGGAATAGAGCGGAGCGAACAACAATTGCTAGGCTGGCGAACAGCTTTTTGCATCGCTATGAACTGCAAAACGGACCA
>JAJDEA010000178.1 GCA_029260035.1 Phycisphaerae bacterium
CGTATCACACAACACCGCAACGCCAAAGCACGCCGATCGCATCGTAGAAAACGCATCCGCCAACTCCACGCCCTCGGGATCACCATCAAGAACTGCCGCAAATGCATCCCGCCAGATCCGTAACCCGCGTTGTCGTGCTAAGACAATACATGTTGACGCAATACACGTCAGATTAGCCCACTCCGCATGAGAAAATGAAGGTACAGTACATTTATAGAGCCATGAACGGACGATTTACCGTCTGATCACCCCAATGCCCTATTTCTCCACGAGCCAGGGTTTGTGCTAACGTATTACGTTGAAATGGTAACACCTTGGCCAAGAGGCGAAAAACTCCCGCCTTTGTTATGATTCCGCCGATTGACAAGGCATAGGGTCATGCGAAGAATGTCCGCGTTGCCTAATGGACGCGCGGGAGGTGAAATACCACGACCTAACGTGTTTCCTTTCTACCTGGAAGCGGAAGGATTTGTTGGAACCTGGAAAACCCACCGTGCTTACTTTGGCAAGGCGCGAAGCTTAACCCGTAAATGAAAAAAACCAGACCTACAATTGATATTGCTCTAGCCATTGCGATCACCGTTGGCGGTGCCGCATTGGCATTATGGTTGGTGAACTCCAGGCCTGTGCCGCCGGTTCGAAGCACTTTTGCCGAAGTGGCTGCGGTAGCTGTTCAGCCTATCGAGCCAACGTCGTATCAGCTGCCGGTAACGGGCTATGGAACAGTTCGTGCGAAAAACCAAGTCAATATCGTTCCGCAGGTGAGTGGCCAGCTCGTCTTTTCTCACGGGGCGCTACTGCAGGGGAAGATCATTCCAGAAGGAGAAGTCCTGTTCAAGATTGATCCCGTGGTATACGAATCGCGGGTGAAGCAGGTTCAGGCGGAGATAAGAGGGCTTGAAGCAGCGCTTGCCCGCAGCGCGCAGGAAATGATCAACCTCGACGATCGCATTGTGAACGCCGAGCAGATGCTCGATATCGAGAAGCGCGACTATGACATTTCGAAGAATCTTTTCGATGTCGATCAGGTTGGCACACGGCGCGATCTCGACCTGGTATACCAGAAATATCTTCGTCAGAAAGATGTAACGACAGACCTGAGGGGTCGGCGAGCCATGGCCCCCCATGTTGACGCAGAAACCCGTTCCAAGCTGGATGCGGCTCGTGCAAGACTCGGGCAAGCTGAGCATGACCTAGACAGTACGGTCATCCGATGCCCTTTTCGCGCGCGTGTCGAAACTGTGTCAGCTTATTCATCTCAAGTCGTGACAGCCCATTTTTCGGTCGCTACGTTGACGGACATGGACGCATTTGAAGTTTCCGTAGGAATTGACCCACGCGACCTTCAATGGTTGAACGAATCCATTCAGCCGGAAGCACTGGAAGGCGACGTCAAAGAGCCACGACCTGAGGTTCAGGTGAAATGGTCGTTGCCAGGTCGGGATTTCGTGTGGCGAGGGTTTGTCACTCGTTTTGAACGCGTCGATGAAGCAACACGAACCGCCCGCATGATCGTCGAAGTACGCGAGCTGGACATGGCTTCCTCCGCCAGTCTCGACGGAATCGTATCCGGACCAATGCTCTCAATCGGCATGTATTGCCGGGCCGATCTGCCGTGTAGAAAACTGAACGATGCACTGCTGGTGCCACGTCATGCCATCTACGACAACCGTTGGGTCTATGTAGTTGAGCCTGACCCACAATCGGCCGACGGCGCAACAGGTCGGCTTGGCAGGCGACGGGTTCCGATGCTTCGATCCGTAGCAGACAGGGTTCTGGTAGACTATGCAGGACGCGATGCGAGCAACCCTTGCGATCTGCAAGCTGGCGAACAGGTTGTCATTTCGCCAATGGTTCGGCCCGTAATGGGCATGAAAGTCGCTATTCGCGAAACGCGACTCGCCCAACACCCCAATCTGACATCCCCTGATTATACCATCCGATTAGCCTCATCTGATTGATCCTGCATGATGGCTTCCCAAGCGTCAAGCACTGTCAGAAGACATGTTCTCTTGTGGCCCGTTGGTTGATGAGAGTAGAATCTACTTGCGCGACTATTGAACTGAAAACACAGCAGAAACTACCCTGAAAGTGCTTGGTGCCTCAATGATTTCTTATAAAAACCTTAGCTGGCTTCGCTCCGGCGTGGAACCGAATAAAATGCTGACGCGTTGGCACTTTTCGTCAACAATGATTCTCCTCTTTCTCGTCACAGTCCCCGCCTGCAATCCCGGATTGAATCCAGCCGACAACTCAAATGGGACGACTTCCGGCACAGGCAACGAAAATCAAAACGATAATTCGTCAGACAACGATGATGATGGCACGCCAACCGGGCGAACGGTATTCGCGGTCATCGGCGATTATGGTGATGATGATGACAACTCCCGAGATGTGTCGGAGCTAATCAAGAGCTGGAATCCGGATTTCATCATCACAACGGGCGACAACGATTACTCCGATGGCGCGTTTCGAGGATCGTTTGAAGGGCTGGAACTTGGCGTTGGCCAATTCTTTCACGAATTCATCGGTGATTACCAAGGCAGCATCGGCTCGGGATCATCTTCAAATCGCTTCTTTCCAACGCCCGGAGATCACGACTGGGGCGACACATGCGACGATCCCGCAGGCTTGGACGACTACCTGCGTTATTTTACGTTGCCTGCCGAAAATTCCGGCAACGAAAGATACTACGACTATCGCCAGGGGCCGATTCATTTTTTCTCGCTCCACAGCATTCAGGATTGCGAACCCGACGGTGCATCGGCTGAATCGGTACAGGCTCAATGGGTGAGAGAAACGGCGAGAGCGTCCGATGCTACGTTCAAAATCGCCTATTTCCATAATCCGCCTTATTCATCCGGCGATCGCCACATCGGCGGCGGCAATCACATGCGCTGGCCTTGGGGCGAGATGGGATTCGATCTTGTTCTTTCTGGCGACGATCATATTTATGAACGGATCATTCGAGACGACGTTACTTATCTCGTCGTTGGACTAGGCGGCGTGGATATCCATGGCTTGGTGGACACGCCTGTGCAGGGTAGCGTCATTCGGTATGCTGAAGATTATGGCGCGCTACGCGTCACTGTCGAAGCAAATAGCTTGACTGCAGAGTTTATTACAGTTGGCGGCGTTGTGGTGGACGCTTTCAGTATTACATCCAACGAGACAGCCCCGGATGGCATGGAAAGTCAACTTGACCCAGACGTTTTGCCGATCACTGAGGGTAGCTGGTATCGCCCGAATGTGCCGACAACATGGCAATGGCAGCTCCAACCGAACAGCGATGGCGAAATCAACCAGTCCTACGATGTGGACGTTTACGATATGGACCTGTTCGACAGTTCCCAGTCGCTCATCGATTCGCTGCACGATGAGGGCAGGAAGGTGATTTGCTATTTTTCTGCGGGAACATTCGAAAGCTTTCGTGATGACGCCGACAGATTTGCGCCTGACGATCTGGGAAGCCCGCTGGAGGATTTCGCGGACGAACGTTGGTTGGACATTCGATCGAACACGGTGCGGGCGGTTATGCTTGAGCGCTTAGACATTGCAGCCGAAAAAAACTGCGATGGTGTCGAGCCGGACAATGTCGATGGTTTTGCAAACGATTCAGGATTCGACCTTACAGCTACGGACCAGCTCGCTTTCAATCGGTTCCTGGCCAATGAAGCTCATCAACGTGGGCTTGCCGTTGGCCTGAAGAACGATTTGGATCAGATCAGTGACCTTGTGGAATACTTCGATTTCGCCGTCAACGAGCAATGCCATGAATTTGATGAATGCGATGCGCTGCAGGCGTTCCTCTTAGCCGACAAGCCCGTATTCAGCGCCGAATATGCCGATGCGTTAGTCAACAGCGCGGATCAGCGTGGCGTGACGTGCGAGAATTCTCGGAGTCTAATGATTCAGACGCTGATTCTTCCTACCGACCTGGACGATTCCTTTCGGTTTACATGCGAGCCATAGCGAGGACACCTTCTTTTCACCCACCATTTCAGGCATTCACAAGAATAAGCAGTTGCTTCATCGCACCCGCAACACACAGAGTTGCGTAACGGAATACGGGGGCAGCAGATTCCTTTCCAAATACAGCATCACGCCCTGCAAAAACCAACTGTCTAAACCATTTGCAATTCCATAACCTACTACAGGGAAACGACTTACAACCAACAACTAGCCCGGCTGACCGGCGCAACCGTAGAATGAGAACGACAAGCGGCTGAATGGGAATACGGATTCCGCTTTCGATCGGTAGCCATCGCTTCACGCACGGAATTGTTGCTGCGAAAAAGCGTTGGCGCCATTTGCACGACATCAATAAGACTCCCCTATCGCTGGGGGGCGCTGGGCGCGTTTGATTAATGATCGAGCGCGCCCGGCGGGGGAGTTTTTTAGGCAACCTCGGCATTCGCGTCGCCGAATTCAGCCTTCGTTGGTTTGATTGCGTCGAAACAGCAAGACACAATTCGTAAGTATACATCAGCGTCACCACTTGGCACCCTTAATGCGTAACCCGTCTGAGCAGTTCAATCGCCGCCGGGCGAAAACGTAAATTCAACGCGCCAGCAGGCTCGCCGGGAGCGACTCAACCACCCTTGCCCTCGGTCGGGCCTTGCTTTGTTCAAACATGCATCGCTACGGACAGTCCACAGCGCAATTGGCGTCGGTCTCGATTTCCTGGCACACGTCATTCCCACTACTGGAGTCCCCGGTCGGAACGGGAGTGAAGATGGCGTCGCTGGCGCAATCCCAATTCTGGGCCAATCGAATGCCTGGAATGTGATAGAACACAAGACAACGCATTTCTTGGGGCGGTTCAAGAATGAAATCAACTACGGGCGCGCCTATAGTATTTATGAACATTCATTGCATAGCACCAAAAGCATCCTGGCCCCTGCCTACCCTGGTCCATTGGTCATACCGGGTAGTTCTATTAAACCCGGTATGGGGAAAGGCGAGATTGGTTCGGTAGTTCGCAGAATTCCATTCGGAACCGACGCCAAACCTGCTATACTAGATCGGTTATTCAATTCTAACTAGGAGGACATTCCCATGCGTACAAAGATTCTCGCCTCGGTTGTGACGTTGGTATTGGTTGGATTTACTGCACAGGCATCCGCTGAAGTGACATTCGAATGGGTCACGGTCGGCAATCCGGGAAACGCCGAAGACCCTTTAAACTCTGCCATCGTTCCAGGTATCGGTTCAGTCGCGTACGTATACCGCATTGCCAAGCACGAGGTGACAAACGACCAGTACACGGAGTTTCTTAACGCTGTGGCGGCGACGGACACGAACGCATTGTACTACGACTCCGGGAGTCACCTCCTCGCTGGCATCACGCAGAGCGGTTCTTCGGGCAGCTTCACGTACACTGTCAAGACAAACATGGGCAACAAGCCGGTGAACCTCATGTCGTTCTTCAACGCGATGCGATTCGTGAACTGGCTGCACAACGGACAACCGACCGGCGCCCAGGACGCGAGCACAACCGAGGACGGCGTGTACACCATCAGCAACGGTGTGTCTGAGACGCGAGCGGAGGGCGCGCAGTTCTTCATTCCCACGTTTAACGAGTGGTACAAGGCGGCGTACCACCAGCCTTCGGTTCAAGGAGGCGACAGCGACGACTACTGGCTGTACCCCACTTCAAGCAACAGTGTCCCGACCATCGCCACCGCCAACGCGACCGGCGACATCAGCAACCCCGGTACGAACGTGGCGAACTACCGCGGAGGCGCGAATTGGAACGGGCCGTTTGGTAACGTGACCACCGTGGGTACGGCCGGGGCGCTGAGCGAGAGCTTCTACGGCACGTCGGACCAGGGGGGCAACGTGTTTGAGTGGAATGAGACGGCGTTTTACGGTTCTTATCGAGGCCTCCGGGGCGGCTCGTGGTGGAGCCCCGAGGACTACCTGCCGTCGTCGATCCGGTTCGTTGCCGACCCGCTGTTTGAGTTCTTCGACGTCGGATTCCGTGTCGCAAGTCCTAATCCACCAAAGGATTGGAGAAGTGGGCTTTCGGATAGCGATGCAGTTACTCCAAATGAGTGATGGGCGTCGTGATTATGGCACTGTTCATCGTTGCGGTTGGGGGCGTTGTGTTTTCTAAGATGCGGTTGAAGGTAGCCAAGTGAGTAACCCCCCCCTGCGGCGCGAGCCGTGGGAGCTTGGAGTAGAATTCAATGGCGCAAACATCAGGTCTGACATCACTTTTGCTTGACTACTGGCCCTACATTACAACTGGAATAGGAGCCGTGTGGATATGGATTCGCGAAAAGCAAATAGTGAAGTTTAAATCGAAACTTAGTAGCCAAGAGTACACATCTAGAGAATCGGCTAAGGTTTTTGTCGAATCATTCCGGAAACTTGAAGCATTGCAAAAAGACGTCCAATCATATGTAAAGCAAATTGAATTTAGAAATGAACCTAGCCGGAAAGAAAAACTGAGACAAATAGACACGAACAATGAAGCGTTTCAAGAGGTCTTTTTTCAAAATCTGGTACTACTTCCGACTACGGTCGCCGAGCCAATGTCAAAGCTGTATCACAAACTAATAAAGATTATCGACAGATTCAATCGCCACAACAATCCGCATCATCCCAGCCAGCCAACAGCATGGGGAGAGGCGTCCGATTCTTATTCCGAAATTGCTTCGCCGATGTTTGACGAAGTTCTGGCTCGGGGCCGAGTATTCTTACAAGTCAACATCTTGGACGAAAAGGTTGGGCCTTACTCACCAGAGCTTCAAGCGCTAATGGATAAACTTGACAAGGAGTAACAACCCATGAAACAAATACGAGTCAGCATATCAAGCTGCAAACGGAAGAAAGGGCAAACGTATCATCTTCCTGGTTTGAACCGGCAACAGGATAGCAACTCGCGAAGCACGCGGGCCACTGTATCTACTCATACGACGAACAATGCGCACCATCGAAGAAATCGCTATAATGCCAGCCAAAGACACAAAGTGCCATCCAATTTGAGTTGAACCATCGCAACATGAAACCCATGACAATAATCGAAGGCCAAAAACTCCCCACACTGACTGCCCCCCGTGTATCGCTGCGCTGGCTGCAGGACAACGACATGCCTGCACTTTTCGAGATATTCTCCGACCCGCAGGTTATGCGTTACTGGAGTTCCGCACCGTGGAATGACAAGGCCGAGGCTGTTCAAATGGTCGAGAGCATACGCGACCATTTTGCCAAAGGCACGCTTTACCAATGGGGCATTGCGCGAAATAGCGATGATTACATCATTGGCACTTGCACGCTGGCCCATGTCGACACCCAAAACCGCCGTGCGGAAATCGGCTTTGCATTACGGAGCGACCATTGGAATCAGGGCTACATGTTTGAAGCTACAAGTACGCTTTTGCGATTCGCCTTTGACAAGCTCGGATTGCACCGCGTCGAGGCGGACGTAGACCCACGCAACAAGGCGTCCATTAGATTGCTGGAACGCTTAGGGTTTCAGCGCGAAGGGCACCTCCGCGAACGCTGGCTAGTAGGCGATGAAATCAACGACACAATATTCTTTGGACTGCTGCGGCGGGAATGGCAACGAATCGACTAAAGAAAACTCTACTGCAACATTCAGAAGCGAACTTCCTATTCGCGGAATAGAGGGTCTCGCCGCTACACCTAACCGTTCACTGCTATATCGGCTGCGCTACGCTCGTACCTCGCTCCGCTTCGCCCGCAGATAGCATCCGCATGTCTTAAGAACTGGCCAAGTGCCATAGCAATGCCACCCTGTCTTGACGACACGGGAAGCGGGGCTACGATTGTTGGACGGGAAACTCAGACAGGAAATTCGATTCTCGGACGGGTCGCGACCCATCGAAAAACCGCCACAAGTCCAGGACTTGCAGCGGTTTACGATACTGGGCAGAGGCGGACTTGAACCGCCGACACACGGATTTTCAGTCCGTTGCTCTACCAACTGAGCTACCTGCCCCAAAATCCTTGCTAAAATGTCTGGCTCGCCAGTTCTTTCAGCATCAAACTGCACGCCGGGAAAACCAAGGCCAAGTCGGAAAAGGCTCCGCTTACAATTATCACAAACAAACACAGCAGCAAGCCAAGAGCCTACAAGTAATGAATCTAGCATCCATACTCTGCTGTCAAACAAAGCTGCATTAGCAGCCTATCGCAAGAGGGCTAGAGCAAGCTCTATTCTACTGCAGCGTTCGTATGCACCCTTACTCGAGAATAGAGCGATTCGCCCCTACACCTGACTTCTCGCTGCTAATCGTAGCATTGCCTTCTGTTTTCATGTTTAGTGATAAGCTCGTCGCGAGCAGACCATCTTTCCAGTCAAAATAATATCTGCACAGGTCACGCCGTCAAGGATGCCTTTCCCTATTGGCGTAAACGAGCAAGACTAGCATTCAGAAGTAGGTTTCTTCCTTTTCATGTTCCCCGTCGGCTTCAATGTTCACTCCATTTGAAGCGAGTTCCAAGGCTCATCCGTGTGTTTGAGGTGCAGCGACAGGATATTTCTTGAACCCAGCAATTTATGGCGTCGATAATTCGTAAGCTATGTATTTACAAATACTTACGTCACTTTCGTAATCTGTGAATAGTAGATAGAATAGCTTGACTTTTGGGCCAAAGTGAGGAAAATCACATGGTAAGGGCTGGATGAAACTGAGGTCGATCGAAGGTGCTAAATGCTTGGCACTTCGGCACATAAATATGCGGCTCTTCTTAGCCGTGGCGAGCTTCCGGGATCGGCGATCCAGCCGATTTCGGAAGTTTTTTTGTGCGCAAGCATTGGCAGCCACAATGGTGATCGCGATACTGACTTGATCGTATGATCTTCTCTGCCGGTACAGGAATAAGTATGACTGCCAGCCAATCACAAACAAACGGCGCATACCGAACGGCGATGGTATCGAGCCATGTTCGACTCTGCCGAGAGCACTATCGGCTGACGTTGCAGTTGCGGGATATGGACCATTCCAAGCCCGGCCAATTTGTCCACATATCGCCAGCTCTCCTGGAGAAGGAGCAGATCGGTGATTGTAGACTCACGACCATGGATTATCGCCAGCCATTTCTACGCCGAGCGTTTAGCATAGCTGACCATCGACAGGTAAGCGATGGCTGGGAATGCGACGTGCTCTATCGCGTTGTTGGCACCGGGACCCGATGGATGGAAAAACTGGGAAAAGGCGATGCGGTGAGCGTCCTTGGACCTTTGGGTAACCATTTCCCGATCGACACGAAAAAGAAGAATGCGTGGATGGTGGCTGGCGGCGTTGGTCTACCGCCTATGATGTATCTTGCAAAGTCGCTAGCCAAGGCAGATCGTGATGTGATTGGTTTCTTCGGGGCCCAATCGGCGGACCTTTTGGCGCTTGCGCTCGATGGCGACGACAAACCTGACACTCTCGCGCAACATGCTGTGCTGGCTGATAAGAACTTTGCACAATCGAATGTTGCAATTGTCGTGAGTACCGACGACGGATCATGCGGCTTTCCCGGCCATATCGGCTCGGCACTCCAAGCTTATCACCAAAACAATCCCGTCGCTAATGATGAATTGGTTGTATACACATGCGGGCCCGAGGTAATGATGCGATTCGTGGCTGGTTTCTGCCGAGAACGTGGCATAGATTGCTATGTGTGTATGGAGCGCTCGATGGCGTGCGGTATCGGAACCTGCCAATCCTGCGTCGTTCCGATCCACGATCAGGATGACGAGCAAGGTTGGCGATATCAGCTCTGCTGCACGGAAGGCCCGGTGTTTTCCGAGAAAGACATTTCGTGGGATTTTCCGTCTTGAAGTGCCTTGATAACGGCATAAATCTATTTCGATATTTCCGGTAATGCAAATCGAGGATCGACGAATAGCCCTATTTCATGAGCGGATCGTCGAATCGGTCTGGAGCGGCGCTTCTGGTGGGGCCTTCCAGCATCGTTTGCAACGAGGTTCGTAACTCTCTTCGCCGCCGATCATATTCCCGTTGATAATTGGCGTAAGCCTTTGTGTTCGTGTTGCGGTATCGGCGCATTGAGAGCAAGCTGTTGTTCTTGTTTCCGAGTTATCAGAGGCGGCTTCAAGTTTGGAGGAAATCGGCAAGGGTCGCCCCCAACTATCTCGATCTAGCGCCGTGACAATGACATCGACGCCTGTTTGCGCAATGCCTTGGGCGATATTGAGCAACTGCCCGTCAAAGAAATGGCCTTCGTCGATGCCTACAACACGGACACCGCTTGTGATATGATTGACGATAGTCGATGCGGAATGCACCGCAATGGCGGGAAATGCGATACCATTGTGTGTGACGACGGCATCGGGTGCGTATCGCGTATCGCAAACGTGTTTGAAGAGGCGCACGGATTCTTGAGGAAACCGAGCAACCTGCTTCAATAGTTCCGTCGTCTTGCCACTAAACATGCACCCGGAAATGAGCGAAATAGAGCCTGGGGATTTGTCGATTGCGGGATGAGCCGATTGAGTGTCCGCGACCTGATTTCCAATGCGATTCATGTGGGGCATTGTGCGCTGGTTACGCGGTGACCGAAAGATGTAATTTTACTTGCTTGGAACAAACGAAAACTCACAACGAAAACGTGAGGGGGCCGTTCGAAAGAAAATCCGCCGCTTAGACGTCATCGTCAACGTGAGCAAGCGATGGCTTAGCCCCATCCACACCTTCGAATAGCGCGGTCCCGATGCGCAAATAGGTTGCGCCAGCTTCGATTCCGTATTCAAAATCGTTGCTCATACCGATTGAAAGTTCTTTGAATTGGGGGCCACAAATTCGCTCGCCAACGATTTCCTCAAAGAGTTCTCGCGTGCGTTCAAACGTGTGACGTATGACGAATTCGTCATCAGTTAGCGGAGCCATAGCCATCAACCCGCGAATCTCAATATTCGGCAAGGTACTGATTTGCTCCGCAAGATGGCTTGCGGCTGCGACGGCGACACCTTGCTTGGTCGGTTCGTTACTGGCATGGACCTCGAGAAGAATCGGCGTCACGCGATTCAGCTTGCCCGACTGGGCATCGATTTCCTCCGCAAGCCTAAGACTATCAACGGAATGGATAAGATCGACCCAGGGAAGGAGATGCTTTACCTTATTTCGCTGAAGATGACCGATCATGTGCCAATTAGGCCTGGGCTTAGCGCCAGCGGAAAGGTCTCGTGCGCGTCGCCCGAGCCATTCGTTAATCATCCCGGCGCGTTGGGTCAGCTCCTGCGCCCTGTTTTCGCCGAGGTGTTGGAGGTTCAAGTCGACAAGCACACGGATTACATCCAAGCTGACGCTCTTGGTTACGGCGACAAGTGTGATGGAAGACGGATCCCGGTCATAACGGCTGCACGCATCCTGAATGCGCTGTTCGATGCGTTTGTAGTTTTCCAACAATTTTCGTCGCATGGTCGGAGGTCTTTAACAAACGGGCCTTGGAAAGTCTGGATGCTACCGCTGCCTGGAGCAAGCTCTATTCAACTGCAGCGCCAGAGCCTAGTTTTCTTCCCGTGAATAACCGCAATTTGCCAGCACCCGAGCGCTCGAAGCGGTAGCCTGGGAACTTTCGCCTGTGTAGTATAGCGACGAGCGTAACTTGGGGCTACCGGCTTCCTTCCGCAAGCCGACCGTCGTTTGGCGTAACCTTCGCTCATTGTTGTTGAACTTGACACCGGGTATGTGAATTCTTTCTGAGGAATCGTGTGGTCACTGTTGAAGATATTATTGTAGATCCGCCAGCCGAAGGCGAAACGGTCGATCCGGGCGATTGGTTTGATTCAATGGGCCCACTCGAGATTGAGATAGGGTGCGGCAAGGGTGGTTTCCTGCTCAGTCGGGCCAAGGCTAATCCAGAAGTCCGCTTGGTAGGAATTGAATGGGCGAACAAATACTACCAGTACGTCGCGGATCGCATGGCACGCTGGCAAATGACCAACGTTCGAGTCATGCGAACCGATGCAAAGATCTTTGTCATGCGTCACCTCCCTGACTCGTGTGTTTCGACGTTTCACATCTACCATCCTGACCCCTGGCCGAAAAAGCGACACCACAAGCGCCGCTTATTTCAAGGAGATTTTGTGGACACATTGGTGCGAGTTCTTAAGCCAGCTGGCCGAATTTTCGTGCAAACGGATCACAAAGAATACTTTGATTGGATCAGAGAGCGTTTGGACGGATGCTCCAACTTTGATTCGATTGAGGCGAGTGGTCCATCAAGTCAGACCGGTGCCAATTGGGTTGGTACAAACTTTGAAGTCAAATACAGAGAAGAGGGCCGCGAAATATACGGCTTAGCCTACCGCCGACGCTCGGATTAACGAGGTGAATTGCCTGACTTACTTCGGAACGAATCGGAGAGTGAGCCTTGCGGAGTATCGGTTTTCCTCCACATCGTGAACGGTAAAAGTAATCGCTTGAACACTCTTGCCCAAAGCGGCAAGTTCGCCAGCAGCCTGTTTGAGTAGAGTGCCAAAGTTTGGCACTTTCTTTTCAGCGGCAGCGATAGGGAGTGTGGATTGCATCATCGCGTCCCCTCTCAGCAATCGAATTACATGTTGCTTGCCCTCTTCCGTAGAGTTGGATAGCCGATCCCGGAGATTTTTATTGGGGTTCTCCAATTCCAACAATGCCCCATCGACGCCGACGATGCGATCACCAGCCTTCATGGCCCCGGCCGCAAG
Source organism: Phycisphaerae bacterium (assembly GCA_029260035.1). GTDB lineage: Bacteria > Planctomycetota > Phycisphaerae > UBA1845 > UBA1845 > OFTM303. The sequence goes on from JAJDEA010000178.1 coordinate 12,674, forward strand.
CGAATCTGGGATTATGTTCTTTACAGTCGCGAAGCCAGTCGCCTCGTCGCTGACAAGCTCAATGCCATAACGGCGGACGAAGCGGTCTATTTCGGCAGACGCATCCTGCCACCAAACGGGCGAGAGAACGGATAAGCGGCTGTTCGCGGCATCGCGTATCCACTGCTGAAGTACATCGCCAGCCAGGTCCGTCTGAACGATCACCTGCCCTCTGCGACGAATAGGCAGTCGGCCAGCTTCTCCGATGTTCGGAACGTCACCCAGATTCGGCGCCAAACCATGTTGAGAATCCAGGATGCGTTCCAAATGGTCGCGACTCAACGCAAAAATGAACCAATTGCGCCAGGAGGTCCAAGCTGGATCGAGATTTTCTGCGATTCGAATGCGTGGGAACTTCGACGCGCGCGCGTAGGCCTGAAGAGGGACGTGCAAGATCGCTGTGCCCAGGTGACTCGATAACTTGAAAGCTGGCATTGCGTCAGCCGAGACGGGATCTACCGTTCGCACAAGAGCGAGGGCATTGTGTACTGCTTGTGTAAACTCAGCCTGAACCGACCGCGCATCGTCACACCGCAACATGATCGCCAGTTGTGGGGACGTACTCTCGCTTTGGAGGTCCTGTCCCCAGACGATCAATGCGTCCGACCCAGCTTCGCCAATTCCTTTTTTCGACGTCGGGCCACCCTCGCCGAGCTTGTGGATCAGCGTCATAAGCCGCTGTATTACGCTCGACGCTGGCATCGTGGACGCGGCAGACATGATTTGCTCTATGTTTAGCGTCATAGATACGGCACATAACGTCGATTGTGGAAGCTTGAGCAAGTAGTCGATTGTATCGGGCTTGAGTGGCGTCAGGTCGGCTGGCTCTTTCAGCGCGGCGCGAATACTAATATCCAGTGTCCCATCACGTTCGTATAGACCGAACATCGCGTCGCTCGCGTTCGGCATCGATGTCCATCCAAAGGCCGGGCGATCTTTGTTCTCAATATTGGCTAGGAACACAGCGGCCAGTTCACGCGCGGGAAGGTAGGAAGCGAATTCGCGATATACCTTGGAGCGATGCAGCGTCTCCTCTGGTGCCTTGGCCAGGATCATAAGCGTTTGGATTCTTCGAAGAATGGTACGGTCGCAACGCGGGCGCCCAATGGTCAAGATGTCATTGCGAATACATATGGATGAGCCGTCGCGGGTGCGGAACATCGTCGCTGATCCCACTGTTCGCTCCGTAATACGGCGAGCAGATGGATACCACCGCTCTGCGGTTTCCTCATCAGGCAATCGAAACATCCAAACCGCGTGACGCAATTCAAAGAGGCTGTTAGAGACTATCGCCACCTCGGTATTCAACATTTCGTCGATGATTGTCGGATTATGGATCGCCAGCGTGCGAGCGATAGAACTACGAAAATTGAATGAATCGTCGTGCTCAATCGGATTGCCGGCGAGCCATGGTAATACATGCCATGCATTGGCACGTTGCAACGTCGCAGCCAGTGTCTTCGGCTTACGAATTCGCGCGTAGACCTTCACCGATGCCGGTATGAACCGTGCGAACGAATTGTCTTCCTTGGGATTGCTCTTCTGGGGCTGGGCATAGGCGCAAGGCATGACTGCAGCGATGAGAACCAAGAGAGCGCCTGCTCGCACACAGCGCTGGAAAGATATGCACGTTATCGATTTCTGCAATTTCCTGGCTCCCCGAACGATTGCACCACAAAACCGATGGTGTGCGTACGCGCGGTCGTGACCTACGCAGTGTATCGCTAGAGCAAGCTCTATTCTACTGTAGCGTTCTGATGGACTTCTTGCTCGTGTGATAGCGCGATTCGCCGCAACACTCGACCATTCGCTACTATAGAAAGGAAGTCGTGAGACGTCGCCGTCGGGTTTGCAGCCATTTGCTACGACCGATTGCTTGTTATTGCATTCCCGGTCAGCCTCGGGACCAGCTTTCACTGGAAAGGCTGATCAATCGCTTTGATTCTTCGACTTTGCATCAACTTCGTCGGGGGAATGCACTTGCGCAGGGTCTTGCAGAGCCGGAACAGAGCGTGGCGAAGTCGGAGAATTCTTGGCTTCTTCAAGGATATCCAAGGTCTGCAGAATCGTCAGATCGAGCGCATCCTCAACGACGTCGATATTGTCGCGAGTTCGCCGAAGAAATTCATCCAAAGCCTGCGTTTTTGCGTCCATCCCATCGCCTTCTTCGGGCCTTGGGTCAAACTCGTCAAGGGAGTTGGCGATCTCACTCGCCGTGGGTTGTGCGATTGGATTGGTCGCGGTAACACCAGCGACTTTACCATTGCCACGAGAATCGAATACCCCGATGAGCGCGAGACCGACGACAGCCGCTGCAGCCAAACCGCTGCCGACGAAAATGAACCGTCGGATTCGTTGAAATGGTTGATTCTGAGGCGATTCGTGGCAGGCTTCCAACAGACGATCGACGAACCCATCATCCAGGCCTGTCGTCTCATGCGGGTCGGCAGCAACGATGTGCCCACTCACTTCCAAAAGAGCTAGCGCACGTCGACAATCCTCGCATTGCAGTTGGTGCGCGCCGAGTTCAGTTCGCATGGCTGGCGAGAGATCGCCGTCCAGATACGCATCAAAGAGCTGTTGTGCTTGTTCGCAATCCATGGTCCAGGTCTACCCGGTCGGAAGGAAGACAGCGGTCACGATGACCCTCAACATCTTCTCTACATCTTTCTACCCAGCTGTGCCGGAAAAATTGCGGAACTCTCGCAAATCTTTTTCGCTGAGCGATTCAAGCGATTTCCTGAGTTGCAGTCGCGCGCGATGAAGATGGCTCTTAACAGTAGCAACCGGCACCTCCAGAACCCGAGAAATTTCCTGACAGCTATGATCGTGTCGGTAAAACAACAACACTGTGGCACGCTGGGGGGGGCTGAGCTTATCGACTGCTTGCCAAACACGCCCTTTCAATTCGGAAGCCTCGCTCGATTCCAAAGATGCCGAAGGTGTGTCATTATCGGAGATGGATAGGGCAGCGAGATCGATATCGCCCGTCAACGCTGTTTTCCGCCGCAATCGATTCAAGCACACACGGTATCCAATGGTGAACAGCCAAGTACTGAACCGATAATTGGGCGAAAACGAATCGATGGATGCGAACGCCTTCAGAAAAGCATCCTGACAGATTTCCTCCGCATTATGATGGTTTCGTGCCATGCGAAAAATGAACGCATACAGCCGATCCTTGTGCAAGTAGACCAGTTCGCGCATGGCGGGCTGATCACCTTGCTGGATCCGACGAACCAACAATTGCTCGTGACTCTTGCTCTTGTTTTCTGACGTCTTCTTCAAGGGCTTCCCTATATCTGAACACACCATTATAACCATCCGTTAAAGTCTGTGTTGCGACAAACTGCAGCACCCATAAAATCGGCTCTGCAACCCGGCTACCATAAGTTTTACTTGATGTTCACTGTATTTTTTCCTGTTTTAATGCAATGTCGAAGAAAAAAGAGCCAAATAGCGCTGTCTGTCGCAACAAAAAAGCGAGCTTCCGGTTTGAGCTTAGCCATAAAACGGAATGCGGCATCGTCCTGGAAGGCTCGGAGGTCAAAAGCCTGAGAGAGGGCGGGGCATCGCTGGAAGAGGCGTTTGTGCGCATCGAGCGGGATGAACTTTGGCTCGTCAAGTTTCATATCCCGCCTTATCGCTACAGCCAATCGACGAGATACGACCCGACACGCCGGCGAAAACTTCTTGCGCACAAGCGCGAAATCCGAAAATTGCGCCCGTTGATTCAACTGCAAGGGAACACCCTGCTGCCACTGCGGGTGTACTTTAATGATCGAGGCTTAGCCAAAGTCACGATCGCCGTCGGGCGAGGGAAAACGATCGGCGACAAGCGACAGGACATCAAAGCCCGAGATCACAAACGCGAGATGGATCGGGCTGCGCGAGGCAGGCGATAATCAATCGCTCCTCCATAAGAGCGCCTTCCCCTTGGCATTCTTAATCATCAGATTTCGGGCAAGCTCGTCACTTCATAGATCGCAACATAGGGCAACATCGATTGAGGATGGCTGAATTTACGAACAGGTTTCACGCCGTAGTGGGCTAGTTTTTCAAATAGTGCGTGATTGATTTGCGCGGGAAAGCCATACGTCGACCGGGCCAGTCGCCGAATCTCGCCCCAGTGTACGAGAATGTGCGTGTATCCGTTTTCGTGCAACCAATCGGCTATCGCCAAGTCATTCTCAGCTCTACGGATGGCTTCGACGAACGGACTGCGATTGAACACGACGGTGTAATCAACCTCTTTCTTGAAGTAATAAGCGCGCGATTCGCCAAGCAGCAACACCTTCGCGTCAGCTGGCAATTCATCGTTGACGAATCCTATGTATTCGTACCCGGGAAGACCCCCTTGCGTGAACGCCTCGATGGATATGCCTGCAACCAGCTTCGGGTGCGCCAGTTCAGCCCACACAAGATTGGTGACGTGATAGGCATTCCAAATAGTGCCGAACGTAAGGCTTCCAAAGATGGCGCATCGACGCAATACACTCGCGTGATGACCCAGGCCTTTCGCCACCAACAACACCAAAGGAATCAACATCACAACCGCAAATCGCGCATAGAGGTGCGTGACCATTAACCAAATCGCCAGTTGAATTACGAGCGCGACCAACAGCATTCCATCATAAGAATCACGAGGCCTATACATCAGACCAAGCAATGGCAGCAGCAGGATGAAAGGCCCGAATCGTTGCAAGGAATCGCCTGGAATGTGTTTCCAAAGGACCTTTAGCTTGTTTGACAAACCCGCGTCCTTCGCAGCCGGTGCATGGCCCACATCCCATTGCTCTTGTTGCGCGACCCCCCATCCAGCCGGGGATGCGTCAAACACGGAGCTGGCAAGGGGGAAAACAGGATTGCCTGTCGCGATTGTGTTCTTCACGAGCCACGGAGATAATGCCAGAAACGTGGCAGTCAAAAAGACTCCGCTTCGCACGACTCGATCGCGTATGTTCATGCCCAGAGCAGGCAGGATCAACAATCCAAACCCCATTGGCAGGGCGATCATTGGTATCGCGGTATATTTGCAGCCACAAGCGAAGCCCGCCAGGACGCCACTCAGGACGATGGTTCCTCGCTGTAATTGTGGAAACTGACGTATGTCGCCGCCATCTTTGTTGGCTGTGGAGTCTTCGGATATACTCCGATTCCGGCAAACCAAGCCAAGTGCGCAGAGACCATAAAAGAGCATCGCGTTTTCCACAAAGGCGACGCCGCTCAGGTATGGGAGCCATCCAACGGATGCAGTCGCAACGCCCGCGAGAATTCCCGCTTCTCTCGACCGATCGCGCCCAGCCGCCCAGGCGGCCCCTACCGCAAGCAAAGCGAAGATCAAGTGAATGAAATGGTAGGTGGGCCCGAGTTCGACGTCACTGTCATGAACCACCATTGCGAGCAGGTACAACATCTCAACATTGGACGGGAAGTTGGCGTATACATTGTGCGGAAGATATTCAATACTACCTGCCGTGAACGCTTCTTTCGGAACCTGCAAATGATATTCGAGAACGTCATAGCCAAAACCCTCCTCTTCCCAGAGGATTCCCGGCGCATTGGAAGCAGCGATTAGCGACAATGTCAGTAATGGCGCGGTCAATAGCCAAAGCCAAGACAAACGAGTCGGGCTTGTTTTGATCGTATCCGATGCCATGATCGCGACGCCGGCGCCAAGAAGTTGGCGAAGGCGAACGATTCCACACGTTGCCTGCGCGATCAAAATAGCCAGCCAAAGAGGCCTATGGAGAAACCCTGCAAGTCCAAGGCAAAGGACGAGCAACGATGTCACACCAAGTCCGAGTGCTGCGCCCAAAATCAAATGCCAACGAAGAGGCAGATTGGGAATACGAAAAGCGGGGACAAGCCAAAGCCCGGCGAGCATCGGAGGCACAACAATAACCAGAGCAGAGAGACCATCGATGATCACAGCTAGAAGTGCCTGCGTCGAAAGAAAACCTACCGCCGTCATGGAAATCGCCAAAATCACGAACGGCAAGAAAAGTATTCGTACTAATGGCGGCTGAGCGAGATGTTCATCCGAAGTCACGGCCCGCTATCGCTCATCTGGAAAAAGAGTTTGTCGCGCACGAATGAGTGCAACGAGTGCATGTTGCGCATGATCGATTCGCAAAAGATCGAGCGAGGGCGTCGTGCGTATGCCGCCAATCACATCTTTCGGACTACGCACGAAGTACGCTTCCTCCTGCCTGAATTGAAGCTGCATAACGAATCGTGCCGCATCGCGGACAATTCTTTCGTATTTCGAAATTCGCGCTTGATCGCCCATAACTCGCGCGAGTTCCAGGGCTGCGGTAAATCCTTCCAGATAAGAAGCGGTTGAGACGCCGGCACGCCCCGGCTGATACGCGGCGATTCCGCCCCAAAGTTCAGGCCAAGGACAGTTCGACTCGTTCAACTGTTTTTGGGCCAACCAATCTGATAGCTCGAAGACGTAACTAACATAATCACCTCGGCGACCTTGCTGAGCCATCAAGGCGTAAGCCTGCACCTGCCATGGCACAAAGGCGGGTGACGGCGCATTTCGAAAGTAGCTACGATAGAACAGAATCGCCCGATCAAACGCTCCCAGGATGTCGGCGGAAGGTTCCAGGCTATATTGCTTAGCCAGCGCCAAGAGCGCTTCGCCGGGGAAGTAATCCTGTGCATCGATGCGCTCTGCGGGCGGAAAGGCCGTGATGAACATACCCGAAGGGCGCTGTAGCCAAAGCATGCCACGAACGAGACGCTGGCGCGTATCCTGAAATCGTCCTGCTTCCGGGTGTTCCGCCATGGCAATTGCAAGCAGTGCCGTCAAGCCAAGTTTATTCTTCTTGTCAGCGGTGGCGATGAATGCGCCGCGATCGACATCGGGAATGTCTGTTAGCCCTTGAAGATGATAGCGGATAGCAGTGTTCGCGGCGGCCAAGGACGCGCTCTCGCCGGACCACTTGGCGTGCATTGAAAGTGCCAACGTCGCGCCAACTTGCCGAACCAGATTTTCATCTTTGCTATAACGGTTCAAGCCCGGTTCGTATTGGTAAGAAAACAAGCCGGAATTCTGCTGACGGTAGGCCATATAGGCTGCAAGGCTGGCGATTGCGTTATCAAGATTGGACGCTGTTACGACGGCGTTATCGAGAACAGTCAGACCACGATGCAGCGATACTATCGCGGCGCCTCCTTTCGGCTGAATCCAATGAACGGAGCGGAATCGCATCAGCTTGGATTTTGCGATTTGTGAAGGATCGCTCAACGCATTCTGTGCGAAACTCTTCAATGAATCAGCGACCGTCATATCGCTTGTGAACACTTCCGTAGGGCAAAACCGATGCCTTTGTTTTGGGCCAATGATCACCACGCCGTGAACCCCGGGTTCGAGGAACCGATCGACCGCTCGTGGCTTGGTCCAATCGCCTTCGATATCGATGGGCTGGGCTGGGCCTACTACTTCAAGCTCGACCAAGAGGTCAGGTACCTGATCGATGCTCATTTCCCGGTCGTGGCGGAGGAGTCTCATTGCGCCAAGGGCTGCATCCCGTGTGGCCTTTGTGGCCGGTGCAGGGCCTCCTGCCGCGGCGGAGAGCAAATATCCATCCTGGCGAATCCGGACAACCACCTCCGCAGTTAGTGAACGTAGCCCTGCGGGGACATATCCTGGTTCGTACATATCGCGTTCTAGCAGATCGTCGCGCATGGCTCGCCTGGCGACGCGAGACAGGTAAGCACGGTGCGATTCGCTGATCTGCGGAACCGCAGGCTCGTCGAGCGCCTGCACGCTGGAACCAAAGGAAGGCAGCAGGGCAACGGCTACCCATACAAACACCGTGAGTTGGCTTAGTTTGGCTAACACTTAGCCGATCAGTATATTGTGCGTTGGTCAAAGCCTCAATTCCAAAAAGAAAAAGGCTCGCGTTCCCTATGACCGCAAGAGATGACAAGGATTTCTCCAAGCCGATTATCAACGCAGCGGCAGACGTTGCCAGGAAAGTATCCGCAGACGTCTTGTTCGCATACGTCGGGTCCGTGGACGACCTAAGCCATGTGGCATCTGTGGTCAAGAAACCGACCGAGTTAATCCTGGTTTGCCGGAATGAGGACGAGAAGAAGCTGGCTGCGGGCGTGGATGCGCACGCCATGCTTGTACCCTCGTTTGACTTGACGCGCATGGGCCAAATAAAAATGGCAGCCCTGATCGCGTTTTCGCAAGGCCTCTTAAAAGCGGGCAACGCGTTCGTGTTCCTTAGCGGCGTCAGTGGCCAACAAATCGACACCCTCGTCACCATGCGCGTCGGGAAAGAGTACGAACTGTTTCACTCGGTAGGCCAACCAAGGCTAACGGAACACATTCGCAGGCCGGTATTCGAGCGCGTCTTACGCATGGCTTTGGAACTGGCGAGTGAAGGACGTGAGGGCAAGCCCGTAGGTGCCATCTTCGTGGCAGGTGATCACCGTGAAGTTCAAAAATATTCGGACGAGGGACGCATCAACCCCTTTAAGGGCTATACGGAAAAAGAGCGCAACATCATCGACGAATCCATCAGCGAAACCGTCAAAGAAATCGCCAAGCTCGACGGTGCTTTTATCCTCAAGGGAAACGGTGTAATCGTCAGCGCATGCGCCATTCTCCGCCCTGCAGCTGCGGGTGAAATTCAATCACAGGGATATGGCGCGCGCCATGCAGCCGCTGCGGGCATTACCGCATGCACAAAGAGCATCGCGATCACCTTGTCAGAATCCACCGGTGCGGTACGCGTTTGGCGTCGCGGAACGATGATTACGGAAATCGAACGATCCGCACCTCACGTTTCCGATGGCGGCCCTCCACCTCGAATCTCGCAATAGCGTTCGGTACTGGCGCGTCTCGCATTGCTAAATCTCCGACGAAGAAACACCAGGAAGTTCTTCAAATGCTTTCGCCCGATCATTTCCATCTCGCCTTTTGAACCTTAGCGTCAGCTAATGCTGGGGATGTGGGTTAGCCCATAGTCGCGCTCGGGGGGCATCATGGCGCAACAGGTTTATCTTCAGAGCGTTTTCCCTCGTTCCCATGACTTCTCGACGTCTTTATCCTTGAATTTTCAGCCGCTTAACGTCAAACTATAGGACGTCAGTTGTAGATGCGGTTTTTGTCGGCGTGGTGTTCGGGTCAGCCGACAAGGTTTGGTATGGGAGGGAGCGAATCAGCGTCGTGGATGCAAAGACCGTCTTTCAGGTTGGGTTGATCCATGCCTTGGGTTCTGCGCACGCCCGCACACCGTTCACTGACTTTGCAAATCAAATAATGTCATTGTTCTGTCTCTCAACAGCCGAGCGAGCACATGCTGGAACCGCGATCGGCCTGGAGGCTGCGATGCCGTGGTCTCGATTCAGCCCGGCTGGGGATGCTATCGCAAATCGGAGGAAACCGTGATGGAAACTACAAGGAAGATTGTCGGGTGTTTATTGACGGTGTGTGTGGCTGCGACGGGTGCTCGTGGCGCAGACCTTCAATGGGTGCCGATCGATGCAAGCGGCGCTCACTCGATAGCCGGCAACACGATCACACTGACAGGCGCGGGGCAAACCGTCACGCTCGACCTGCGCGTTTCCAACTGGGACCCGGGCATAACCGGCACCCCCGATTTGGCGCTTGTGCAAGCGGCTTTTGATTCCTCCGGCTTTAGCTCAGGCGTGGGAGCACCGCTTACGCATTTTGGCGAATGCACGGGCAATCAGGCACAATGCGACCCGTTCGACGCAACCGCGTGCAACAGCGGAGCCGACGGCTCCTGTGACACCAGCGTCGGCGCTTTTCAGGTCATCAAGCGATGCACCAACGGCTTTCTGCCAGACCCAAACGGCATGGCCTGTGCACTTTCATCGCAATGCACTCCAGAGGTCTGCATTGATGCCATCGATTTTATCTTCACCGGCTTTGCTCCCCTCACGGGCGTCGCAACCGGCACGCCTGATTATGAATGGCTCGCCTCTGCCAGCGCAGGCGGACGCGCGGATGATGGCACCGTATTCAACGTCGGCGGACTCATCGTCAACGTACCCGCAGCTGCACAGGGAACGTATACCCTCGACATCCTGTCCGACCAGCTTGTCACTTTCCTCCTGGACTCCGGTGCATCCACCATCACACCACTCAACCTCATCCCGGCAACAATTACCATTGC
>JAJDEA010000179.1 GCA_029260035.1 Phycisphaerae bacterium
GTCGCTCGACATGCAGGCCATCATTAAGCCATTCGATGGCGCCTCACTGGAACGGATTACGCAACTGACCAATAAGACGAACCAATTCAACTTAACGACGCGCCGTGTGACACTTTCCGAGATTAAGGAAATCGCCAACGACTCATCCTACCTGACCCGCAGCGTTCGGCTGAAAGATCGTTTCGGCGATCATGGCTTGATTTGCGTCTTCTTCGCGAGAATCGTGAACGATGAATTGATTGTCGAAAACTGGCTGATGAGCTGTCGCGTGCTCAAGCGAGGTGTTGAGCAATTGCTGTTCAACAGTACTCTCACCGCAGCCCGGGAAATGAGCATTCGAAACATCGTCGGCACTTACAATCCCACTGATCGCAACGAGCTTGTCAAGCACCACTATCGCGACCTGGGGTTTACAGAAGATGAAAGATCGGGCGACGGAACATGCTGGCGCATTACGGTAGATTCAGCCGAGCCGCTCGATACGTCGATCGAAATGGTAGACAGTTTCTAGTTTCTGGAGCATAGAAGGAATGACGGAAAAGGAAATTCTGGCCAAACTCAACGAAACCGTGGGCGACATCCTTGACCTTGATGAACTCGCGCTTTCAAAGGAAATGACCGCCAAAGACGTCGAAGGCTGGGACTCCGTAGCTACCGTTCAAGTGATGGTCGCAATCGAGCAGGCGTTTGGAATTCGGTTTCGAACAGGCGAAATGGCCGCGATGCAAAACATCGGCGACTTGGTCGAGAGAATCACAGGACATCTCGAAAAATGATCTCTCTCCCGCGTACTGATAATATCCACGGGAACGACCGCAAGCGATATGGCACGATTTACCCAAAGCCGAGTAACGCGGAAATCAAATCCTCGTCTTCGATCCCCAGATCACGAAATTGTTGGCGCTTGGCATCGTCATCAAGATTTGGGTCCGTTGCAATCGCTTCCAAGTCTTCGAGCACAATAACCTGGCCTTCAGCGCCGACCAAACGGGCTGGAAAATCCAGCACAGCAGCGCTGCCACAACCAAAGTGACAAGAACATAATCCGACGGTAAAAACCAAGAAATGAAAACCGCGTTTCATAAACGCACTCCGGCAGAGTTGCAAAGGAACCAAATCACCGGAGATGGTAGCTGGTAAATGGCTTGCCGCCAAGAACAACTCAAAAAGAGCCAGCTCGCCGATCCGCCGCCCTTCGTTTCGTGGAAGGCATCACTTGCGTCACATGTCTTGACACTATCGGTGTCGCCGGATTTAGCCTGGCTTCAATCACTTCCGATAGAAGTTCCACTTTCGACTCCCAGGACTCTCCCGCAACCGTTTGAGCAATAACAGCTCGCCGGCCAGGCTGGTCCTCTTCAAGAACATTATCGCAAGCGGAAGCAAATCGCTCCGGCGTCTCCGATATCTTGATTGGACCTGTAAAACGCTCAGCTTCCGGAAGCGGCGTAGCGATAACCGGCAACCCGGAAGCGAGGTATTCGTACATTTTGATTGGATTGATGCTCCGTGTCATTGCATTGCATGCGAAAGGCATGAGACCTGCGTCAAAAGCCGCACAATACGCGGGCAATTCTTTATTGGGTCTTCTGCCAAGAAGATGGACGTTTGGCAGTCTCTCCAGGTCACGAGTATCAGCAATGCAATCACCGATCATCACGAAAGAATACTGAGGCCTGAGCCTGGCAACTTCGGCGATGAGGCGTAGATCAATCCAAAAATGTATGAGGCCGAAAAAGCCGAATATTGGCCCTTCGATATTCTTGAGATCATCGGGTCGATCGAGTTTGTCGCGCCAAGCCGATGCGAAATGGTCAAAATCTACACCATGGCGAACCAATACAGTGTCCGGACGACTCTTTCTATTCTTCTTGAGAAGCAATTCAGATGTCGCCACAACGATGTCTGATCGCGAACGAAGGTCGTCCTCGACAAGAGTGATGCGATCTGTATCAAGCCCCTCGAATTCTGTATAGTCATCTACGCAATAATAGATGAATGCCTCTTCATTGAATTGACCAATAAGATAAGGAACATCCGGCGCGAAGGACCAGACCTGAACCGGTTTGTTCGCTGCACCCGAAACGGCTTGAATCGTACGGCGGATTTGTGTGATCAACATACGCTCGTGCAGTTTGCGCAAGACCGGATTCGAAGCACCGGGAATGACAAGCGGAGTCACCTGAACGAACGACGGACCCACACGCTGAATTCCGCGTGCGAATCTCATTAACGCAGACCACGATGCACGGAGGTCAGACTTGGAAAGCGTCGGCCTACGGGTACCATGGTAGTTCACCCAGATGATGTCGTTGTGCTGCGCCAGGATCTTCATAATCTGGTGCTTGCTTGTGGGATCGTAATCCCACGCACTAGCCAGACAAACAATTGTACGTCCTTTGATCACACTTATTCTCACATCAAGAGAATGCTGGTTACGAAAGTTGTTCCGTCACATTGCGGACCATCTCATTGGAGAAACCCGCAGCGCTTCATGCTCTCGTGCTATTCATCCTCTGACTGGTTGTAGTTGTAGTACCGGTAGTAACTCGTATACCCATAGCCGTAACTGAATCGGCCGCCCGAAGAATCTCTGCCAATTAGCAGGCATCCTAAGATCGGCACATTATTTACCTGCAAATGTCGCACGGCACGTTTCGCGGCGTTATCGTCCGTTCGGTTCAAGCGAACAACAACGATGACACCCGTGCAAAGTTGGCCAACGATCCCAACATCCGTCACGGTCGTCGCTGGAGGCGTATCTACGATTGTGTAATGAAATTCGTTTTGCAACCTGGTAAACAACGGCCTAGCCATAGCTGACGCCAACAACTCTGCAGCGGAGCGATTCTTCGTACGCCCCGCAGGCAACACCATAAGATTGGGGATAGGTGTTTTTTGAATCACATCGGAGTAGTTCGCTTCCCCACTCAATACTTCGGCGAGACCGGGGCCGTCAGGTTGCCGCAACATTCGCGCTAGCGAGCCACGTCGAAAATCGCCATCAACGGCCAAGATCTTTAGGTGTTTGATTTCGGCGAGCGTACACGCAAGATTAAGCGTCGTAACACTTTTCCCCTCTTTGGGTATCGCACTGGTAATCCCAAGTATGCGGTGCTCGTAGTGTGGGTTTTGGCTCAACAATCTTGTTCGGAGCGAACGATACTGCTCCGTGATGATTGATGATCTCTGGTAAAACGGAACGAGGGACTCTGAAAGACCCTCGACAGCTGGCGGAAGATCGTCAGCCTGTGGTTCCACCAAAACATTCGCCGACACACTCACTCCAGCATTGCCAAAGGAATTTTCAACCGCGGCGTTCAAACCGCCGCCTTCCCTTTGACCGGTGCGCAGTGCCTTTTGACGTTCGTCCTCTGCTCTTTTTAATGCGTCTGCTATACGACCCATTGGGTTATTATCCGGTTATTGCGACTGTCAGAATCCATACCCTGTTTGCTTCTTCCGCGATTTCTAAGTTGCCGGCCTGGAGCGACCCCTCGTTGATATTGTCCCATTCGATCCATCAGAATACTGGTCGTTGGCATTCATGATTTGTGCCGGCGTCGTATACGCATCGATGACAGGCCAAACCGGGTAAATCAGCTGCTGAACACCACGAGCAATCCACGCCAATGGAGTCGGCGGAATCAATACGACATCGTTAGGCTCAAGAAGCAGATTGGCGCTCCAGTCGCCCTCCTTGATCATCTTGTCAACGTTTACAGTCAATGTTCGAGCCGGGGCTTCACCGTGAGACGCCCTGATTACTTTGACCCGGCTTGTCCATGAACGAAAATCCACAGATGTCGCAATGACGGCATCAATCAACGTATCTCTTCCCGTGTAGGGTTGAGGCCCTGCAAAGGACTGCCCGCTGACATAGAACTTTTTGCTCTGATAGGAAAGCACCCGAACGCTAACTTTCGGCTCGGCATAGTAGCGGCTCAGCAACACCTCCAACTTGGCCGCCATCTCCTTGGCGGTCATACCAACCACCTTGACTTCGCCGAGTAGACGGAGGTTGATCTTGCCGTCGGGCTGAATTCTCTGCGACTCTCCGTCAATTTCGAGAATTCGCGGCGCACTGATACCAATCACATCGGGCACATCGACCCGGTATTCAATGGCTGAGACGCGATGCTCATTCTCTCTCAAGAAGTGCAACATGTCCGTGTTCTTGGCGGCGCATCCCAAGCCAACATATCCCATCACAACGGATAGAGTCAGCGTAACGCACATTCGACGGCTTCTATTCGTATTGCCTTTGGAATCGTTCATTGTGGTTATCGATCCTTTTGCTCGCAACTTCAGCAAGCGTTTCCCTTCGTTCCCTGCGACTTTATCGGGAGCTAACGGGATCATCTGAATTACGTTAGCGGACCGGAACCGAGTCCGATAAGGCTTTACGCGACGGAGGACGGTGCCTTATTGGCCAAGTGGCGCCAAATGGTCCGGAAATACCATCGTGCGTGCTCCTTAAGAGTCACGCTGCATGGACCGATATTCAAGGACGCGACAAAAGCTCACTCCGCGCAAGACGTGCGGAATTAACCCAAGAGGTACCAGTATGTACGCCGAGTTTTTCGGACTTCGAGAACTGCCTTTTCGCAATACACCAGATCCGCGCTTCTTCTACGCAACGCCGGACCATGAGGAAGCCCTTGCATCGATGATCTACACGGTCCAAGAACGCAAGGGGTTTTTCCTGCTAACCGGAGAGGTTGGAGCTGGCAAGACTCTGCTGTCACGCATGATGCTCCGTCACTTCGGAACAAAAATTGCGTTTGGAAATATCAACCACTCTGTCCAGGATGTAAATGACCTTTTCGAATCAGTATGCGCGGAACTGGGAATCCCGGTAGAGCCAAGATGTAGTCACGCCAAGTACGTTCGTGCATTGCACGATTTCCTGCTTGCAAAATTTGCGCAGAACACGCCTGTCGTATTGATATTGGATGAGGCACACACACTTCCAACGGATGCCTTTGAGCAATTGCGCACAATCGGCAACCTCGAAGCGGATGATGCCAAACTATTACAGATAATCATTGTAGGTCAGCCTGAGCTGCAACAGCGATTCGCGTCGCCGGAACTACGCCAGCTTGGCCAAAGATTATTCCGAAGCTACCACTTACCATCGATGAGCCGCAGCGCTACGCAAGGATATGTTGAGCTTCGACTCTCCGTTGCAGGAATGCATGATCTAAGCGTATTCGACGACCGAGCCTATGACCTCATCTTCGAACATTCACAAGGTTTGCCCCGGATCGTCAATACACTGTGCGACAACGCTCTCGTCAGCGCCTATTCCGAAAACCGAAAACGCATAGACGGCTCGTTCTTGAAATCGGTCATCAAACACATTTGCATTGTTGACGGCAGAAGTATTGTTCAGGGAACGGGAGAGCAGCTCGAACAGAACGGCCCTACCCATCAAACACCAACATCACGGCCCTTGTCGCGTCCAGCCATGTATGGGGACGCCAAGCCGAATCCGATGATGCAATTGGAACAGCGGGTACAAGAGCTTGAGTCGGCAAACGGGTCGCAAGCGCCCGCAAGTCAACGGTATACACTCAGTGGAGCTGGGAGGGGGCAATACCCTACTGGAAATCTCTCCTCATCTTCAGGAACTGGGTTCGATATTCAGCAAACTGTACGCCGATTAAATTCTCTGCAGCAGCACGTTGAAGGCATGGTCGGTGTTTCTGGTGAAGCACGCACAACACAATTCGATCTGAAAATGCTCGTGGGGCAAGCTAAGGCCCTCGTCGCAAGAGCGGAATCCAGTTGCCAACAACTCGTGCTACGAGAAGCCAGTGCTGAACGGATGGCCGACACCATGCGGGGTGTATTGCGCGAAATCCGGCGCAGCTTCGCCAAGCTCAAGGCCATCAATTCTGCGGCAGCCAATCCACGTCGGGCAATCAGGGCTCCTCGACGAAGCGAAACGAATACTAAAGGGCAAAGCAATAACACAGCCCCATCAGTAATTACGCCTCAGGACACCAGTCAGTACAACTCGATCCTCAAAGCCAACTCAATGTCAAAGAATCTGGCTCTAGCTGGCACAAGTTTGACAACCGGTTTCTCGAACGGAAATCAGACCTTGCACTCTGGGCTGGTGAGCGCTCGCGCAAGCTTGAACGATTTGCGCGATCTCGTAGAGAACAGCAATTCAGCACCAAGGCCGAATACCCACCAGAATCGGACAGGACACGGCATGACAGCTACCGACAACACGGCAGCTATTCATTCCGATGCGACGGAGAAACTCGAACGCGACGTCGCAAGCCTGGTGCAACTGGTGGAATCTGCCTCGACTTCTGCGTAAAGAGATACGCACTTCCTAGTCATTTCCATCTCGCCTTTTGAACCTTAGCGTCAGCTAATGCTGGGGATGTGGGTTAGCCCATAGTCGCGCTCGGGGGGCATCATGGCGCAACAGGTTTATCTTCAG
>JAJDEA010000180.1 GCA_029260035.1 Phycisphaerae bacterium
AACGCCTCGGCTATCCGCTCATCCGACCAAGCGTGCGGTCCGGCGGTATCGGTCTTGAGCAGGATGTGCGCCCGTCGCTGCATAGCCGCCGGGTGGGTCCCCGTGCGGACGATCCGCCGCAACGCGCTCCGCTGACCGGGACTAAGCCTAACGATAACCTTGTGCGATAACGCCATAGCGATCCTCCTTGATCCTATTCAAGAAAGATCGGATAATGGTAACTTCGAGCTGCAATGAAACAGTAGTACGCCACCCACCCGTAAATGTAGCGGTTGAGCCGTCCGATCTTCTCTTCGAGACTGCCGGGGTAGTTTCGTCGAGTCAGCTCGCGTACGCGGTCCTTAAAACGGCGAACACTTTTCGGCGCAATGCCAAGTGTCCCGTTGTTGAAAGAGGCGGTAGCCGAGGAACGATCGCTCGCTCACAAGGGCCACCGCCGATTTCTCCTCATTCACGTACAGTTTGAGCTTCTTCTCGAGAAACGTCCGGACGCTGGCCATGACGCGTTCGCCCGCTTTCTGCGACTGCACATAGATGTTGCAGTCGTCCGCATAACGAACGAAGCGGTGGCCACGCTTCTCCAGCTCCTTGTCGAGATCGTCCAGCATCAGGTTTGCCAAGAGCGGACTCAGCGGTCCACCTTGTGGCGTTCCTTCGCTTCGGTCGTGTTCCACGCCGTTTTGCATCATCCCCGCCGTCAGAAACGCCCGCACGATCTTGAGCAGACGCTTGTCTTTTACATGACGGGCGAGGCGTGCCATCAGGATGTCGTGGTTCACGCGGTCAAAGAACTTCTCCAGGTCAAGGTCGACCACGTAGACGTAGCCCTCCGATACGTGTCGGCTGGCCGATGCCAAGGCGTCGTGGGCGCCTCGCCCCGGACGGAACCCATAGCTCGATTCCGAGAACTTCGGGTCGAGAATCGGGTCCAAAACTTGCAGGATCGCTTGTTGGACGAGTCGATCGACGACAGTTGGAATGCCCAACTGCCGTTTGCCGCCACCAGGCTTGGGAATCTCGACTCCATTGACTGGTGAAGGCCGATAGCCCCCGTCCAGCAGCGAATCACGCAGGGCCTGTCCGTTCGCGCGGCACCAGTCGAGCAGGTCATCGACGGTCATCCCGTCCGCTCCTGCCGACCCCTTGTTGGTGACTACGCGAAAGTAGGCGCGGTTCAGGTTGTCGCGATCCACAACCTGATCCATCAGATGGTCGGTTAGGTTCGAGTCAGTGGGCTTCGCCGCGACCGACCGGGCGACCTCGTACGCAGCAGCTTCGGTTCCGCCGTTACCGCTCGCGTCGTGGTTCCGTTTAGGAACTGCCTGCCTTACATCGGTCGACGAGTCGTCCATGCCCGTTCCTGTCCGTAGGATTCGGCCCTTCGTCGCAACAGGGGTACGACTACTATGGCCTCGGCTGACTTCTGCCGGACTGTCCGATGACGTCGCCGCCACCGTAGTCCTTGCGGACGATCCGGCAGACCTCCCGGGGTAAGACGCATCGCTTTCTGCCGGGCCTCGCCGGATTTACCTTCGTCGCCTCCGGATGAATATCGGGCATCGGCATCCATTGCTGCCTTACCCGGCGACGCCGGCCTATATCCGATTTCTGTTCGTCGAGTCCGACATTTGCCTCCGGCTTCCTCCCCACCACGCCTCGCGACCCAGCAGTTGCCTTTGGCTAGCGGTTCCGTTCACCACGGCCCGCAGGAGACTCACACTCCATAAGCAATGCGCCATGCCCGGCGCACAAAAACAGAGAGGCGATCGTCCTTTGTGACGGTCGCCTCTTTTTTATGCCAAGAACACGGCTCTCTTATCAGCGAATCGAGCGTTGCACGGCTCCAAGGCCTGAAAATGCGGGCACAACGTCGAATCTAGCCAGTATTTTTCTTGATTCGAACACTCCCATTGTGCGTGCGAATGCCAAGTGTATCGCCGCCTTGCCCGATTGACCCGGACAATGTGCGTTTTGTTCTTTCAGCATCTGCGAGCGGCACGTCGCTTTTCATGCGGCCATTGTGGGTCCGACACTTTAGAACTGCCGATGTTTCATCACCGACTGCAATTTTTACGCCGCCGTTGTGGGTCTTTATGTTTCCTGCAATCGAAACGGTTTGGGCCAAGTCTACCGTAATCGGGCCGTTATGTGTGACGAGAGACAGCTTACTACCCTCGTACTGGGCACGGATCGATCCGTTGTGAGTGCGAGCAGAAAGCGGCCCACCTTCCGAGTCAACCCGAATTGAACCGTTATGTGTCGTGGCTTTGACGCTTCCGGCGACTTCAACAACACGAATCGCGCCGTTATGTGTCCTCGCTTCGAAACCAATTTCGGATGGACCCGCAATATCAAAAGAAACCGAGCACCCCCAGTTTCTTCTTTTAGACTCTTTCCATCGCCACCCGAGTTTTTTACCTTCAGCGGACGAATCATCGACCCACACATCGATCGCCGCTAGAGCATTTTCCGCATCTTCCAGTGTTCGACCGCCGCCTTTCTTGGTAACAACAACCCGAGCGCTGCCAGCCGTTGCGGACGAGCCTTCGTAAGTAATGCCGCCGTTGTGCGTCTTGGCAAAAAGCGACGAATCGCCAGACAGGTCAATTTCCAAAGTCTCAGAGGCTTCCGCCCATACGCGCGGGCTGGAACAACTCCAGTTGCCGCCTACGACGACGCAACCCGAACTCAACAAACCCATTACTGCCAAAAGCGCCATCGTCGAACGACCAAACTTCCCAGCCAACATGATTATCTCCCAGTCAAGACTCTGTTTCTCGCTGAAACGCACCGATTATCGAATATGGTGATTCTACCGCTAAGACACGTCTATTCGAGAACGGTTGGCGCCTATTTTCAGTTTCCACACATGAAAACACATATTTCCAGAAGAGAAGGGCACGTCAGCGAAATGCGTGCGGGTTCCACATTGAGAAAAAGCATAGTCTAGGCCTGGAGCCGCATTTGGTCGGACTATGAGGCGGGCTGAGCAGGTCGGGTGCGAAGTAAGATCAGAAAAATCGGCACACCAATCAAAGCCGTAACGACGCCAATCGGCAGCGTTGCACTTTCCATCTGTTGCCCGGTCGCCCAACCCACCATGGGCAGTGCGATCTGTGATCCCCAGTCACAGACGATGAGGAATGCACCTCCCAGCATACCGGACATGGGGAGCAAGAGCCTGGCGTCTGGGCCGATGAGCCTCGAAACAGCATGAGGGACGACCAGGCCAACGAATCCAATAGGCCCGCACTGAGCAACAACCGCCGCGGTCGCCAGGGAACAGAGAAGTACGCATACGACCTGCAACCTCGCAACGTTCAAGCCTCGCGCCAGTGCCAAATCATCGCCCAGGCGATATTGATTTAGCGCCCTACCCGCGCAGAACATTCCCACCCACGCAGGCACGACAAACGGCAGCATCGACGCCCCAGCCAAAGTGCGCACAGGGTCCAGGCTTCCCATCATCCATCGGACGATGAAGAACGTCTCTCGCTCGCTCGAAATGGACGTCACGAACATCATCATCGCGGAACAGAAAAGACCAATGGTCACACCCCCAAGAAGCAACTCGTTTGAGGACAGTTTGCGCGATCCACGCGCGAGCAGAAGCACCAAGCCCACTACAGCCAGTGCACCGCCGAATGCGGAGAAAGCCAGCGCCGACATCCCCAGCAGGGCAAATTGCCAGCCAAGTTTTAGTGCCAAGAGCGCGCCAAGCGATCCGCCGCTTGCAATACCCAGGGTATAAGGCGTGGCCAGTATATTTCGAAAGAGGATCTGAAATGTAGCGCCGCAAATCGCAAGCGTAATGCCAACTTGCAGAGCATTGAGCGACCGGGCCAAACGTTGATCGAATCCGATTCGCAGCGCTGTACCTACAAAACCATCGCGTTCCTCGCTCGAAATGCTACCATCGTCGTCCCAATCGGCGAGGGGTTTTTGAAGGATTTCGTCGGCTGAAATCTCGATACCAAGTTTTGCTCGCCACGCGTCCCACCATCCAAACGATGCTGACTCCGTACCCACGCCGGGACTAATCAATAGCAAAGCAATCAGCGCAAGAGAGCACAGCGCCAAAGTCCTGCAGTACCTCCTTAAGTCCATGCTCGCCATTTATTACTCGGCTTATCTCACTATGCGGGGAACCATCCACTGGTTTTCTTCATTGCCCGGCGCGTTAGCAACGCTTAACGTCACACCGAATACGGCATCCAGAACCGCGGGCGTGATTACGTCGCTGGTGTTTCCAGCAGCCACGACTCGGCCTTGATGTAGTACAATCGCGTGCGTACAGAACATAGAAGCCAGATTGATATCATGCGTCACGACGACGACGGCCAACCCGTCGCTCAGTGACCGATCTCTCAGAATTCTTAAAAGGTGTAGCTGATGCTGGATATCGAGCGACGCTGTCGGTTCATCGAGCAACAGAATTTCCGGCTCCTGCGCAAATGCCGCAGCTATATGTACGCGCTGCGACTCGCCTCCGGAAAGCGTTGTCATATGCCGACCAGAAAGCGCTTCGGTTTGCGTCACGGCCATAGCCCGCATGACGACTTTTTGGTCATTGGCGGATTCAAACAGACCGAACGAGCGATGAGGATATCGCCCCATCAACACAACTTCGTTCGCTCGGAACATGACATCTCGCGGCAAATGCTGTGGCAGGAAGGCGATTTGCTTAGCACGCTCACAACTGGATAGACTGCTCAATTTGTGCGCGCCCAGTTTGATCGTGCCATGAATCGGGCGCAACAATCCAGCCAGGATACGCAGCAGCGTACTTTTCCCCGCCCCGTTCGGGCCGACAATTCCCCAACATTCTCCCGCCGATATCGCAAGGTCAACAGGTCCAAGAAAATCAGGCCGAGCCGGAAAGCCGAACCGTACGCCCACGAGTTCTAACAGCGGTCTTCGGCTGTCTGCCAACTCACTTCTCCGGATGAATAAGGTAGGATATTTTTTCGATGATCTCGATGAATTGAGGCGAAGGAATCAGGCATCGCTTGTCCGTAATGACATGAACGCGCCCGTGGCTCACTGCGGGTATCGATCCGAGTTCTTGCCATTGAGTGACGAGATCGCGACGTTCTATCTCAGTCAGATCCAGTTCGGGCATGAGTTCGAGAATAACATCCGGGCGATGTGCGATGATCGCCTCGATACTCACCTTCGGATATGCCATATCGATTTCATCGAACAGACCCACTCCGCCGGCAATCTCAATCATTTCACCTAAAAATGTCCCGCGCCCCGCAGTCAAAATGTCGGCCAAACGCTCCGGATGCCGGGAAACGGTTACAAAAACTCGCGGCCTTCGTCGATCTCGAACACGTCTGCGAACTTTTCCCACTCGCCGCTCAAATTCTTGAGTGATTGTCAATGCTTGCTTTTTTCGACCGAGCCGTTGCCCAAGTTCGGTGACACACTGCAGAATCCCCGCAATGCTATCGGTGCGATCAAAGTAAATGGGAACGGAAAGCTCGCGACATACGTTCTCAATTGCATCGTTCTTCCCGCGCATGATGACCAAGTCGGGTCGAAGTGCGATTATTTTTTCCAGGTCCGGGTTGAATAAGCCGCCAACTCGGGGCGTCGTTTTAAGTTTCGGCTGATCCGTAACGTATTTGCTAACGCCGACGATCGCATCGCACGCACCCAACGCACAAACCACTTCAGCCGAACTGGGTGCGATTGCGATGATTCGCTGTGGGTAGATAGCCTTCGCGCGACCAACCTCTTTTGCTGTTTTTGTTGAGGATTCCTCGTGGGATTCTGCGTAACAACCGGTCGCCATAATGGCAACGATTACGATCGCCGTACAACATCGTTTTTGCGTATGACTTGCCTCATGAGACATGGCTGAATCGTAAGCGCAATACGGCAAATCGCAAGGCTAAAGAACACAACCCGTAAGCTGCCATTGTTTTGATACGAGGATTTAAGAACTGCCTGAGAATTGATGAGCCGTCACCATCGGAAGTCTACACAAGGCACACATCCTGGATGCTGCGGCCCGTCAAAGCTCCGATCGAAATGGAAGATTGTGGCTTGCCTGGCTTTGCAGGTGACCACACAAACAACCTATCACGCAGGTCGTTCGTTGCGACGACCAAATCAGAGGCTACTTCCACACGTCGTAATGTCTGACCACCCGCATCATATTGGCATTCAAAACTGTCACCCAAAACCCGCGCGCGAACAGCCAAAGAAGTATCCGTGGCGAACATTCTCGGCACGCCTTGCGAAGTAACAACATGCACTGATTCGACGGCACGATCATGTCCACGATACAAGCCTTCAGGCTTGGACGTCACGCCTCGCGCCCAGCGGAAAATTTCGCCCGAATGTGTACCCGCTAAAATAGACATAGGCGTAATTGCAACTGCAGTGATTGTCGCATCACTGCCCAGGTATACGGCATCGGGAACATCGCCAGATTCGCCCGCTCGCCATGCCAAGACATTGGCTCCACACGAACAAACAACGTCATCCTCCAAGGCGCTAACACCTCGCACCGCTTTCGCATCACGCGTCATCGACTCAAACAAAGGCCTGGAATCGGCTGAACCATCCAAAGGCGCAGCCCATATGCCCAGCTCCGAATGTGATGCGATCACAATATTTCCCGCAACTGCGATGGAATTGAAACCACCGCGCACGGACGGCGCGTCCGGCACCGCCAACACAACTTCCGGTTCGGCCTGGCCGAGAAGCAGCCGATAAACGCCCGTCGCGGACCCCAAAAAGAGAGCCGCATTCTTGTCACACGATACTGCCTGTACGGATCGCACAGGGCCGATTTCGCCGGAAATGGGCACACGGCGAGCAGGCGCTTCCATATTGGAAGGGCTGAAGAAGAGCAATTCTCCGCTCATGGCTACCACGATCCATTGCGTCCGACGCGTCTCCTGTTCGGCCGCAAACATCGCTTCGTAAATCTGCCCACGCTCGTTTTCGGAAAAACTTCGAATCAACTCGGGTAGCGCAACGTCTGGCGAAATCGACGCCATATTCTTGAGCCTGCCCAGCAATCCCTGGAGCTCATCCAGATGGGACTCTTGTGATTGACGGATCGTTTCCTGCAACGCTTGATGAGCATCCTGTTCCGCCTGCCGACGGGCCGCCTCGTCTTGTGTATTGCAAACCTGTCGATACGACGCCGAGTCAAAACGTAATTCAGGTTTCGCCTCGATAACCAATCCAGCGTTAAAACAAACACCCTGAAGCTTTTCTGTAAGTTCCGTTGCAACGGCGTCGCCTATACCAACTCCGAGAAGCTGAGACGCATCACGATCTGCGACAAACGCAACGAGCGCCGATCGCACAGCAGGTTTCAAATAATCAGTCAATCTTTCGACATGCACAACGCGATGGCTGCCTAGCGCCGCCTTTTGAAATGATAGAAGCTCACCCCGGTCGACGATAACACTAACGCGTAGTCTGCCATCAACCCGACATTGAAAACGATCCTTCGTCGTCAAACCCTCTTCCTGGATTGCAACTTCAATGGGGGTTGTGCGTACAAAAAGAATGCTCTCCGCATCTTCGCCGTCCACTTCGCCACCCGAACTGACAACAAAATGGCCACCTGCTTTGCGCGCCACCATCGCAGCCCAAGAAGACGGAAGGTCCACCGAACGCTTTAGAAAACCGAAGATTTCATCCGCAGCCACACATAGCGCGACATGATTCGCCTTGTTGAAAAACTCTTGTGGATCGAACTTTCCAGAGATCATTTCTCACCTCGCGGACATCAGCCGATTCGGCCAGCCAATCGTGCTGCAAAAACAGATGCTTCACACTTAAACGAACGAACGGTCATCACTTTCCCGACTCAGCGAACTTCTCATACCGAATCAAGTCGGACGGATGAACGGAAGGGGGGGTTCGTTCGATGATCGTTAGAACGTCATTCATCGCAATGGAACGAGCCTCGCTTCCGGAGATGGCTTCCATAAACGGAAGCTGAGCAGCCTGTTGTGCAATGTTCTTGACATCCGCCCCCGAATAGCCCTTTAGCTTATCACACAAGGTGCCAAAATCCACATCATCCGCCATCGGTCGGTCGTCAAAATAAATTTCCAAGAGCCGATACCGAGCTGGTGCATCCGGCAAATCAACATATACCTTGGCGTCGAGTCGCCCAGGCCTGAGGATGGCTTCATCGAGCATCCAAGGCTTGTTCGTCGCACCAATGAATAGTAGGGCGCGATCGCTCGTACGGTCAAAACCCTCCAATTCCTGTAGAATCTGCGGCACGACACGCTGCATGACGGTCGAGCTACCGCTTTTTCGCTTAGGGACAAGGGCTTCCGTCTCATCAAGAAAAATCACGCTGACGGGTTCCGCCTTGGCTGCATCGAAGAGCTTTTGAATGTTCTGCTCCGCTTCGCCCACCCACTTACTAAGCATCTGCGCGGGACTCACAACGAAGAATGTTGCGTCGATTTCATGTGCAATCGCCTTGGCAATCATGGTCTTGCCGGTGCCGGGCGGGCCGAACAACAGAATCCCACCGCCAGTCGATATGCCATACCGCTTTGCAAGCTCCGGATGCGCGAAGGGATAGATCATCTTAAGCCTGATTTCTTCCTTGACGTCCTCCAAGCCAGCAATGTCCCCAAAGCCGATCGTTGGCTTATCTCTTACAATCCAATCCGAGGCGGCGCTTCCGCTATCTCCTTCTTTCTCGCGTTGGCGGGCTTTCGCTTCGCGGGGCGATTGATGAAGCTTGTCGCAATCCTTGGCCAAATCAACAAGCTCTGCAGCCAGTTCTTCATGTTGCCTGCGAGCCTCCGCGGTCTTGGCACTCTCAGCCATTTCGACCATGCACTCAGCTGCGTCCACAAGATACGTCTTAGCCGCCAGGTATTCGCCGCTCTTATACGAGGCAACTCCCTTGCTTTTGAGTCGTTCAAATGTTGAAAACGAGACAGTCATATTCATACACACGGCTGAGTCATTGCCTTGTTGGTGAAGGCATCAGACGCCCAGGTTATTTTTGCTTCTCGCTTTGACCTTTCAGAGATTCCAATTCAGCACGCAAGCCAGCAAGTTTATCGAGTTCTTTTTGATGCTCCGCTTCGGTCTCTGCATCGATAAGCCTGTCAATTTCTTCATCCCCAATGACCTCGCCCGCATCGGACATGGAAATATCCTGGGCAGCGACATCTTCCACCGTATCGAGAAACATACCCATGCGTTCTTCCATGGTTTGTGACTGCACCATGGCTTTTTCCCAGTCTGCCTGCGTCTTGACGAGGTCCGTCTCGCCGAAGAGCTTGCCGATTTCCGCAGCCATCATGCCCATTGCCTTGGCAAAATCAGCAGACGCTTCCGCCTGTTTCTTGATCAGCAAAGCGTTCTTGACCGAAAGCAACTGTCGCTCCAGCATTTTTCGGATCGTCGCCGTTTTCTTGAGCGAATTACGAATGAAAGCATATTGTGACGTATCGCCGATCTTCTTGGCGTGCTGCGCGTTTCGGATAAACTCATCCTGAAACTTCGCCTGCTCGCGAATGGACTTTTCGATTCGCCGAATACCCTGACGAATTTTGATGTCCCGCTCGATACGTCGTTCTTCGGCTGACTTAAAAAGACCCATACGATTTCGCCCTTTGAATTAGGCTCCTCATTTCGTTCTCAACACGCTTGCCCCAGAAACACTTCCTTGTTTGTGCCCAATTCAAGGCACTAATAATACTCTTGCGCCGGCATAATCATCCAAAGAACAAGGTAGACAAGCGTACCGGGAAAGCCGGCTGACAAAATCGACAATACGACGTATCCGACTCGCACAGCAGTGGGGTCGATACCGAGATATTCGCCCAACCCGCCACAAACACCGGCGATCACCTGGTCTCTTGTGCTTCGTCTTAATGGTTTTGAATAGCTGTTCATAATAACACCTTCATCGCGCCTTCGCTTATATCAACTCGCGCAGCCTTACGAGAACGAAGAGCAATCAAGTCCAGGATCGAATGCAACTCCTCGCGCTACGCATCCGGCGAAGCTTGTCGCTCTCGCACCGTACGGTCTGCCTCTTCGAATGCCTCCGCCTCGTCGGTAATTGCACCTTGATCCAGTTTTTCCCAGACGTTCAGCACACTCTTCCCCGCATCGCTTAGCGACGCAGCGCCCTCATCCACACTAGCGCCCATGGAAAGTATCTCATCCAACCTTTCCTGATACAGCTCCGACTTCACCGCATCCGTCTCGATCATTCGACCCAGCCTGACAATATCCGCTTCGCGAATCAGCCCCAGCTTGGATGATTGGCCCGCGCGATCTGCGTTTTCGCGCAACATGCGCAACCTCGAAACAGTCATCACTTCCTTGCTGCGGATGTTTAGCTGGCGAGCTAGCATGAGTTGTTCCGAGGTACGCAGCTCGAACTCCTGCGCAAGCATGCGCCTTACCTCTGGCGTCTTCTCTTTGGCACCACGCTCGAAAAGGCCTTCCTTATCCTTCGCCAGCTTTGTCACCTTGTTGAGAATTCGCGTGCGATCTTTTTCGAGAAGCAACTCCTGCCTGCGAAGCTCGGATCGTGACATTTTCGATAGAGGCTTCTTGCGATTCGTAAGCCAATCGAAGAAACCCACGGCTTGGTGATTTCCGCCGCCGAACAATTTTGCGAGAATCTGTTTCATAGAACTTCGTCGATCACTTTTGCTACGTTGTTTCCGGGTCCGGGGACTGCTTGGATTGCTCCGGAGCAGCGGGAGGCAGCGCGTCCGCAATAGGGCCACGGCTGGGCGGCGTTTCTGCGGTCGGAAGCTCAGCCTCTTTCGTAGGCGCCTTCATCGTGTCGGTCAATTTAGAGGGCTGTTCTTCTTCGAATTCCTGCATAATGGCGAGTTCTTCGTCACTCGTGAGCGTCGCCTCGATGCCGGTCTCCAAGCTGCCAACCATGTCCGCGTCGGCTTTGAGCGATTCGAGCATCTCCTCTGCTTGGACCGCATGTTCCGTCAATTCAGTCGTATCCGGCAGTTGAGCCCTTTCACCTTGCTGGATCAGCGTAAGATTGTGAATGTCCGTACTGATAATGTTGATCTGCTGATTCAACATGGCCGCACTGGTGTTTTGCCGACCAATATCTTTTCGCAGTTGTGCAAGCTGTGCAGCGATCCGTCTTTTCGGAACGGATGACGTTGCAGCTTTCCCCTGCACCAGCAAATCGGATTCCTTCTTTTCCAACTGCCCGATCGCTTCATAAATCTTATCGCGACGTTGGGTCAGGGTAGCTCTGCGCTCTGCGAGAAGATTCACCTTCTCAGCTTCGTCGCCATCGCCGGAAAACAACTGCCTAATTCGATCGATGACATTCATCGACTTTCTCTCCTGATGTGCCATAGCTGCACCTTGATACAATAAACATTCGCCGTCATTTCGCGTGACGTGCAGTTCCGGATCGACAGCGGCGAGCTGGTCGAAACCCTGCCGAACAATATGCTCGGGAAGATTTGCCTCTCCCGCGATAGCCGAAGCGGACAGTCCGCCTGTCAATAGCTCTGCTCGGTGAGACTCAAGGAGCTTGCGAACGCGCTGCTCCTTCATTGTTGCCGATTCCGGGTCGAATAGTTTCATCAAAGCAGGATCGACGGAATCTCCGACCGCCATGGCCTGCCAACCACCCGCCTCGTTTGGCTCAATGAGCACAATCGACAGGTTTTTTCGCGTAAGCTGGGCAGTACGAGCCTCCTTCGTGAAACCAGTCGGGCTGCAAATCCCAATAACGTATGGCGACTTCCGGTCAGACACGAGCTTGTGAACATGGTCCGTCAGCTCACCCAAACCGACCGGCGGCGCCGGCGCTTCTCCATCTGCGGAAAAGTGCCCCATTGGCGACAGCACCGACGCAATCGCAACTCCTGTCGGCTTTCGCCCAAGCAGCCATCGTCTTTCAAACCCGCGTAATACAATCCTACGATTAGCTGGCAGCGATTTTAGCTTCTCGCGATCATAATTGCGATGCCGAGCCATCAATGCCCGCAGACGATCCGTTTCATCGTCGCGCGTAAGCTGCCAAGTAGAGCCTCGCAACAGCGTTCCTTTGGCCGTTTCGAGGTTCGCCTCGACACCAGCCAGGAAATCCGTTTCATGTTGAAATGCCTTGGTTGCGTCGATCGCCATTTGTTAAATCACTCAGAAACACTGCTGCGGTCCAATCTGGCGCCGCACTGACTACAATACCGCGCCGCACGGGATTCCACTTTTCGGCATTGAGGCTGATCGCAGACCAACACCTCTGGCTGACGTCTACTCGCAACATGCCTCTTATGTGGCACTTTCGGCGATGCACCAAAAAGCCGTGAAAACAAATGCAGGAATCCGCCCATCACACGGATCGTAAAATAAATCAACCCGGTTAGAAAAGCAGCCGTGCCGACCACAAAAATCAACAATAGGACTTCGAGCGGCATGATTCATCCACACCTTCTCACTTGGACAACACGCTTAAATCGTTCCCGCAAAAAATACAAAACCGATCCTTCGACCGAACAAACGCTTCACACGATGGACATCGAGGCACGGACACCACCAACTGCTCGCCGCAATGGATGCAAAACTGATCGTCCCTTTCGACCGTGTTCCCACACGACCGACAAGGCTGTCGCTCTCCAGCTGGCACCCATGCTGCTGCTGGAGGCGGAGGAGGAACGGGCGAAGATACGCTTCCACGCATCGCAGCCAACATGTCCGCAGCACTTGCAAAACGCTGATCCAATCGGACATAAGACTGTTTGAAAACATCGTCAAGCGCTTTTGGAACTTCCTGTCGCAAGCTACTGGGAATACTATGCCCTTGTGGCCTTTCGCCGGTCAGCATTTCATACAACACAATCCCGCAAGCATACAAATCGCTGCGAGCGTCAATATTTTGACCCTCTTTTTGTTCCGGCGACATATACGCAAGCGTACCTACGACGCTTCTACCCTGCGATGTTTCCATGCTGCCACTTTGCATGATCGATTGCGTCGTAACCCCGCCGACTTGCCCCAGGCCAAAATCAGTGACTTTCACATCGACTTCGCGCGCCGACGCGACCTTGTCAATCGGACAATTCAAGAGAATATTTGCCGGTTTAACGTCTTTGTGCACCAGTCCACCAGCGTGGGCCGCCTGCAATGCAGACAGAACACCGCTCATAATGGCTTTGGCAGAATCAATTGGCAATGACTGTCTGTACCGATCGATCACCTCTCGAAGTGACGGACCTTCGACATATTCCATAACCAGATAGGGCGGGTCCGCATACGGGTCAAGATCCATTGCGCGAACGATGTTTGGATGATGAAGTCCATGAACCGCGACACCCTCGCGCTGCAGGTTTCGCACATACTGCAAATCGGTGGGCACCTTGACTGCAACGACTTCGTCGAAAACGTGGTGCCGAGCGCGCCATACCTCGCCGAAACTGCCAGCTCCGGCACGCTCTTCCAGCAAATAATTGCTAATTCGATCACCTTTTTGCAACGTCGCCATCTTGACATTCCCACAATCGATTTAGACCTACAAGCCATCTTCCAGGCGTTCCGCCTGAAATTCGCAAACCTTGAAATTATAGACCGCAGCTGAAAGGAATCCAAGCAACAATACGACCCACGTCAAAGCATTCTGGTCTGCGAAACTACCTATCATCCACCATGCCACAGTTACGTCGGCCAGCGAATAACCCATCAGCATCAATGCAGCTGCGCGATTGGTTTCCAATGAAATAACCCATGAAGCCACAAACCAAGTAGCCCATGGCAAAACGATCACAAATCCCAACCAGGCGAGAACATATTTGATCGTCAGCCAAATCGTCTCCAAATGCTCTGGATGTCTCCAAAACCAGATTCC
Organism: Phycisphaerae bacterium; assembly: GCA_029260035.1. Lineage (GTDB taxonomy): Bacteria > Planctomycetota > Phycisphaerae > UBA1845 > UBA1845 > OFTM303. Next base: position 13,853 of record JAJDEA010000180.1, read on the forward strand.
GCCGCCGATGACCGCAAGTGTGATGATCGCGGTAACAACTCTGCCACCGACATATTGACCGATTGCTGCAAGCATCCTGAATCCCCTTCAGTCCACCAGCCAAACTGTTCTCGTTTCGCTTGGCGTGGAGAATAACCTCACAATACAAATCTACCCGCTTTGCGCGCACATTGCGATTACAAAGACCCTCAGTGCCTATAATTCGTAAAATCGAGACAATTATCCACAGCGAAGTGGAAAGTCAGGCAGAAATGGGGGCCGAAGTCCCAGATTCCGTGGAAGGGCGGTCCTGGACCTTGGATTTGTCTTGATAGAGCATGCGATCCGCAGTCCGAATAAGTTCATCCGGACTGGCCGACGGTAGCTCTCGAAGACTTGCAATTCCCATGCTTACCCCAGTACGCGCATCAGGCAGGCGCCTGGAAACTCCCTCGACGAAGTGCATAGCGATGCGTTCGGCTAACACGCGAGCCTGCTCGGCATCGGTTTGGGGCAACAAAACGATAAACTCGTCGCCACCATACCGTGCCGCAACATCCGCCGATCGGAGCTCGCTTTTGATCGTTGTCGCCATGAGAATGAGCACCTCATCTCCAGCGGGATGGCCGAATTGATCATTCACTGCTTTGAAATCGTTCAAATCGAACATGATGCAGGATAGATCGTGGTCATATCGACTGGCCTCGCTGAAGCTATGTTGCAGGACTTCATTGAAGCGTCGACGATTGTAAAGTCCGGTCAAAGACTCGCGCGACGCGAGGTCGCGCAATTGAGCAGTGCGCTTGGCAACACGCCTTTCCAGAACCGCGTTCAATCGAAGACTGCGCGAGTATAGCCGTTGGTGTTTGTCAGCCATGCGATTGAATGCCAACGCAAGACGGCCAATTTCATCTCGACGTCGGGCGTTACTCCGAACATCCAGGTCGCCTTCTGCAAACCTGTCCATCGAGTCGGCCAGTTCGTCTAACGGCGTCGTGATTTTTCGGACAACCATGAACCCCAATGGTACGCCGAGAACCGCGATGATTACACCCATGCCCGTCATCGTATCGAGCTTACTAGCCAGCAATTGGTGCCACGCTTGCGCAACCATACCTGTACGCACATATCCCACTAAAGAGGAATAACTTCCATCATCGCCAGACGACGCGACGAACACATTGACCGGGTAAACGACATCCAGGAATCGCGCTTTGGATTCCTTATCAACGTATAGTGTGGGTTGACCCGTCGCCGCACGCTTAAACCTCGCATTGTGGATGACATTCTTTATGTTGGTTGCCGTTGGATGAAACGACTCCGCCAAAGGCGATCCAGCCGCATCGACAAACTGCACGAATGCGAGGGATGTTCCGTCAGTAATCTCGCTCGATACGCGATCGAGCGTGGCCAGGTCTGACTGTTCGATGGACGATGCGGTAGCCTTGGCCACCATCGACGCAAGTTCGACCAATTGTTCGGCTCGTTGATTGCGCAATGAACTGACACTGGCACGCACCAGAAACCCCGCAACCACGATGGCCACGCAAGTAGTCAACACCACAACAAGCGTCGTCGCCTGACACTGCAAACTGAGAATTACATCAACAAACCCCCGCCCCTTTGTCGGCGAAGGCGTGAATCGATGTTTCTCTTGGTTGCCCATGGCGTTTCGACGACTCATGTAAATGCAACGAATCCGAGGCAGCTCTTGCCAGCTGTTCCGGTAATAACAGTCCCGATATCCATGGGTATCGGTACACGTCGGAGCGTACTGAAGCACCGCTGGAAGCAACATGGCATAAAACTCTAACCAATTGAAGTCGCCTTAAAGGTGCTGTGATCGCATCTCGAAACGAAAACGTCCTATAAGAAATGATCGGACTTGGGTAAGCCAACTTCTCTGCTTGGAAGAACCGCTATGTCCAGGGAAATACGGCAGCGCGTGACCGGCGGCCTCGAGGTAAGGCAGCAGCTCTCATCGTTGAATTATGGTTTAGCCACCTCTTCGGCTTGTTCGGAAGCAACCTGGCTGGCTCGTTCACGAAGCGTATCCAACGCTTCACGAACTTCGCTCGCCATCCGCGCATTGGGGAAATCTCGAACGAGTTCCAGACCAACATTCAACGCATCACGCCATCTCCGCTCATTGACGGCGAATCGGAATTGAACACCCACTTGCAACAGCTTGTCTTTGAAGACATCCCGAGCCGTATTGCGCACTTCTTGCGCCTCAGCCGGCGACAGATACTGATCGAGTTCTTTGAGCACATCGATTGCATGGTCCGTGTCGCTACGTCGTACAGCCTCTTCCCATTCGCGCTTAAGCTCTACTTTGTGCGACTCTTTCAAAGACTGAAGACGATCCTGCAGACTTGTCACCTTGGTTTCCCCGGGCAACGCACGTGAAAGGCGATCAATCTCTCCTTGCGCACGCACCCAATCGTGCTCGTCGAGATGCTTTTCGATCATTTCCAAGGCTTTAGCCAGCTTAGCCTGAATCGCTGCACTACGGGCGTCGTCCAATTCTTCACGGAGCGTGTCCGCTTCCTGCTTATACCCGAACCGCTGCTCCACTTCGCCAACAAAACCAAGAGCTGCTTCCCACTTCTGTTCTCGAATACTCGCCCTGATTGCAGACCTGAGGGTTTCCAATTCGTTCTCGCGGTTGGCGAGAGACTTCGCTGCATCGGACAGCTTTGTGTTATCAGAAATCGACTCGAGTTTGGTTGCTTGCTTTGCTACCAGCTCATTCAAATCGCGCATCTCCGCCAACTGACGAGCCTGCGTCGATGCCAGCTTGGTAAGCAATAGAATCACCACCAAGAATATGGCGAAAACAAATATCGCGAATCCCCCAGCGACCGCCATCCATGTGGCACTTGTCGCATCATGCCCCGCCAGGCCGGATACGAAGACAAATCCGGCACCGATCAGAGCGGCGACGCAAATGAGGTTGTACAACCAGCGAAACTGCGAGAATCTCTCGATTGGAGCCATGGGAAACCCCCTTGTGGAACACCAAACCTCGGGCCTGCCGATGCCGACCCGTATTTCCTGCCATCAACTTCTGTAGCAACGATCAGTCTAGTGCAACGGCGAACTGATCATATGTTCGAGTAAAACCGTGCTTTCAAACGCTACAGTAGAATAGAGCTTGCACTAGTATTATATCTTCGATCCGCTCCAGACCCCAACAATAGCCGTTTTTTAGCTCCGGGCGTCATTTTGGGGAAACGCTGCAAGAATTGGCCACTCTCACTCCCTCTCCAGGCTCCGAGCCGCTGAAAATCAAGCCGCAACCTCGGATTCGCTATCGGCGGGTTTCACGATAATTGCGGCGGATTCCTGGCGTTTTTCGTATTGACGGTGGCTTTCCTTCTCCAGGGCTTTCAGTCGTTTTCGATGAAATGCCAAGGAGTCTCCAACGAAAGCAAGAAAAACCAGCACGCCCATCGCAATGACGCCTAACCACAAACACACCGCCCATCCACCCATCACAATCCACCCTTCTCAATTCGGCCGCACGTCTTTAGCCCAAAACGATGATGCGTAGCGCAAATCGTTGGAAATCACGGGATGAAACATGCTTTCGGACTCTACAAATAGCGCTTGCTCTATCGGCCAAGAATAGGGCCAAGATGGGTTATCAGCCGAAAAATCAGTGTTTTGGAATGGGTTCGGGAATCAGGCTGGCATTACGACAAGGCGTGCGTGGGTTGGGAATCGGAATCTGCCACAGACGGCGAGCCATCGCGTTTGCTCTGAATGGCCCCACCAACCAACTCGATTCGGCGGTGCGCCCGAGCAGCAACCCTCGCGTCATGCGTAACCATAACAATCGTTTGGCCCGCTTCGTTAAACTCGCTGAGCAAATCGAGAATATCAGCACCTTTTTTTTCATCGAGATTACCCGTCGGCTCATCTGCGAGCAGTAGGGCGGGGCGGTTTATCAACGCCCGGGCGAGCGCAACGCGCTGCCTCTCTCCGCCGGACAGCTCATTGGGTCGGTGTCCCGCTCGTTCTCTCAAGCCTACCCGGTCAAGAAGGTCCATCGCTTCGAGTTTCGCCTGGCCTCGACCCGTCAACCAACTCAAAGCCGAGTGGGAAACCAACTTCGGCATCAATATGTTTTCGAGGACATTGAGTTCCGGTAGGAGATGATAGAACTGGAAAACGAAACCAACTTGACGATTGCGATAGGTATTTCGCGCCATCTGGGATTGGGCAAAAACATCGTGTCCTTCAAATTCCACGGCACCCTGGTCAGGAATATCCAAACCTCCGAGAATGTGCAGCAGCGTGCTCTTGCCCGAGCCACTCGCGCCCGTCACGACCAAAAACTCCCCCGCCTGAGCCTCCAGCGATGCGCCGCGCAAGACCCGCACTTCCGCCTTACCCATGGTGTAGGTTTTGTGGACAGACCTTGCTTTGAGAATCACGTTACTCATATCGAAGCGCCTGAACGGGCCAAACTCGACCAGCCAGTGTCGCGGGGATCAGCGAGCCAACGATTGATGAGACAACAGCTATAGCCGCTACCCATATCGCGTCCGCCTTCTTGACGACTTCCGGAATGGTATCAAAAGAATAAATTTCCGGACTCCAAACGCGCAGTTGTGGGTTTAAGTTGGCGAGAAAATCCTGAATATCGTTGATGTTCCAAACGAAAAGACTGCCAATAAACAACCCGAGTATGGAACCTGTCACGCCGACGGCGCCTGCATACGCCACAAACAAGCCAGCTACGCCTCGGCTCGACGCGCCGATCGCTTTCATAATACCGATGTCGCGCGTTTTCTTTTCCACAATCATGAAAAAGATACAGCCAAGCAAAACGATCGCGACAATGCTAATCAGTGCAAATAAGAACGTCACCAAAATCTTCTCTTTCTCAACCGCGGCAATAAGTGGTCTTTGCATGTCCTCCCAAGTCATCACGCTGACTTCGGTGAGCGGATAGCGATCTGTCGGCGATACGTCCATCAACTTGGTTTCAACAAAACCAGCCCAAAGCTCTCGAATCTGTGCCGCTGCTTCGTCCAGATCAACGCCGTCATGAATGCCGACCAACAGTTGATTCGCTCGAGCATCAGATTTTCCACCGTCAACAAGGTCTTGCGCATCCATGCCCAGCTTGTGTTGAACAAAATCGAAATCCACATAGACACTCATGCTGTCGATTTCGAAAATCCCGGTGCGAGAATCATCAGCGTAACGAAGAGGCACGCGCACGGGCGGCTCGCCGGTAACGTTGCCTCTCGATGTTAGCGGCAACAGCGTAATAGCTACATCCGTACCCCGCGCAAGATGGCGATCGAAGTTTCCGTCTGATCGGCGCGAATTGAGCAAGTCGCACCCAACAATGACACCATGTTTTTCCCGTCCGATATACCCGGGTTCTTCCGGGCCAAGCGCAAACGCACGAGAACCAACGTTCGTTGGAACCACCTTCGGATACATGGAAAGCTCGAAAGGTTCGGCATCGAAATTCGCTATCGAATCGACATCCTTCTCGTCTTGACGCCACTTCTTATTCGCCTCTCGCAAATCTTGCGCCAATTGCATGTCGCCATTGGCGTCAAACCCGGCAACAGGCATTTGCTGCATTCCCAAATGTGTCGTGCCGGGATAATACCGTTCGTAATGTAGCCCTTTCCGCATCTCGTTCAGTTGCAGGTATTCGTCCAGCCGAACGCCGAGAATTCTCGCGGGCTTTGTATACGAAGTTGCTGGCACCCGAAAAATTCCATACGAATAAATAGCTGGGGAGGTCAACTTAACGACTTCCGGCAACTCCTCCTCAACAAGCTCGCCGAACTCTGCATAATATGGAAAACCCTGCAAGAACCCACTATCCAACACAATCTGACTGTGAAGGCCCTTGGATCGCGATCGAACCGTGTCTAGAAATCCCCCCATGACACTCAGCACAACAAGCACCATCGCCACACAAAGCGTCACGCTTGCAACACCAAAGAGGGCGATCAACTTCGTATGCAAGTACCGCCAAGCTAGAAACCACTTATACATGATTCACCGCACGCAACTCTATTTGGCCTCAGACTCTACGACAGCCGCACCAGACTCCACAGGCCTTTGAAGCGGGAACAGAATAACATCGCGAATGCTCGCGCTATCGGTCAACAACATCACAAGCCGATCGATCCCAACTCCCAACCCGCCAGCTGGAGGCATTCCATACTCCAAGGCCATGACGAAATCCTCGTCCATCACCGCCATCGTTTCGTCACCTTCGCCTGCCACCTGCTTGCGAAAGTTGGCTTCCTGGACTTTGGGGTCATTCAGCTCCGTATAGGCGTTACCGAGTTCCATGCCGTTTACGAACGCCTCGAACCGCAGCGCGATTTCCGGATTGTCCGGATGTCGTCGCGTAAGCGGGCAAATCGCCGCCGGGTAGTCGTATACAAAGGTAGGCTGAATAAGATGATGCTCGACCGTCGCTTCAAAGACGGCATTGATAACCACTGCATCATCCTTGCCTGCATGTTCAATGCCCAGAGCCGACGCCTTAGCCCGAACTCCATCCAAGTCCTCAATCGCAACGCCCGCATATTCGACAAGCAGGTCGGAATATTTCGCACGTCGCCAAGGTGGCGTGAAATCAACCACTTGGCCTGTAAAAACAGCCGCTTTCCTGCCAGACTCCATCGCCAAATTCGCCTCGCGATAAGCCTCTAAATGATTCTCTTTCGCATATTCCGCCGACGCCTCGTTGCCTTTTTCTTCTGATAGCCGTTCCGCTTCCCGCACCATCGCTTTCGTTCTAACAGGTAACGCCTCAGCCGCTGACACGTCGTAGCCAGCTACGACCATTTGTTCCACACGTTCCATCATCACGTTGTAATCCGCATAGGCTTCATACAACTCGATCATCGTGAACTCAGGGTTATGCTTTGTGCTGATACCCTCATTGCGAAAATTTCGGCTGATCTCGAAAACCCGATCTATCCCTCCCACGAGCAGTCTCTTGAGATACAACTCTGGACTGATGCGCAGATAGAGCCTCATGTCTAGCGTGTTGTGATGGGTGGTGAAAGGCCTGGCTGCTGCTCCGCCATAAATCGGCTGCAAAGAGGGCGTCTCAACCTCGCAATAGTCAAAATCCAACAGGCATTGCCGAACCGCCTGAATGATGGCACTCCGCTGCCTGAACACTTCGCGAACTTCGGGATTCGTAAACAGATCGACGTATCGCCTGCGATATCGCAAATCGACATCAGTCAAGCCATGAAATTTTTCGGGCGGGGGGCGTAGCGCTTTCGCCAAGACCGTCACTCGGTTGGCCCAAAGCGTCAGCTCGCCGGTCTTCGTTTTCCCAACGACCCCTTCGGCTCCAAGAATGTCGCCAAGGTCCAAGCTCTTGATGATAGGCCAACGCTCATCCCCTACGTCAGCCCTGCTAATTCCGATCTGCAGTCGGCCAGCGCCGTCCTGAATCGTCAAAAATGCAAGTTTACCCATCACGCGAAGCAGCATGATGCGACCGGCGATGCGTGCCTCGTAATCACTCCGCTCGCCCGGATCGATCCCCATCGGCTCCGCCTTGGCTCGAACATCCGCTGAAACGGCGACATCTGCAAAACGCCCGCCATATGGGTCTTCACCCAACTCGACGAGCTTGTCGCGTTTGTTGGTTCGCTGCGCTATGTAATGGTTTTCATCTGACATTCGGAGAATTGTTGCCTTTGGAATTTTTTGAACCAAGCTCTCGACCAACAAGTTCGCGTTGCGCGATCCTATCCGCGACTTCAACGATCAGCAAATGAAAGCCTTCGGGAGTTTGCGGACAATTAACTATCAAGGTTGAATTTACGGCCATGGCGGGGCGGAAGAAATACCCGATCTACCGCGAGCCAAAGTCGAAACGCCTCGGCGAGCGTCGATTATCCGCCGTGGTAACTACGAATGATGCTACTGGCCTGATTGGACTGAATGTTGATCGCCCCAAGTGATTCGCTGGCTGCGGTTCGAATCGTCAAATCCGCATCATCCCGCGCGATTGTCACAAGCGCGTCAACTTCGCCTTCCTCCAAAAGAAGACCATTTCGTTTGCCAGATTCCGCAAGCGAATTGAACGTCGACACGCGAAGCGTCACCGAATTGTTCTCATCCATCGCAATCGCCGCAATCGCTTGCTGCGCACTACTGGTAGCCGACAGCGCCAAAACCGAAGCCGCCTTGATCCGCAGCCCTTCATCCTCTGCATGAAGCGCAGCCACCAGTGCTGCCTCCGATTCATCGAAACTGAAGACGGTCTGCCCATCCTCCGCAATCTTTCGCAAAGTTTCGACTGCCTGAATCGCGAGAGACAGTGCCAAGTCATTATCAATCGACGATCTTCCCGTCGCCGACTGCATCCGCGCGAGAGCCGCCGTCAATGTTGCACTGTCTGCGGAAGCATGGAGTTTACTCGCGAAGCGATCTCCTGCTGCCAGATCGTCAGCGACAAGTTCTTGGCCTTGCTTCGAGAGAATCACGATCGGAGACTTTGCATACAGGAACTGCGACCGAAACTGAAGGACCGCCGAGGCGATATCCGGCTCGGTGACATCCGTAGAAACAAAAAGTGCGGAAACCGCGTGAAACTCAGATCGAACACGTTCCATCGCGCGATAATAACTTGTCTCTCCGATAACTGTCTTGCCGTCCTGCCTGAGCGCATCCATCACACGATTGAGGTTCTGCTTGTCCGCATCAACAACGACAACCTGTTCATCGCCGGTTAGCGTAATAGCCGTCGCCAGGTGTGGCACTACATATTGGGAATCGGCGAATGGCGTCTTAGGAAGAGCAGCCCCAAGCGCCAGCGATGCGCGTAGTCGAACGATCAAGTCAGGAAATCGCAGCGCTTGAACCAATGGCTGTTTGGCATCTTCGCTACCAACGAGCGAACTTTCACCCGCAGTAATTCGTAATGCTTCGATCGCGCCCAATGCTACAGCCGTGTCATTGTCACGGATTGCACGATTGAGGACAAGGTGGGCATACCGTGGCCCCGCCGCTTGCGAAAAATAAAGCGCACGGGGAAAAGGCGTAGGCCTTGTCGCATCCAGCTCACCCTGTTCTGCCGGATCGCCACTTTCGACATTTACGCCAAGTCGGTTTTCCCGGCGAATGTTTCCGGCAAGCCAAAGTGCAATGGCCTCGGCATAATCATTTCGCAGATTGAGCGATTCTTCTGCACAGCGCATCGCCATGACCGTACCGAATATCTTCTGCGGAACGGTCACCGCCTTGAGCACCTGTGTCGCATCGTCCCAATACCACACATTCGCCGAACTCAGCCTGGGGTCGGCTCGTACGGCATCTTCTTCGGCGTAAAACCGCTCGCCGAGCCAATAGAATAGCTCAGCTGTCGAGCCAGCAATGCGTCGTCCCGATAGTTCGTGAATTCGCTCGATAGCGATTCCAGCCGCCTCGCGCGTCTCATTCGACAAATTCTCATCGGCTGTCATCTTGCTGAGGTACGGAATCGCCTGCGGATATCCAATCTCTCCCAGAGCGTGAACGATGTGCAGTCTGGCATCATCGCTCTGCGTACGAAGCGCCATAGCCAAGGGCCGAACCGCAGGCTTGCCCATCTTGGTTAGCGCCACGACAACTCGCGACCAAAGTTTTTTCTTGCCGACATCAAGAAGCGTCTGGATCATCGGCGGGATGGCGTATTCACCGGAATCCGCAAGATTTCGGATCGCAAAGAACTCCTGCTGTGGGTTCCCGCCGAGCTTCTGAATGTTGGCACGAATCCGTTCTGGATCTTGTCGCTTGAGATACTCACCCTTCTTGATTAACTCGATCACCTCGGCTGCGCTTTCGCCCAATGTCGAATTCTCGACCAGAATCAAGAGCGTATCGAGGCTCTTGCGATCCTGATGAGCCTTTTCCATAACGATAACCGGATCAAGATCGGGATGCGCAAGGAGCTTCTTGGCATATGAGTCAGCCAGACTAAACCTGCCGATTCGTGCGTAATGGAGAAAATCCGCAAAAAGCGATTCGACCGAAGCGTCTGTGGATGCGGTCGCATTGCCGGGCGCTTGCGCCTGAACAGGTATCGCAGCCGAACCCGCGAACACGACCAACGCGCAGGCCACTGGTGCTCCCCATTGGCCGATCATCCGCCGCGCAACATTTCTACCGAACCTCTGCATCACGCATCTCCCAAGACAGCCTTTGCACTTTTTTGAATACCAAAACTCTATTCTATAACCCCAAACGATCAAGTGTAGCAGCGAATCGCGAATTTACACGAGTAGAAACGAACATTCGGGCACTACACTTGAATAGGGTTTGCTCCGGGCGGGTGCCTATACATTGCATGGCAGACCTCGTTACCTCACCCCAAATCACAGGCAACGACGCAACCAAATCCCCGATGGAGCCATTCGCACCTCAAACACGAGCGAGAGAACGAATCGCTATCGGCGTAGCAGTATAAGCCCAGCTTAGCGCGAGTCAATGAAAGACGCTCAAGCGATGGATGTGATTTTCTAGAATCACACAGCCATATTCGGCCCCTCAACCGCGCAAACAAATCACCCTACGAAACCTGCTTTGCGAACAAGATAGCCCTATCCGGGAGAGACTAGATATTCTGAAGAATGGCGACACCGCCAGCTGCCGTAATACCCAGAAAGATAGTCTGGAGTAGCTCGTTGGCCGCTGCCAGATCGCAACCGCCCATTTGCAGAAGTATAGCGCCCGGCGTGAGGCATTTTAGCACTTTGAAGAATCGCTCGGTTCGCATCATTTTGCTCCGCATCATAAAATCATGACTTATGGCATCCGGAAGAGGATTCCGGCGTCGTTGGCAACGACCCAATCTACGGCTTGGCAGTGTACTGAGGAGTCATGCCACGTCAATCAACTGGTAGAGGACAGTCGATGACCAGGAACTCCTTCCGTTTCGAGTGGTTTCTGGTGCAGAAGGCTGTTTGAGGCCGTGATGGCGACTGACTGATCGAGATTGCACAGAATCTTGAGACAACCAGCAGATCACCTTCCGGAGCCAGGTACCCGATAGATTCAGACAGCATAGACGCCATAAAGAATCGATTTGACACGCTGATTTCCAATGGGTGACACCAAGAACCAAATAAGCCCAAGTCAATCAACTTGGGCGCGGTTTGTTAAGCGGCCCATCGACATCCTCGCTGCCACCTGTTTGATCGTCTTGCTCTTGCCAGTCGTTGTCATAGCTGTTGTCGCCATCAAAACGACAAGCAAAGGGCCTCTTCTGTTCCACCAGGAACGAGCGGGAAGAGATGGCGTCAATTTCCGAATGTACAAGCTTCGCACGATGAAGGGAGATCGAAGGCCTGACCCGAAAGAACTCGTTCCGTTGGATCACGCGGAGATCACGAGCGTCGGTCGCTGGCTACGAAGATTCAAGATTGACGAGCTTCCTCAGCTTATCAGTGTCATCAAGGGTGATATGTCTCTAATCGGCCCAAGACCTACACTCCCAGACCAAGTGGCGCGGTATGACGAATTTCGCAAGCAAAGACTGATAGCCAGGCCTGGCATTACCGGCTTGGCACAGGTCTACAGCAACCCTCAGATAGCTTGGGATGAGCGCATTCTTTACGACATCGCCTACGTTCGGCGTTGTAGCTTCTACCTCGATCTGACCATCTTCATTCGCACGTTTGCGTCACTTCTCGCCGGCGAAGCGAAGACAACACGACCATTCTCGTCCACTCGATTCACGCGATACGTCACCCCGCCCGACGACTTCGAACTTCAAAATTGACCGCCACCTTCACTCAGGTACACCTCGGCTTTCTCCTTGGCGGAGACGGCGAGCGAATCAATGTGTCGGTGGTTTGACTCTAGCTTCCGCCCGGTAGATCTCACAGAAGTTGATGCGGGCGCTGAGTCGCGCGAGCATCGCTCGAATGCCGTAGACACTCCGCGTCAACCAGGTATTGATGGGCTTGGAACGCGTGTACCGCTTTTTGACCAGCCCGGAATAATGCTTGACGCCTCGCGCGAAGTAATCCGGGTCACCAAAATCGAACGGGCCATCGTGCAACAACGGTTCCCAAGCCCAGTCGGCCCATTCTGCCGCGAGTTGAAGTTGCTCTTCGCGATCTTCGCTGGCAGATGCCAAATCTGTTACATGGACCATAACTTCTCGGACAGCTTCGCGCGATGTATAGAAAGCCAACTCACACGCATCAACATAGGCCAATTCCTCATCGGTGAAACGTCGGCAGCAGCCGAAGTCGATCAGGCCGAGCCTTCCGTCGCGCATGAAATAGTAATTGCCTGGATGCGGATCGGCGTACATCATCTCGCCGCGATAGCCCAAACGAAACGTCGATCGTACAATCTTTCGGCCAAACTCGTCACGAAGCGCTTGCGGCGGGTCCGAAGCAAGAAATGCGTCCAAGTGAGCGCCGTCGAGATATTCCATAGTCAATACGCGCTTCGTGGATAGCTCGGAATAAACAGTCGGCACGATAATTCCTTCGTCTTCGGCAAACAAAAGCCGAGCCTCGCACAGGTTCTGCGCCTCTTTTTCGTAGTCCGTCTCCAAATCAAGCATGGAGCGAATATCCTCGAACTGCGCCTGCGTATTATCCCAGTCACGCGTGAGCCGCATCGGAAACGCGGCTGCTTTTAGGCTCTTGAAGTCGTCGCGTATCGTGCGACCGATGTTGGGGTACTGAATCTTTACAGCAACCCGTTTATCCGAGCCTTTCAACCTCGCTCGGTGGACTTGTCCGAGTGACGCGGCTGCAAACGCCGTGGTCTCGAAGTCGTCGAACAACTCCTCCGGATCTGCGCCGAGTTCGTTTCGTATATGTTCGCGCAAGAGCGAAAAGTGCATCGGAGGCGCGTCGAATTGCAGTCGGCCTAATACGTCAACGAACTCCTGCGGAGCGACGTTGGGGTAATTGGCGATCACCTGCCCGACCTTCATGATGGCACCGCGCAAATATCCCATGCCACCGAGCAGTTTGAACGCAGCCTTGAGATGGGTTTCGTTGAGCAATCGTTCCTTCTCGTCGCTGGCTGCAAAACCGCTGCGCAACCAATACGTGAAGTAGGCAACGGCGATCTTCGCCTGCATGGATCCGAGCGTCCACATCCTGGTGAGGCGCGACACCGGGACCGGCATTTGGGACAGGCTGCCCAGCAGCTTTTCGAGCGCCTGCTGGCTTGATTCTTGTGCCTCGTCGATGTCAATCGGAATAGCCGCTATGAGTTCTTTCGCATCAAGGGACATGGGTAATCTCCACCGTTCGCGGATCCGGATTCAAGGAACCAACGAACAATCGTAATGCCTGGTCCAACAGAACCAGACTGTCTTCCTGGTTGGGTGACTCGTCCTTGGCCCAATAGGCCAAAACACCGAGGTGTAACGTCCAATACAAGTGCATTGTGACCGCTGACGGCTGGGGTGCAGATGGCGGAGCGTGCGATTCAATGAGCGTCTGAACCGCTTCCAGGTGTCGAACGCGAAGACCGTCCGAACTGTCAGCCTCCGTTGATGTGTTGAACGGGCTAAGCGTGGACTCAAGAACATCGCCGAGATAGCTGCGATGAGGTCGAAGGTGCCGAAGCGCAATGGCGATGTACGCGAAGAGCGCTTCCTCCAGCGATTCGGTTTCTCGCCGAGATTCGGCGAACTCGCCTTGAGCCGCCTCGAGCGACGCATCGATGATCGAAAGGGCGAGGTGCTCCTTACTCGGGAAATAATTGAACAGCGTCCCTGATGCAATCGCCGCCTCCGCAGCCAGCTCGCGAGTTGTCGTTTTCGCCAAACCCTTGTCGGAAAAGAGCTTACGGGCGGCTTCAAGGATCCGCTTTTTCGTTCCCTGCTTGGTTTCGGTAGTCACTCGCATGTTCAAACCCTTTAATATGACCGTGCTCACATAACTCTACACCACAACATCGGCACTGTCAAGAAATAAATGAGCGTGCTCATTAAAAATTTCTTCGACGACAGACGTACTCGTAATTTTCCTTATCAACAGCCTCGAAACACAGCGGTCAACAAACGAAAACCGGCGTGCCGCTCTGGCCCCACTCTTGCCGAGGATTTTGTTTTGTGCATGATGGACTGCGTGCCAAGAGGCAGTAATTCACACGTTTGGAGGGCCGAGATGGCCGTGTCGTCCGCCGAGAGGTCAAAGAAACTCAGGCAACTTCTCAAGCAAGGGCCTGTCATGATGCCCGGAGCGTTTAACGCTCTTTGTGGCCGAATGATCGAGCGTGAGGGGATTGAAGCGATGTACCTTTCCGGCGCGGTGCTCGCCAATTCGGTGGGCGGCGTTCCCGATGTAGGCATCATGACCCTGACCGAAGCGCGCGATCATGCAACACATATTGCGGGCGCAACGACGATCCCCATCCTAGCCGACGCCGATACAGGATTCGGCGGCTCAGATAACGCGGCACGAACCGTCCGGGTTCTGGAAGCAGCTGGCGTCAGTGGGATTCACTTGGAAGACCAGGAGTTTCCCAAGCGATGCGGGCATCTCGATGGCAAGAGACTCGTCCCAGCTGACGAAATGTGCGCAAAAATTGCGCGTGCTGCCGAAGCGAAAACAAGCTCCGATTTTCTACTGCTGGCGCGAACCGATGCGCGAGGCGTCGATGGCTACGACGAAGCGGTTCGGCGTGCGCATTTGTATCTCGAAGCTGGCGCGGATGGGATTTTCCCGGAGGCACTGCAGGATGTTTCGGAGCTTGAGCGATTCGCCAAGGACGTAGACACCATTCTCCTCGCGAATTCGACGGAATTCGGCAAGACGCCATACCTGACCGTCGAGGAGTTCGGCCAACTCGGATACAATATCGTCATTTTCCCAGTCACCTTCCAAAGGCTTGCCATGAAGACGGTGCAGGATTCGCTGCGTACGCTCAAGAATGAACGAACACAGAAGTCACTGGTCGAGCAGATGCAGACGCGGCAAGAGCTTTACGACCTTCTCGGTTACGACATGCAAACACCCGGCTGAACAATGCTGAATTAAGGAGACAGAACCGTGGCAGACTATATCGCGAAACCAGGCTTGGAAGGCATCGTTGCGGGCGATACGGATATTTGTTGCGTCGACCAGGGTCAGCTTCTTTATCGAGGCTATGCCATAGCCGACCTCGCTGAAAAGGTAGTCTTTGGCGAAGTGGCCCATTTGTTGCTGTATGGCGAGCTGCCGACGCCAGACCAGCTTAAAGAACTTCGTAACATGCTCGACAGATTCCACGGCTTGCCTCAGCCAATCATCGAAGCGATACGCGCTATTCCACACGATGCGCCCATGATGGACGTGCTTCGCACCGGCGTATCTATGGCTGGCCATTTTGATCCGAGCAAGGGCGATTCACCTGACGATCTTCGCAAGCGCGCGGTTTGGCTCATGGCTGTTACATCCGATGTCGTCGCTGCACGGTATTGCCTGCTCCATGACAGAGAGCCTACCCCCCCCAAGCGGGGCCTATCGCACGCAGCGCAGATTCTCTATATGTGTCATGGCACAGAACCTGACGAAACCTCAGCTCGACTGCTCGATTTGACACTCGTGCTGTATGCGGAACACGAATTCAACGCGAGCACTTTTACCACACGCGTGATTGCATCAACCACATCAGACATGATCTCGGCTGTCACAGGTGCCATTGGCGCCTTGAAAGGCCCATTGCACGGCGGGGCTAACGAGCGAGCCATGGAACTTCTTTCTCGCTTCAAAGATGCAGAGGAAGCCTCCGCCTGGGTTAAGGAGGCGTTGGCCCAAAAAGAGAAGGTCATGGGCTTCGGCCATCGCGTTTATAAGAATGGCGATCATCGCGCTCACATCCTCGAAAGAGAAATGCGTGTGCTTGCCAAACAAAAGGGCAAGGAAAACCTCGTAGCCATCTACGATGCGATCAAAGATCCCATTGTCGACAAAGAACGCCCTATTTATCCTAACGTCGACTACCCCTGTGGCTTGACGTATTTCCTGCTCGATTTGCCTTTGGACTTGTATACGCCTCTCTTCGTGTGCAGCAGGGTGACAGGATGGTGCGCCCATTTCATGGAACAAGCTCAGGCGAACCGTATCTACCGACCCCTCAGCAACTATACCGGCGAACCCCTGCGAAAAACCCCCTAGAAGACGCTGCACTTTGGCGATCTATTGCACTCTTCGCTCGTGCGATAATGCGATTTGCCGCTACAATACAAGCGCCAAGGCTTCAAGGCGTTGATGGCCAGCTCCCATGGTGCCGTTCGTGTGGCATATCACGAATGTCCGCCAAAACGATTCGCGAATCACTCTAATGTGCCACATTTACGACACTCCAGCGGAGAATTAGGGCGTCTCGGGTCGTGCGACTCCGCAAATACTGGAAGGGAACCCTCACCGCACTCCACTCGTGTTACACATAAGATCTCTTATAATACTTCAATGGGCGAGACTGGTGCTTCCGTTCTGGAATGGTCGTGGTTCCACGGCATCTCTTGACGGATCGCGCGCACCGAGCGGTGGCAGAGCAATCGGATCGTTTGCTCGCAAGAGAATTGTGTCTTCCGTGGGCGCAACAGACGTTCTTGTTGCGCCATGTTTCACGTGAAACGAATGCTTCGTCTTGCTTGCATTGATTTTATGACAAGCCACATGCAGGCCGACCTTGAGTCTAAATGAGGGCGATCGAGATTCGCGATTGACGGCACGATGTACACAAGATTGGTTTCCGCTAGCTACCAGCGGCATAGAACAAAACTCGGCCAGTCGGGCCGAAAGTCCGCTCTCTTTCCGTCTTGGTCAAACCAAGCGTGCCACATAAAGCGCCGGGCAACCAACGATGTAGTTTGATACAACATCATTAGTCTCCCATCAAAACTCCGACCACGAACCACGAAGTCATTTGTCGCTTAGTTCAAGCCGGCTGTCGCTGGCCGAAGCAGCTGTAAGCGATGAAGGCCAATCGCGATAGCTTCATCGTGCATAAACAGAGGGGTTGACTGAACCTAGCGAGAATCATCCTTTCGCGCTATGGTTGAGCTAATTCTGAAGGAGCTTTCCACCGCATTGACTAGGTATATTCCAAACCGGATCGTAACCTGGCTCTCGTTCACGCAAGGAGGGCACTTGCCTTTCGATTGACCGTTAGCGCCATCCAAGCGAGTCCCACTGTCGGTAGACTCGTTTCACGTGAAACATAAAGCCAACTGGCGACAGAACCACTTTTCTGGAAATCCATAAGGCGGCACTTGCAAGGACCTTGCTCCACGATTAGTCTTTAGAGCAAGCTCTATTCTACTGTGGCGTTCGGATGCACTTTCTACTCGCAAAATAGAGGGTTTCGCCGCTACACTTGACTGTTCGCTGCTATAGCCGTTAAATGAATAACTGAGCTTCCGCAACTCACTCCAAGGATGGAATCATGGCAAAAAACCCCAGACGTCTCGGCCGTGGCTTGGCTTCGCTGGTATCTCCCGTACAACAACCAACGGCAGTGGAATCCAACGATCGCAATCCTGAACCGACCAAACCGGTCTTCGCTCAGTCGTCAACGGAATCCGAGAAACCAACACAACGCACCGCGTCCGTTGATCTCATCGATCCAAATCCATTCCAACCGAGACGTAATGTTACGGACTCGGATATTGTAACACTCATATCGTCAATTCGTCGAAACGGCATTCTTCAGCCCATAGCTGTGCGGCCAATAGGCGATCGATATCAAATCATCGCGGGTGAAAGACGCTGGACTGCCGCCAAGTCGCTCAACCTAGCCGTAGTTCCGATCATCGTTCATGAAGCCAATGACGAGAAGATGCTCGAATTGGCCCTCATCGAGAATCTACATCGGGAAGATTTGAACCCAATCGATCGAGCACGGGCATACCGCGAATTCTGCGATCGATTCGCCCTAAAGCCGGAAGAGGTTGCACAAAGATTGGGCGAGGATCGCTCTACGGTAACCAACTATCTTCGTCTTTTGGATTTGCCTGAGGAAATTCGCATGATGGCCGCCAAAAATGCCATTTCCATGGGGCATGCGCGATGCCTACTCGGTATTGATGGTGTCGAACGTCAGCTGCAGCTTGCTCAGTCGGTCATTGAGAACGAGCTTTCCGTCCGAGCGCTTGAGGAAATCGCGCGCCGTACGAAGACTCGCAGCCAACCGGAGTCGGCAGGGGATGTTCCGCCACCGCAAACGCCATCAGCGCACATCGCGGATATGGAACGGCGATTCGAAGAGGCGTTGAAAACGCGCGTGCATATTCGCGAAGCCAAGCGGAAAGGGCGAGGTAAGATCGTCATTGAGTATTACTCATTGGATGATTTTGACCGCGTAGTCGAAAAGCTGGGCATTCATGGCGAATGATCGACAGTGCCACGCGTTCGGCACTGTCAAGCCTGTCCCGATCTAGCGAATTTTTCTTGCCCGCTTCAAACCCTTGGAAATGCGTCCAGCCGAATGCGCGTAAAAAAACCCACAGATACATGATCCGTGGGCTGAAGATGTTGCGACCCGCGAGCAGGGTGGGCCCGGAATTCCGCTTCGAGCGGGTCGCAAATACCAATGTGTTTTGATAATCCTCGTTTGAAGGATAAGATCATAATCCGATCATTAACACCATGGCCACGCAAGCGTGGACCATGCCACCCGAACATACTGTGACGAATCCCGACCCTGCCCAAGAGCAGTGGCACACCTTAGACTACGGCGTGAGGATGCGATATAGCAAACGCTATTCTGAGGAGTTGTCCTCCAACATCTTACGGAGTTGGACGTTTTCCCGCCTCGTCGCTTCCAAATCGAAGAGCATGTACTTGATGCTCAGTCGCACGAAATCGATACTCTCCTGCAAACTGCTGACGGTTTCCTTGAGTTGGCGATGCCGTTCCCGCGTTTGCTCCGCAAGCAGTTCAAGCTTGTCGCGCTTGTCAGCAGGCAGGCTTGCGATTTCTGTGATGAGTTCGGTCAGCTTACGCTGAAAGGTTTCCTCGTTCATAAAGCTCCTATCCCCCACGTTTTAAGTAAGTCGAGTTCCCCAAGGCTAGAGCAAGCTCTAATTTACTGTAGCGTTCAGCAGCACGGTTTTCCTCGAACAGATGAGCAGTTCGTCGCTACACTTGACTGTTCGCTGCTATAGCGAACCCCCGAATCGACCCTTGTCCCATGTGCTGGATAGGTGTTGAGCATGGGCCATTCCCACCGGCCGAGTTAAGCATTGTGTGATGACTTTCTCTGCGCGACATGCCCGTAAACTATTGCAAACACGAAGGTTACAGCGCCAAAGGCGTGGGCAGATCGAATGAGGCTTGATTGGCGGTTATGCCGAAATGTTGCGTGTGGGCATCATGGGTGATGTCAGAGCCAAACACAAATATGCCCGTCGGACTCCGGCAATGCGCCGTTGACTTAGCAGGTCGATGCGCGAGGGGGCAACCTCAACGTCCGCTTTCGTCTTTTATTCTGCGAATGTTGGCACCAACGCCAGCCAGTTTTTCCTCGATGCGTTCGTAGCCGCGATCTATGTGGTAGACGCGACGGATTTGTGTCGTTCCTTTTGCCGCTAAACCGGCCAGGATGAGTGCGGCGGACGCGCGAAGGTCGGATGCCATGACCTGGGCACCAATGAGTCGCTTGACACCCTTGACGATTACCGTCGGCCCTTCCTTCCGAAGCTGCGCACCCATTCGGCTCAATTCGCCGACGTGAAGAAAGCGATCTGGGAAGATTTTTTCTGTGATGACGCTATTGCCGTCAGCGAGCGATAATAAGGCCATGACCTGCGCTTGAAGGTCGGTCGGAAAACCGGGGTAGGGTTGGGTTGTGATTTCTACAGGCTCCAGACGCCTGGCGGATGACACCACAACTCCTTTTTCGCCGGACTCAACGATAACGCCTATTCGTCTCAGGCAATCCGTGACGGCGCAGAGATGATCCAGCCTGGCACCTTCGAGTGTGACATCGCCATTGGTCATAGCCACACCAACCATAAACGTTCCCGCCTCGATGCGATCCGCTACGACGCGGTGTTCTGCTCCGGTAAGTCTCTCGACGCCTTCGATGGTAATTTGAGGCGTACCCTGGCCGATGATTCGAGCGCCGCACGCATTCAAAAAATTAGCGAGGTCGATAATTTCCGGCTCGCACGCCGCAGATTCGATAACCGTTCGTCCTTCAGCCAGCGTCGCCGCCATCATCACATTGGCCGTAGCTGTAACGGAAGAACCAAAAGGTCCGCCCAAGAAAATGTGATCGCCTTTCAGCTTCTTGGCCTTCAGCAAGACATCGCCGCTGAGAAGTTCCGATTCCGCGCCCAGCGCTTCAAGCCCTTGCACATGCAAACCGATGGGGCGATCCCCAATCGCACAACCGCCTGGCATCGACACTTGAGTTCGCCTTCTTTTTGCGAGCAAAGGCCCCATGACGCACACACTCGCTCGCATCTTGCTGACCAACTCATATTCCGCATGCACGTTCATCTCATCGACGACTTGAATACGGATCGCACCGGTTTCGTCTCGCTCTGAACGTACGCCCAACTTGTCGAGAAGCACAAGCATCTGGCGAACATCTGCAAGATCGGGCACATTGCGTAGCACGATCTCTCCATCAATCATGATTGTTGCAGCCAGGATGGGAAGTGCGGCATTTTTGGCACCGCTTATTTTGATGGCGCCTTTCAGTCGATTCCCGCCGACGATTTCCAGCAGATCCACAACGATTCCTTTCCGAAAAGGTGCGTTACTTTGCTTCCTGGCGCTCCATCAAGAGTGATTTGACTAGAACAAGCTCTATTCTACTGTAGCGTTCGGAAGCACGCTTTTATCGAGTATATGAGCAATTCGCCGCTACACTTGACGTTCGCTGCAATAGTGTGCCACTGCTCTCGAGCAGTGATCTCCAGTCCCCATAGAATGCGATTCGCACTGCTCAAGAGCAGTGGCACTTGACCCCAACTTTACCTTACTCGTCAAATCATCCACAAACGGTACTATTCCGCTCGTTTCGAGAACATGAGCACGCGATCCAAGCCTACTACCGAATCCTGCCACGTCCCCGAATGGTCGAACATTCGCGTCCCCTCAAAGGATTCCACCACGCTTTCCTTTTGCCCCGCACCAATTTCCACAAAAACAGCACCGTTGGGGGCGAGCACGTCCGGTGATTCGGTCGCGATGCGTCGATAAAACGACACGCCGTCGTCTTCGTCTGTCAGGGCTATGCGAGGCTCGAATTCGCGCACAGCTGGATTCAACTCACCGAACTCACTCTTTGCCACATAAGGCGGATTCGAGACTATGACATCGAACCCCAGCGCAATATCTGATGGGAGCGACAAACAATCCGCTTCGCACAGCGTCAGGCTTTGTGCAATGCCATGCTTTTCAGCATTTTCTCCAGCCACTGTCAGCGCAGCGGTAGAGCAATCGCTTCCGAACACCTGCGCATCCGCCAAATGCTTTTGAATCGCGATCGCAATGCAACCACTACCTGTGCCGACATCCAGTATACGGGGCGACTGAATCGAGTTTTTGCAGTAGTCCAAGACACAAGCGACCAGCGTCTCCGTTTCGGGCCTGGGAATCAATACATCTCTCGTCACACGGAAACTCAGTGAGAAGAACTCCTTTTGGCCAACGAGATATGCGATAGGTTCGTGGTCTCCAGCCCTTTTTACACATTCTCGAAATCGCACCAGCTCTTCCTCTTCAGGTACCTTATCGAACCGAGCGTAGAGATCGATGCGCTGACACGAGTTCGCGTGGGCAAGCAGAACCTCCGCAGCCAGTCTGGGTTCATCGACACCTCGGGACGCGAGATGCTGCGCAGTCCAACTCAAGAGCTTGCTGAAGGTCCATTCGGTTTCGTTTGTGTTGGCCGAAGCGCCCACTGCGTCTCTTTCCATGCGACTATGGCTACCTCTAGCTAACACCGCTCCCAGGCTCAATTTCGCTGTCTGTCGTGACCACGATTACCTGGCTCTTGTCCGAACCGGAAGCCGCCAACAGCATACCTTGGCTCTCCAACCCGCGCATCATGCGGGGGGCGAGATTGGCGACCAGGATGAGATTCTTGCCGATCAGCTCAGCCGGTTCGTAGTGCCCGCGCAATCCGGCGCATATCTGGCGTTGCTCGTCACCCAAGTCAACCTTAAGAACGATCAGCTTATCCGCGTTGGGGTGATCGCTTGCCTCAATCACCCGGCCCACGCGGAGCTTGATCTTAGCGAAATCATCAAAACTAATCGTGTCGTTCGGCGACGCCGACGCCTCTTCTGACATAGTCGATATCCTATAATGTTTGGTGCGTGAATGTGTCCGTAGTTCCGCAGGCAAGTCTATCGATCCATCGACAAGCGATCAATCCGGAGATCACGCGATTTCCTATGAAGAGCCAACGCTGAAATTTGCGATCAAAGGGTATGGTTTTACAATTGTAATCTGAAGGGATCTTGCATGACCGACGTCTACCCCCTCAAGTTCGAGCCAATACTCAAACCCAAGATATGGGGCGGTCGCAAACTCGAATCGCTCCTGGGCAAGAAATTGCCGCCTGACGAACCCATCGGTGAATCCTGGGAAATCGCCGATCTGGAGGACGACCAATCCGTTGTCCTGGAGGGTCCCCAGGCTGGGAAATCGTTAGGCTCAATCGTAAAGGAGTGGGGCGGGGATCTTCTGGGTGACGCGCCGCTTTTTGAAGGCCGATTCCCGCTCTTGATAAAATTCCTCGATGCCAACGAGACGCTTAGTGTGCAGGTTCATCCAGACAAAGCCACCGCCAAGAGGCTCGGTGGTCGGGTTCGTATTAAAAATGAAGCCTGGTACATCCTGGATGCGGACGAAACGGGGCTTATACACAGAGGCGTACATGAGGGCGTGGATGCGGACAAGCTTCGCCAAGCGATCCGAGAGGGGCAAGTCGATAAAACCCTGCGACAACTGCCTGCCAGGAAAGGTCATTGTTATTACCTTCCTAGCGGGACGATCCACGCTCTCGGGGCGGGCGTAGTGGTCGCCGAGGTTCAGACACCGTCCGATATTACCTACCGCGTTTACGATTGGGACCGCAACGACCCGGCTACGGGTTCGCCCCGAGAATTACATCTTGAACAGGCGCTCGATTGCATTTCTTTCGATCAGTCGCCAATCACTGGCGAAACGGTACATCACAATGCCAGCGTTTGGGCAACCGTCACTACCTTGGTGAGATGCGAGTCCTTTTCCATCGATCGTGTTCGAATGGTGGAAGGAGTTGAGCAGGATATCCCGATCGATCGCTGCTTCGTGATCTGGATGATCCTGGAGGGCGAGTGCAGTATCGAATGGGCCGGGGCGAGTGATCCTTGCATGGGCCGAGCGGGAGAGACAATCCTTTTACCGGCGGGTATCAAAAAACCGCGAGTCAAAGCGATAACGCCTTGCATGTGGCTTGAAGTATCGATACCGTTGGTGAGTTCCTTAACAGGCTTGAACAAACTCGACGAGCAATCGTTGCGTGAAGTTTCAGGAAGAGCAAGCAAGTACGTAGGCTTGGGAACGCCGCAACAGCCGCCGTCTTGATGGCGATGATGCGTTTTTGTCAGCTAGGTGAGTATTTATTCGAGATGGGGATCGAAGCAGGCAACCCGTCTAACCATTTTTCATCATGACCAGACATGCGCCACAGGAATCGGCGAGACGTACGCGAAGAACGGTTCACATCGTGGCCGCTTTCTACGTCGGCATAGGCTTAGTGCTTGCTACCAGCGCAGCTCTGGCTGGCGACCGACTAAGTACTTTTCTCGGCTTCCTAATCATCACGGGAACGCTTGGTGCAACCGTCCTGGCAAACACCGTATTCCGAATCGGCTACCAGCTCTCGGCCATGGAACACACCTTGAGTGACATCCAACGACATCTTGCAACGCTAACCCAACCAAACCAAACTGAATCAGCCTCGGAAGCCGTCGAAGCAAATACTGTCACTACCGTTACACTAAGCTCGGATCGACCAGGCATGGTCGAGCATCTAGCCGCAGCCACTCTCGAACGAGACACGTTTCCCCGACTTGTTACGATGATGAATGGATCCGGCGAAGGTTCCGAACCGCCAGATCAACCTGTGGAAACCAAGACAGATTCTACGCCCCCAGCGCGATCCAGTTTTGTGCCACGAGACCTGCAGCGTGAATGGCAGGTTGCCGTACGCACAGGCGATCTCAAAATTTGTCGACGTATTCTTGGCACACTGGTGGACACCGTTGAACGAGCCGCGGTTGAGCCTATGGAGGCTGTCTTGGAGCACATGACGAAAACGAGAGAACACGAATTCAGAACATCATTTACGAAGTACATCAAGGCGGGCGATTTTGCTCGGGCTTTGGAAGTGGGCGACGAAATGGTGGACCTTTTGTCGGGTCAGCCAATTGCCGACGAGTTTTTGCGCATCAGGTCGCACGTCATCCGCCGAAGCAAAGAGCGAGAAACCCAGAAGAGTTCTGCCTTTACCGTAGTAAGCTGAGTTCCTTTGCAGATTCACTCTCACAGAGTCAATAAGCGCGCGTAATTGCCGATCCGGGAAAGTAATACCGGAGAATCTCAGCCGCTGTCTTTCCCTCGCGCGCCTGGCCTTCCATTCCCCACTGGCATAGCCCCAGGCCATGCCCAAAACCTCGACCATCCTTAAAGACAACGCGATCGCCCACGGCAGTCAGTTTGAAATCCGTACTTCGTAATTCCCTTGCACCGATAGCCAGGCGAAAATTCTCGGCCATCAGAGTAAATCGCTCTCCTGTCGAGCCGACCAACTCGATCTTGACGACCCGGCCGTTATCCGTTTTGGCAGATACGTCTATTTTTCGTAAATCTCCGATTGATTTCGCATTAGGATATCGTTTCACAATTCTGGTTTGAATCTCCTTGAGGGACAAAGTAACGTCACCCCACCGGTAGCTCTTGCCCGGTGCAATCCGACAGTAGTCACATGCAACGCCGCCTTGCAGGGGTGTAATGTCATCCTGGTCACCGAAAATGGAGGCAGCTTGTGAATACCCCCCGCAAGCGGCGCTGAAGTAGGTCGGGAAGAGTTGTGTTTCACTCCCGTCGTTAAACGTACAGACGACTCCCGACGTATAAGCCGCTGCCCGGGCAGCGCGAACACCCGTAACATCTCTACGAATCCCACGATACACCTGTCCTTTTTGTGTCGCAACGATGTCCCAATCCGCCAGGGAACGACGGTCCATCCGGACAATCGCGAAGGTTCTGCTCACAACCGCCTGAGCCTGAAACGCCGTCGTCTTGAAGGTAGGCCAAACTTCTCGCGCTACGACGGAAGCGACGTAGGATTCCAGATCAACATGGTTGATGATGCGCAAGCGATCGGCCTCAAGGTTGGAGAGATGGATCGAGCCTGGGTATTCAACCGTATCCGTCCATTCGTCACGCACACGCCAACGCAAGGAGATTCCCGCTGCATCGGACGATTTAATCTCGACTTCGGTATACCCAACCAACCGGCCATCGAACGAAAAAGTGCCATCCTCTTCGGGGCTAATCTCAATCCAATCTGAATCGTTGGAAGGCAGCAAACGGTCGCCGTTGCGAGCCTCGACGGTCAAACCCGGACGTCTCGATATGCGAACGCAAGAGGCTTTGGAAGAAAGAAGAACACGCACATCTCGCATCGGCCAAGCTGAGGCATGCAATTCTTCAAAACAGGGTTCAGGCGCGCGCGAACAACTCCCCTGGAGGATTGCACTTACCGCAAACAACCCTATTTTTTTCGATTTTACGGAAAAAAATGGAATCTTGTGTGTCACCGGGTCCGTCTTGCTGTGGTAGC
>JAJDEA010000019.1 GCA_029260035.1 Phycisphaerae bacterium
CTATCGACTTGGCCCGCTCGACGACAACGGTCGCGATATCGGAGGTCTCCGGGCCGCCCGTTCCGCTTATCAGTTCGCAAGCCTCATGCATCTGCGCGAGCAACGGGAGATCGTCATGATTCGCAGTCGAAGATAATGCAACCAACTCTTCGATAGCCGAACGAATCATTTGGTGTG
The DNA here is from genome assembly GCA_029260035.1 of Phycisphaerae bacterium. Lineage (GTDB taxonomy): Bacteria > Planctomycetota > Phycisphaerae > UBA1845 > UBA1845 > OFTM303. The sequence continues at coordinate 178 of JAJDEA010000019.1, forward strand.
TGGCAGATGTCATGGTCGATCTCCGTGTTGCACTTCTAACGGCACCGTTTCAATGTGGCTGATTTCACCCAAGCTCATTCCGTCAGAAATCCTTGAGTTCATCGTCATCGAGTGACAGGAATTCGTCCGATGCTCCGCTCGCCACCGACATGCATTCCGCTCTTGGTGTGTTCACCGTTCGGTCTGTTTTTCTTCCGAGAGCTGGCGGTCCGTAGTCTCCTTGTTTTCGAACGTCAGTTCGGCTTGTGCTATCGCTGCTCGCCGCAGCGGGCGTCGTTTCACTCACTCGACCTTTGGATCCGTGAATGACAACAGCTAGATCATTGACCATGCCTTTTACGGTTACGGCTTGGGCGGACAGCTCCTCTGAAGCTGCTGCTGATTCCTCTGCGCCAGCTGCGTTCTGCTGGGTAACCCTATCCATCTGGGAGACCGCGGTGTTGACCTGATCCACGCCCTCGGCCTGTTCTTCGCTGGCCTGTGTGATGTCGTTCACCAGCGAAGCAACTTTCGTAACGTCAGCTCGGATCTTCCCCAGACTTCTCGCAACTGCGCTGGCGACGTTGGTCCCCTCACCAGCCTTGCTTACTGAGTCTTCGATCAAGCCCGTGGTTTCGCCAGCCGCCTTAGCCGCGCGCTGCGCCAGGTTGCGAACCTCGTCGGCCACAACCGCGAAGCCCTTGCCGTGTTCACCAGCGCGGGCCGCCTCGACCGCAGCATTCAGGGCCAGAAGGTTGGTTTGGAAGGCGATCTCTTCGATCACTTTGATGATCTTGCTGATTTGGCTGGAAGACTCGTTGATCGCGGTCATTGCACCGTTGAGTTCCTCCATTGTTCTGTCACCCTCTTCGGCAGCCTTGCTCGCTTGACTGGTTAGCTCGTTTGCTTGCTTGGCATTCTCTGCGTTGGTGCGGGTCATCGCTGCCATTTGTTCGAGAGCCGAACTGGTTTCTTCCAATGAAGAGGCCTGTTCGGAGGCACCTTCCGCTAGCTCCTGACTGGTGGAGGCCACTTCACTTGCTGCAGACGAAACTTGATCCGCCCCTTCGTTGAGTCCCCCGATCAAGCGGTTGAGTGGCTTGGTGATCGAACGAGTAATGACTATACCCAGGATCGTGCATAAAAGGACGCCCGCGCCGAGCAGTATCCACTCCGTTTTCATCAGGAAAGCAGTCATCTTTTTGCTTTCGACCATGTCCGCATTCATCAACTGCCGCTGACTTGCGATCATGGCGTCCAAGTTCTGTTTGATAGCGAAGGCGATGGGCGCCGCCTTGGTGCCAAGCCATTTGTTCGCAAGATTCCATTCGTCTCCCCCACGAATCGCGAACATTCTTTGAGGGAGAGGGTCGAACTGTTTTCGCGTTGCGGCGAACACGTCGAACGCTTCGCGTTGTTCGGGTGACAGGAGCGAGGCGTTATCCGACAGGTCGCCGAAACGCTTGGTATTCTTGGCCCAGAGTTTTTCGAACTGTTGCTTGAAGACATCGTCGCCGGAAAGCAGGTACGCACGAATGGCACCAATGCCCAAGCCGAACGTTCCGCGTGTGTCAGCCATCATTCCCAGGAGGGCTTTGCGCTCAGGTGTGGCTTCGAGCTCTGACTCCAGGTCGATCATCTTCGTTATTTGCGCGCCGAGAATCTTGGCTCTTGGGGAAGCCTCGCCGAACAAAATCTTGGTGGCGGCGGTGTTGTCGACAGTCTGAGCGATCTCCTCGATCTCTCGTTGGAACGTCTTGAACTTGCCGAGATTCGTTTCGATTGTGTTCAGTCGTTCGACGTTCTCTGGGTCGGTCCAGTTGACTGCGAACTGCTTCATCTCGGCCATTGCTGGCTCTATTTCCTCCGACCACGCCTTGGCCCGCTCGTCCTTGAACTTGTCCTTGCCCAGAATCATCCAGCCGCGCAGCGCTGCCAAAGAGTGGTTGATCCCGTTGAGCATTCCCAAGCTCGCCTGTGCGGTTGGCGCTCGCAGGTCGACCACGCGATTCGTCACAGCAGTGGTTCGTCGAACCTGCCAGATCGTTGTAGCGACCGCAGCTACAAGAACACACCCAACAAGAGCGTACCCCATCCCGATTTTTGAGCCGACGCCGCGATTCCCGAGTTTTGCACGCATCATAATTCTCCGTCCCAAGTCTAAATGAGTTTTCAATTGCAATCACAAGCCGGACTTCCGGCAAGAACGAACACGCCTTTCTGCATGCATCGTGCGGCATGACTCAGCGTGTCGCGTAGTGGTCCACAGTTCGCATGAGCGAGCGAATCCCAATGTCGATACCAGGCTACCTCGATCCGTGACTGGAGGCTCAGATCTTTGAACATCCCTTGGAACTCCTATGCTATAGCCACATCCCCTCGTTAAAGTAATAAGGCGGCGCTAGCGCGTCGGCCATCTGTGGCAATTCTGAATGATCCTTCACTCTTCCAACGACTTGATTTGTGGCAGACACTGACTACTTCCAGTTGTTCAGTAAGAACATGCTGCGCTACGTTGCTGCCACGCTTACCGTGACGTGTTTCGCGATTGAACTTTCCGAATCTTGTTCGAATGGCGTTTCGAAAATACACATAGATCCAGCCAAGCCAGCAAGCGTTTCCTGCCCGAGCGCATGCCGAATCTGCTCGTCCAATCGGATCAACCCTTGATGAGCGCTGCAAAGGTGTGCACCCAACCCGTTGCAGCTTGTCGCATCCATACGACTTGGCTTCGGCGGCGGATTCAATGCGTCGAGTACACTGATCACCGGTATTTCTGCTAACGTTTTGGTGAGTGCATAGCCACCATTGCGCCCGCGGGTGGACGCGATGACTCCCTCAGCCGCAAGTTGTTTCAGCAGTTTCGAAGCATGCTCTTTTCCGATTCCCAACGCCGTAGCGACGGTTGACGATGAACACCGAATGCCATCCTCCTGACGATTCAGGAAGCAAATAGCGTATATTCCATGAATCGCCGTCTTTGAGAAAAACATGTATGCTCCCTTCCGGTTACAAAACCGCAAAGCAGTCGAGCTTCGGCAGTGACTCTGAATCGGTGGTCTTCGGCGAGGTCTTTAGCAAAAACGTACTTGCCGCGTACTCGTTGGCAGGTGTGAGTTTTTCGGACGACGGGCGTGCATGAGCGTGGCAGTGGGGCGCATCAAATCGTGAACGACCGCTGTAAGATTAGCAAATCGATCAAGCACTGCGGAGAACATCATATGGAAGTAAAGTTGGTTATAGATTGCAGTTTGAAGTCGTCATTTGAATTCTGGGGGCCTGCGCGTACGATGCAGACTTCAGGCTCGACAAATTGGAAACACGAGATGGAGTAGTAACTATGGCCCTAGTGCCTGTTGTCGTGACCGGAGTCGGTCCTGTTAGTGCCATCGGCTGTGGCCGAAACGCATTCTGGGATGCGCTTTGCGCCGGAAAGCATGGCTTCGGAACCATCACACTTTGCGATGCCAGCGATTCACCTTCAAAGATCGCTGCAGAACTCAAAAACTTCAACCTGGCCGATTACGTTGAAGGCGGTGAAGCTATGGCGCGTCGGACGCCGCGCCCTGTGCAGTTGGCGATGGCTGCTTCAGTTCTGGCACTCCATGACGCCGAACTCGATCTCGACAGTTGTGACCCCGCCCGCCTCGGCGTATACGTCGGAACATCTCTCGGCAATCTCGAAACACTTTTTGCATTTCGTGATCGTGCGAAGAAGACGGGTAGCCTGCCAGCTCATGCCGCCTTTCACGTGTTTAATCACTCGACAGCGTGCGTCGTTTCCTCCTTCTTCAACATCCGCGGGCCGATTCAAACTGCTTCCTCCGGGTGCAACTCGGGAATCGATGCACTCGGTCAAGCCATGCGGATGATTCAATCTGGCGCGGTCGATGCCATGTTGGTAGTCGGCACGGATTGCGAACTCGTCCCCGAGATTCTCGCAGCCCTTAACGCTTCGGGCTCATTGGCCACGTCGTTCAATGACGATCCGGGTTGCGCATCACGTCCTTTCGACAGTCGCCGCGAGGGTAACGTAATTGGTGAGGGTGCAGCGGCACTTCTGCTCGAAGCCGAGCCGCACGCGAAAGCCCGTCGGGCACGCATTTATGCGCAGCTTGCCGGATACCAGGTCTGCTCCGCTGGCCAAAATCGTCAATACTCAGCGAATTCACCGGAAATCGATCTTAGGCCTTGTGTTGGTGCATTTCGCGGCGCAATCGCAGAAGCCGGTTGGCAGCCGGACGACGTGGATGTTGTCAATGCTAATGGATCATCGTCTGTAATTTACGACCGCGTCGAAGCGTTGGCACTAGGAGAGATCTTCGGATCAAGGCTGCCCGAAGTTCCAGTCCATTCCATCAAATCAATGCTGGGTCAGCATGGAGCGGGTTCGTCGGCGTTGCAGGCTGTATGTACTTGCCTCGCTCTGCGTCGGGGCATGGTTCCAGGAACGATTAACCACGATGAACCCGACGAGAATTGCGGGCCGATTGAGGTTCTAACCGAAACGAAACAGCTTGATCCTTCTCGATCTATCGTCCACTCAATAGGGCTTGGCGGGTTTTACTATTCGGTGGCGGCGTTTGCCGTTCCACCCAGCGAGGCGTCCTCTGTGACAGGTGAATTGACAGTTCGATGGAGCGCCGGCGCGACGTCGCGCTTCAAGCCAGCCGAAGATTTTCAAAAGCCCCTTATCCCCTGGGCACCGCGGTGTGACGAAGGCCTTTGACTTTCGGAGTGACCTTACTGCGGCACCTGTCCCAGCACTCAAGTTATGCATTTGTTCTGTGGTAGACGCCAATGCGGGAGTGGATGGGAATTGAACCCAACCAGATAGCATTGCAGACACCGAGGATGGACATCGTATCGGTCACAATGTTCCCTGGTATATCAATCGACCTCCGCACCCCGGATCACCGTCAATACCTTAATCTATCCAGCAGTAAAAACTTCAGCTGCAACATGTCTTGAAAGTGATTCCGAGTATTCTCAAGGAAGTATAGGATCGAAGTCAGCGCCTTATTCGGGCGTAGTTTTCAAATCAGGTTACGAATATACCGGTACCCCTTGATGCAAGGTATTGACGTTCATCAATGCACCTTACGCATTGCATAATCGGCAGCGTATTTGGCGTGCTGGTGCCGAAAACAGTCGTCGGGTAGAATTCACTGCCATGAAAGCTTCGATTGAGAAATACCATCCAAGAATCGAGGAAATCCTTGAGATTCTTAAGCTCGATCATGCTCATTTGGTCGAAATCGGTGAGGCGGAAGTAGTTGAAGTTGGTTTCGATACCAGCGTGCACGATTGGTTTTGGCTTGGCGATGACCTATCTCGTATATGGGTCAGCAATGCGAATCGTCTCAACGGACTCTTCGAAATGGACGTTTCCATAAGGGAATGGAAAACCATCTTGACACCTCCTCGCAAGAAAACCGTTAGAGACATCTGCGAGTTTGTAGCCGAGCGATCCACGGTCGTTCGTATTCCGCAACTAAGCATCCTCGGTCGTCAATGTCGGCCTGCCAGCGCATTTCTAACGCTGAAAAAGATGTTGGGTGATACAGGTGCCGACACGTCGAACCTAATGCCGAGCAGTCCGCTTGCCGATTTCACCGAAACTGGTTTGCCGAAGATCTACCTTACTTTGATTCGTACTGCCCCCGAGTTGATTAAACGAATCGGTCTGCAGTATCGGAGTGATGGCGTACATATAGCTCTTGCAGTGGTTCTGTTGCTTGCCACTATCCCGTTGGGTGTTGCCGCCATTGGTTCAAGTGTGCTTTTCCTGCCGCTCGCACTCATGAGTCTTGGTGGATTCATCTACGTTTGGCATCTCTCGGAGCGGCACACCAGATATCCATTGCGTGTTGAATTCGAGGGCATGAAGGATTTCAGGGACTTGAGCTATGCTTTGGCCAGAAAGCCGCCCAAAGCCTCCAACTGCTAAACCTTCGGTCCTTTCTCGAACAACACGGGCTGGCGGCAGCTCACCATATCCCCAGTTGTATCGCTCTTTAAGAAACCGATTGAATATCAACGGGAGTGGATGGGAATCGAACCCACCAAGCGCTGCGTAAACAACGCCTCAACGGCTTTGAAGACCGCGGGACCCACCAGGCGTCCGGACACTCCCATCGTTACGTCTCGACTCTAGTCAGGTTGTGCGAAAGATCAACAACATCGTTCGATTTCTGTTGGCAACGGGATTCCTAGTGTGCAATGCAGCGGCAAAGTTGATGTGTCGTTCGGCTTTGCGGGATACTCAAAATGTATACATCAACGAAACGGCTGGCAAGATCGGATCCCAATTAATTCATACCCTTTCGGCTAGTTCTACGACTCGACCATTCGCGATCCGCGCTTGTGAACGTCCCGGTCATCTAATGATGTGTGCAAAGCCGTGGACGTGCAGCGGGGCAATTACTGATTTTCTTCAAGAGGAAGCCCGTTGAACGAATTCTCGTTCCGATAAATCCTTCTGATCGGGAGTGTGAAAGGCCTTCGTGCTTGCGAAACCGTCTCGTCACTCACCACAAGTCCGAAGTTCGCCGAAGACCTTTCAGTGCAACAATGTAAGATGAGCTGTTGGATTTAGGCCCTTCAGAATCTCGACTTCATAAGTGGCAATTTCACTTAAGGAGACGCCATATTGGCACTTTACTATTGTGGCTTCGAACGATCGTAACTGGCAGCACGAATCGCGCATGCTCACGAGAAGAATAATGATCGCGAATTCTACTGTTGAATCGCCCTTGCTCTGCGAGAGCAAGCGGGCCGTCCGCCCGGCAAGCACATGCTCGCTGCTGGTTTCTATCATGACGAACATCGGAGGGAGCCCATCGTGAATTGCCTGTTCTGTGCGGAGGAGATCCGGGATGAGGCTGTGCTGTGTCGTTTTTGCGGGGCGACAAGATTGGCGACCGGCGAATGGATTTCGGCCAGCGCGCAAGCTCCTTTGCCCCCACGGCGACGGGGCAGTTTGACCATGAAGAGTTCGGGCGCGTTTTTCCTGCTGTCAGGCCTTATTTCGCTCGCTTCGCTTACGTCAGACGTGCCTCTTTTCGGGGCGATGCGGAGCGGGGGGGTAGCACTATGCTACAATTTGTTCTTCACGGCTCTTTTCCTGGGTATGGGGGGGGCTTTGATCTTGGGGCGATCGTGGGGGTATCAGCTATTCCTGGCAGGCACTGCTATTTACAGCGTGGATCGGTTGTTGTTCCTGCTTAGCGATGACACCCGAGAGGCTTACCTGTCTGCCAGCGGGGTGTCGCAAGAGGTGAAGTCACTTATTGATACAAGCATGTTCGATCAAGGGCTTGTCATCGCGAGCGTGGCTTCCCTTCTTTGCTGGTGGGGGTTTGCGTTCTATGTTTACCTCCGTCGTGATTATTTCCAGGACCCGCCAATTGCGAGCGAGTTGACGCCACAGTTCTCGTGACACATTTCCAGCGATAGCAAGCGCGCAAGAAAAACGGGCATGCGCCGGTTGGCACATACCCGTTGGTATTCGTTTGAACTGTGGCTATTGAGTTGGTGCTACTTATCCGCCCATTTCTTGAAGAAGGTCTTTGAATTGGCGGGGTCTGCCTTGATTGTGTCAGCGCCCGGACGCCAATTGGCTGGACAGACTTCACCGTTTTCCTCAAAGAACTTCAGCGCGTCCACCATACGAATGGCTTCGTCAACGCTGCGTCCAAGTGGTAGATCGTTGATGAGCATGTGGCGAATCATGCCTTCCTTGTCAATCAAGAACAGGCCTCGCAGTGCGATTCCTTTTTCTTCGAGCAATACGCCGTAAGATCGACAGATGTTCTGATTCAGGTCCGCGACCATCGGGTAGGCGATGTCGCCGATGCCGCCTTCACTTCGCGCTGTGTTTTGCCATGCGAGGTGCGTAAAATGACTGTCTGTTGACACGCCGATAACAGCCGTGTTCCGATCAGCGAATTGACTGTGAGCGTCACTGAATGCGACGATCTCAGTCGGGCATACAAACGTGAAATCCAAAGGCCAAAAGAACAAGACGACGTTTTTCCCTTTATATGAGGAGAGTTTGACCTCCTCAAATTGCTTGTTGACGACGCCCATAGCTGTAAAGTCCGGTGCAGGTTGACAGACGCAAACGCTCATAGTTTCTATCCTGAATATTGAGGTTGATTCATTGTTTCCCAACGAGGCCGATATCCCGCGGCCGCCTCTCAGTTGGCTGCCCGGATTCGATCCCGTTGCCTTTTTCCACGCCCAAACGAGCACGTTTCGGCGAAGCACCGCAGTTTACTCCCCCCGGCGGATTCGTCCAGAGCGCAGCCATACGCGACAACCGAGCGACACCGGTAGAGTTTCCTGAAACTGGGACATTTCCTCCCCGGCAATTTCCGAATCACCTCGCCTTCGAGGATCGATTCACGAACGCGTGAACGACTTGTGGTTCTGTTGGATGGGGGTCGCCCGGTTCTGCGGGGAGAGGCCGATGTGCGATGGCTACTTCTCGAGAGCAGGGGCCCATCCGCTTATTCAGGCGTGGATAAGCACCAGTTGATCGTTGAATTATCTCGGAGCGGACTTGTCTCGCTTGTATCTTCGCCCATCTTCGTCCGATCATGGTCGCTGGCCTTCCGCACCACAAGATCGGTTTTCCGCAAGAGACGTAACCCGTTGCCGCGCAAGGACTTCCGATAAAACGGCATTCGGCGATCTTCAACGCTGATTCCGATCCGATCTCCCTGTTGTGAAGCCTTGTCGAGTACGATATCCGAGCCGCTTAGGGCTGGCTAATCTTGCCCAATTCGCCTAAAAAAATATCTACATGCTTGACTATTGGGGCCGACTTCGGTTTAATAAGCGAAGTACAAGTGCGGCTGAGACCGCAACCCGTTGAACCTGATTTTGTGTGGGGGTGTGATCGGCGGGAATTAGGGGTTCGTCACGGGCGTCAGGCTCTGTGACTTGCCAGGAAAAAAACGGGGGATTAGGCGACCCTAGCCTTATGTTGTGGGGTGAGCTTCCCTAAAATTTGCAGAGTGTATTATACTGAGGAGGTAGAGGGAAAATGTTGAAACATAGTGTATCGTTAGTATGCGTTCTAGCTGTGGCGTCAATTGCCAATGCAGCAGTGACGGTAAATGTCGTGCCAACAGGTGGTGCAGATGCAAACAATCTGATGCCTGGGCAATCGTTCTCGGCTGACCTGATGGTGTCTCAAGACACAGGTGTTGCTCGGAATCTTCGTGACGTACGCTTTGACTTTAGCACGACCGATGGTGCGATCGGACTGTCGAATTTTCAGTGGGATACTTCGACTCTCGCGTCAAATGCTTTACTTTTCTTGGATTCCGCATTGCCGGTTCCGTCGGGTTCGTTCACTGGACTTTCCGAGCTTGCGGGTTTTCAGCTTAACCTGCCGGCATCCGGTGATGCCAGATTGGGAACCATTGATGTAACGGCTCCGAACGCCCCTGGAACCTACAATTTGAATGCGATCACGGCTTCTGATGATACCAACCCCAACTTGGGTGGGCTCTTTAGCTGGGGTTTCGGTGGCGCCGGTGATGCGTTCACTGAGAACTTTGCCAATAACGGTGACGTGGTAGGCGGAAGCCTAAATCTAATTGTTCCTGAGCCGGCGACGATAGCCTTCTTGGGTCTTGGCGGTTTGGCTTTGATCCGCCGTCGTCGCAAGGCGTAAAGCTTTGCAGCGAGTAAAGTAGCAAAACTACCTGCTCTAGCAAATATTAGCCGGGTTTCGTTTTATCGCGAAGCCCGGCTTTTTTGCGCGCGTGTTCCGCAGAAAGAGGGTGCGTCCGGGCCGCGCTTGTTCTAGGATTGTGCCGTTGAATGCCGACGAATGGAATGCTGTGACGACATCTGAACACCTATCTATAGGGCTTCGTGCGACTGCGATCAGTCTGGCTTTGAACATCGCGCTTGGCGTAGTCAAGCTGGTCTGCGGCATGGTTGGACATTCGTATGCTCTCGTGGCGGATGCCGTGGAATCACTCGGAGACGTGGTAAGTGGTGTGATCGTCCGTGCTGGTCTCGTCATAGCAGCCCGGCCGGCAGATTCCAACCACCCATACGGGCATGGCAAGGCAGAGCCGCTCGCAGCGCTTACCGTTTCTATCATGCTGTTGGCAGCTGCGACGACCATAGCTGTGCATGCGGTTGACGAGATTCGAATGCCTCATCGCGGACCCGCTCCTTACACACTAGTCGTGCTAATTGTCGTGGTATTCATTAAAGAGAGCATGTATCGATACGAAGCAAGAGTGAGTCGAGCGGCCCGCAGTACGGCCGTTCTTTGCGACGCGTGGCACCATCGAAGTGATGCGATAACATCGGCTGCCGCGGCCCTTGGCATCTTGATCGCTCTTGTGGGAGGACCGGGTTACGAAACGGCTGACGATTGGGCAGCCCTCTTGGCTTGTTGCATAATCATGGCTAACGGGTTGTTGTTGGCAAGAGCGTCCGTCCATGAGTTGATGGATACCGCCCCCGCTGAGTCGCTGCTTGAAGTTGTTGCCGAAGCAGCGCTTGCAGTCGAAGGAGCCCTTGCCGTTGAGAAGGTGCTCATTCGTAAAGCCGGGCCGCATTACCTCGTTGACATGCACCTAGAGGTGGATCCTTTGTTGCCGGTTCGAGATGGCCACGCCATCGCACACAAGGTCAAGGATGCGATCATCTCCAGGCAATTGGGCGTTACGGACGTCTTGATTCATGTTGAGCCTCACGAATTGTGCAGCCGAACTATGTGATCTGGGTTGCTGGAATAACCTGTCGAGTGCGTTCCAAGCTCATCAAGTGAAATCCTTCGACATCGAAGGCCGATTCAGGGGATCGAACACAAATAGTGCGTCAAGGTGCTCGCCGTCACGCTCGATCACCGGCCCTTTCATTTCGACCGTAGCGAAGACGTTTCTTCTGGACTGCGCATAGACCGCTTATATCTGTATTGGCAATGGGGTTGAGGTATCGCTCCCAATGTCACTACGAAATCGTGTAAAGACTTGTCCAAATTTCGGAAATGGACGGGTTTATCGAAACGTTTCATTTTAACGAGGGCCTCGACCGACTATACTAGCTATTCAGTTGTTCGTTGGTATTCTTGGGGACGAGGGCGGTTTAGCGTTGTTATGGCTAAGCCAATTCTCGTCGATGAGGAATTAACGAGCGAGCAACATTGCAGTTGATTTTGGCTTCCATTGCCCATCTTGATTGGTTGGGACTAAGTCCATTCGACGGTCTTACGGACCATCGATTTCTGTTACTCGGCGAGCGGAATGATCGGTAGAAGCAGAATTCATAGATACTCCTTTCTAGCTGTCATCACGGCGGCTTTGGTTCCGACCATTAACAATGGGGTGGTCCGCGCCCAACTTTTCGATCGCGCGACGGTGATTGAGAACGCACGCATTATCTCCATGTCTGGGCCCGAAATAGAAAATGGAAGTGTGGTTATCAAAGGTGGCCGAATTCAGGCCATTGGCTCTTCCGTTAAAGCGCCCATGTTTGCAAGTAAAATCGATGCGGCTGGGATGGTCATAACACCTGGCTTTGTCGATGCGTGGAGCGCGCTGGGGCAATTGCGTGGCGCGTCCGGTTCGACGGTGACTGGGAAATCTTCGGATTCCTTTGATTATTATGCTGCGGATTTATTTCAGGATGCTTACCGAAACGGCGTGACTTCGGTTTTCGTGGCCCCGCCTTCCGGTGCAGGCGTGTTGGGGGTTGGAAGCGTCATTCGATTGGCATCTCGCGAAAATGGCGGAGTGGGAAAGGTTGTCAAAGAGGATGCGGCGCTGTGCATTTCGCTGGGTTCGCGCGATCGTGCTATCCAAAGGCTCAAGACGTTTCAAAAAATTCGCAAGCAGTTTAAGGCTGCCCTGGCCTATCGGGAATCTCTCGAAGATTACGAGGAAGACCTGAAGGAGTATATGGAAAAGCTGGAGGAACGTCGGAAGGCGAAGGAAAAAGAAGAAGACGCTGAGGGCGAAGCGGGCAAAACGGAGAATGACGAGAGCGAGGATTCGCCGGACGATTCCAAGGATGACGATGACCCGCCGGATGAAGAAGAAAAGCCAAAGCCTAAGGAGGACAAGACGATCTCAGGAACGTCTCGCAGTGCCGATTCGACGGCATTTTTTCTGGGCGATCGAGTCAGCCCTAAGTATGCTCTGCAAGCGCGTCGTTTTGGTGGCGAAGAAAACGACGACGATGAGAGTAACGAAACAACTGAAGGCGACTCCGAAGAGGGTGGCGATGGCGACGATGAGGAGGAACTCGAAAAGCCTGAAAAGCCCGAGCCTGATCGGGGCAGCGATGTCCTGCTTCGGGTAATCGATCACGAGTTGCCGGTTCGTATTGAGGCGAATCGAAGCGAGGATATTTTCAATGCACTCGATCTGGCGGAAGAGTTCAATTTCGATTTTACGCTGGTTGGTGCCGCGGATGCGTATCTTGTAGCTGAGCGACTTGCTGAACGGGAGGTCGCAGTCATTCTCGAACCGGCCCCGCCAACAGAACTGTTTCGACCGGGTGCGACGCGGCGTTATTCGCACGATTCGCCGGCGATTTTAGCCAAAGCTGGGGTGTCGTGGATCATTGGAAGTGGTGGTGCGAGTTCCGCAGCCGCAAGGTTCGTCGGGCTAAGCGCTCAGCGTGCCGCGGGCGTTTTCGGAGAAGACAGTTGGCTACGAATCATCACGGTGTCAACTGCGGATGCGTTGGGGGTGGGCGGCCAAATGGGCCGACTGCGACGTGGCATGAATGCGGATATTTTGGTTTGGAGCGGCGATCCGTCAGAGCCATCTTCAAGGATCGTGAAGGTATATGTGGCGGGAAAACTCGTGTTTGATGCTGAAGCGAATGGTGAATAAGGTCGGAAGCGATTATGCCAAATAATTGGCTCCAAATTCAAGCCTGTGCAGTTGCGTGTATGTGGCTCGTTCTCGGTGTCTCAGACATGAACGCTGACCCCGTCCATGCCATCGTCGCGGGGCGAGTTGTCGGGCCAGATGGCTCAATGCTTCCTGCGTCGGCGGTGGTTATATCAAACGGACGAATCGAGGAGATTGTTCCTGCGAAGGAGCTTTCGGGAAGTGGCCGTGTAAGGCGTTTTCCAAACGCCGTTCTTTGTCCCGGTTTGATCGACGTACGTTCTTCGATCGGCGCTATGGGAAGCAACATCGAATCGGCGAAGGCTATTGACCCGGGCGCGTCGGCGGTTGACGTGATCGACTGGAGTCATCGCGACTTTCGATTGGCGCTCAAGGCGGGCGTTACCACGGCGGTACTCGCCCCCGCTGCTAACAATCTGGTTTCCGGTGTTGCCGTAGCGGTCAAAACTGCTGGGGTGGACACGAGCACCCGAGTCATTCGAAACGATGGGCCTCTTGCGTTTGCGCTGGGCTCGTCTGTCTTTGAAGTTGATCGCGCACCAACTTCCCGAACGGGGGCCCTTGCGATGTTGCGAGGGGAGATGGGTCGGGCAAAACAAGGAATATCACATTCTCGATTAAATGCGTTCGTGAATGGAAAGCTGGATGCGATGATCGTGTGCGAGCAGGCGATGGATGTGAGTGCTGCATTGCGGACGCTCGGCGCGTATGGCGGTTCCGTGAACTTCATCCATACGAGCGACGTGTTAGACCTGAGCGAGGAGCTTGCCGGAACCGGGCACGGAATAGTCGTTGGGCCTTATACATTTGAAATGGGATCGCGCGTGCTTTCCGGAGCGGGTCGGTTTTCAAACGCCAGCGTGCCTGTTGCGTTTGCCGGTGACATGCCAGCGGCCTCTCGAGACAGTTTGCGAATGACAGCTGCGCTGGCGGTGAAATATGGAATGGAGCCGGGCAAAGCTCGACTGGCGATGACAAGTGCAGCTGCGACGGTTGCGGGGATAGCGAATCGTGTTGGAGCGATCAAGCCTGGGATGGATGCGGATTTGGTTGTTTTTTCCGACGATCCACTTCGGCTGGATGCACGAGTTCTCGAAGTGTATGTAGGCGGTCAACGTGTTTATTGGGATGACGGCAATCGGTAGTGCGGACTGGAATGTGAACGATTCACATTCGGAGAAATGGTCATGAATACGAGGTCTTTGAAGCGATTATGTGCCGTATTCGTGGGCATTCTCGGCGTGATTGGTCCACGCTCGGTTATCGCAAATGACGTCATTGAAACGATCGTCCTTAAAGCGGGCCTGATACACATCGGCGATGGAAGTGTGATCGAAAATGGCGAAGTTCTGGTCGCTGCCGGCCGAATTGTGGCGGTTGGCCATAAGCTGGACGTTCCGCAAGGCGCTAAAGTTATTGAATACCCGAATGGGTCGATCACGCCGGGACTCATCGACGCCAACGCGGCTCTCGAATCTATTGACATGGCAAACCCTGCGGGCTATCGCCTGACCGCTTCTGAGGTGGCACATTCGGTATTCTGCAAGACAGACCATCACGAGCCAGCGGTGGGCTGTTGTGGGTCCAAATGTTCGCGGGCGATCATGCACGCCGATGGCAAGCATTGTAAGGAATGCGGGTTTCCCAATAAGCCTCCTGATCTGTCGTTAGGGACGCGAACGTGGCATAGTTCATCGGAGCAATCATCGGAAGTAATTCCTGAGACACGAGTTTTGGATTCTGTGAATCTTCGGTCGCCGGACTTCGGCCGGCTGGTAGGGGGTGGGGTTACCACCGTTTTTGCCGCACCGGATTCTGCTGCTGTGATTAGCTCGCAGGGTGCCATTTTGCGAACAGCCGGTTCTTTTTCTGACCGTGTAATCAGAGAGGCTGATGCCGTCAAAGCTAGTATGGGGACTGATCCCTCGTGGAAGGGGAATCGGAATAGGTTGCCCTTCCGAAGTTTCGTGGATTTCCATTCTCGCAGGCCTACGACCCGAATGGGGGTGACGTGGGTATTTCGCAAATCGCTTCATGACACGCGCCGGCACGCGCAGGGAATGGGAATTCACGGTGCGGACAGCCCCAGCGAACCCGCTATGGACATATTGAAGGGTGTGCTCGACGGCCGAACGCCGCTGCGGATTCAAGCCCGCCAACAAAACGATATTGCTGCAGCGATTCGTTTGGCAGGCGAGTTCGGTTTGTCGTTTGTGTTGGAAGAAGCCACCGAAGCCCATCGTTGCATCGACATGCTAAAGGCAAACAGCGTACCTGTTGTGTATGGCCCCATCTATGTGAACGCTCCGGGCTATCGGGCTCGAAGCCGCGAAGTGAGCAGGGCAAGGCTCCATACGATGCGTGTTCTTGTCGAGGCTGGCGTCGAGGTTGCGCTGACGGCTCAGGAACTGCGAGAGGAAGACGGGTTGGCGAGACAAGCCATGTACGCGTTGCGATATGGAGTTGAGATGGCAGACGTTATGAAAGCCGTGACGCTTACCCCCGCCAGGATTCTAGGTATCGAGGATGAAGTGGGGACGTTGGAGGTCGGCAAACGCGCCGATCTTGTCTTATGGAAGAGCGGACCCTTCGCGGCGACCTCTGAGCCGATTGTTGTTTGGAGTGGCGGAGAGATCGTTGTAGATCGGCGAAAAGAGAAGATATGAAGCTGCGCGAAACTTATCATGACATGACGATGACGGTAGGAAGCCGTCCTAATTCGTGGAGGCAACAGTGAAAGCAAAGGCGATAGTCATAGCAGGTTGGCTGGTTTTTTCCGGGATTGTTATGCCGGCAGTTGCAGCGCCGCCTGCGAAGTTGGCCCTTACGGGCGCGCGGATTATTCCGGTTGTCGGCGACGATATCCCCAGCGGGACCATCCTAATTGAGCATGGCGTGATCACGGCGATTGGCGAAAAGGTGAGTGTTCCCTACGACGCTATGGAGATCGATGTATCGGGCAAGGTTTTGTTTCCGGGGATGATAGATGTGCATTCATCTCGCGGCCTTGACGTGGCCAACGAAAATTTCTCCGTAAGCCCATTCCTCGATGTTTATGACGCGATCGATCCGTCGCGGAGATTCTTCGAAAATGCATTGCGTGACGGTTTCTCGGCTGTGCATGTGATTGTAGGTAATAACTGCGTGATTGGCGGTTTGAGTCGGGTGGTTAGGCCGATCGGACTGACGCCGGACGAAATGACCTTTCACACGCCCACTGCGTTGAAGCTAAGCGTTGCACCGAAACACGGCTGGGACCGTATGCGGCAGATGGCTGAACTTCGGGAAACATTTCTTGAGCTAAAAGACTATCTTGGGAATCTCGCAGAAGAAAAATATGAGAAGTCTCTTGAGGACAAAGATGAAGAGATTGATGTTGGGCCGGATGAGGCGCGCGAGCGCGGGGAAAAACTTATTCGACCCGAGGATTATGATGACAAACATCGCAATCTCATCAAGCTCACGCGGGGGGACCTTGACGCATTTGTGTACTGTGGGACTGCGAGTGACATCTCGCGTGCCAAAACTATTGCAGAAGAAAATGGTTTTCTCAAACACATGACACTTGTACTCGGCGTGGACTGTTTTAAGGCTGTCGCTGAGCTGAAAAGCTTGAAGCGTCCGGTTGTGTTGGACCCGCAATTGCTTTATCGCGAGCGCGATCCCATTACCGGAAAGATTCGCGAGACGTTTGTTCCCAAAGTGTTCGCTGACGCGCGAGTTCGCTTTGCATTACAGCCTATGTCTTCAGGTTCGCTAGCCGAGCGGTATTTGAATTACCAGGCGGCCCGTTGCGTTCGTGCGGGTGTGAGTCGAAAGAAGGCACTTCGGGCAATCACCATCAATCCCGCGAAAGCCTTAGGGCTTGAAAAAAGAATCGGTTCGTTGGAGGTTGGAAAGGTTGCCGACATCGTCGTGTTTAGTGGCGATCCGCTTGATTTCAACACATGGGTTGAAAAGGTCTACATCGACGGAATCAAAGCGTACGATCGTGAGGAAGACGCACGTCTGAAGGAACTACTCGGGCAGGAGCGCAATCGATTGTCTAAGAGCGACAAAGGTGGCGACGAAAACGAAGAAACCGAAAAGAGCGAGAGTGAAGAGCCTGCAAAGGCTGTCGGTAATAAGCAGGAAGATGGCACCGATAAGAAATCAGATGATTCAAAGTCAACCATTACAACCGAGGATCAACCTTCGGACTGATTGCGAATGAGTGCGACATATAAGACAAAACAGTGTGGGTTGATTCTGCTTGCTGCAGCTCTTGTACTGGGCGTGCCGTGGAACACTGCCCGCGCGGGTGTTGATTCGGGCGAGCGCTCATTCGCATTGCGCGCGAAAGTCGTGCTGCCTGTGTCGAAGGGACTGCCCTGGCGGATCGAGTCGTGCGTGATCGTCGTGAGGGATGGCAAGGTCGAAGCCATTGGCAGTGACGTGGTTCCGCCATCTGATCTGCCGATGATCGAATTTCGAGATGCCACGATTATTCCGGGGCTGGTTGCGGTCGCCGGTCGAATGGTACAAGACCACACGGGTGATGAGTCAGTCGCTGCGGGTTATCGTGCGATCGATGCATTTGACAGCTACGCGAATTATGCCGCAAACCTGGCAGGCGGTGTGACCACTGTTCATCTTAGCCCCGGCGAACACCGGCTGCTGACCGGGCAGGGCGCCGTGGTAAAGCTTGGCGGGCCGAGAGGTGATCGCGTGCTCTCGGAACAATCTGATTTAACGATCCATCTTGGTGAAAAAGCATTTCAACCGCCTCGCGACGTGAATTACAATGTTCCATCTTCTTCAGATGTTGCGATCCCGCCAGCTGTTCGCCAAAGGCCGAATTCCCGACTTGGTCAGTTTTTGGCATTGGAAGAAGTGCTGATAGAGGCGATCAAAGGCCAAACGAGCGAAAAGCCATTTGTCCATGCGCGAGCTTTTGCCCTGGCTTGGGGTGAAAAGCGTACATTACGCATGTCCGCGCAACGCGCCGCCGATCTTCGTGGAGCGATCCGTTTTCTTAGCAAACACGATCGGCCAGCGTATGTCGTTGGTGGAGCAGAGGCTGACATTGTAGCGGACGAGTTACGCGCGTCGAAAATTCCGTTGGTGTATCGTTTGCAGGGGGGGCTGAGAAACCAGCCTGATTATGTCGGTTACGACCCTGATGCACTTGATGTCGATATAGCGGCACTCAACAAGCTCGATGGTGTGAAACTCGCTCTCGCAGTAGGTGAGGGCCAGTCGATTGCCGATCTTCGTCTGTCGGCGGCTACGGCGGTTCGCACCAATCTAAGTGAACAACAAGTGATGGAATCGATCACGCGAACGCCTGCTGAGATTCTGGGCGTAGCGGGTCGAGTCGGAAGTTTGGCACCCGGCTTCGACGCGGATTTCGTGGTTCTTTCCGGTGGACCGCTCGACGTATCGAGCCATGTTCTTCAGGTGTTCATCGGTGGCGAAGTGGCGTTTCAGGCTCCCAAAAATGGTGCGTTGGTTGTTCGTGGTGGGACGATTTGGGTTGATGACCAAAAACAATTCCGCGACGGTGCTGTGCTGATCGAAGATGGAAAAATCAGTGCGGTCGGACACACTGTGCCCCACCCTCCATTTGCGAGAGTCATTGACGCTGGACCAAACAGTTTCGTCAGCCCCGGCTTGATTGATGCCTTTGGGCATTTGGGGCTCGATGGTGATGTTAAGGCGACAGCGCCGGAGCTGACGCTGGCTCGCATCATTGGCGTGCCGGATGTGATCGAGCATCGCGTTGCGCGAGCAGGCATCACATCGATCATCTTGTCACCTTATTCTGCGTCCGGGCTTGGCTCTCAAGTGACAGCCGTAAAAACCGCAGGCGCGGATCGCGAGGATCGCGTCGTTCGAGATACGGCTGGCGTTGTTTTCCAGCTTGGAGATGCCGATCCAATCAAGGTGAAAGAAAAGCTGACCAAACGGCTTAAGGCTGGGAAGAAATATCTCGAAAAATGGCAGAAGTACGAGAAGGAGCTGGCCGAGTGGAAAGAGAAAAAAGAAAAAGGCGAAGCTGTCAACGGAAAGGCAGAAGAGTCGAACGGCGAGGAAGTCGAGGCCGAAAGTGATCCAATCACAGGTACCTGGGCTGTTACGATTTCCGGAGGGCCGATCCCCGAACCGCAAACCGCGACACTTCGTTTGAAACTCGAAGGATCCGATGTCGAAGGTCGCATCGCTATACCCGGTGTTCCGGAAGAAGCAAAAGTTACGGGAACTTTCGACGGTGAGCATTTTTCCGGGGAGTTTGAAGTCGATACGCCTTTTGGTTATCCAGCGATCGAAGCCGATCTTGTAGAAGAGGATCATTTGGTCGGCGTCATTTCGATCGAAGATATTGAAATCGATTTGGATGCCAAGCGCACGGACAAAGCTGCGGTTGAGTTTAAGGTGGTTAAGCGAAAAAATCGTGGTAAAGATGGTCGCCCCTTACCTCCTAAGGTAGAGGAGGCGCTGGAGCCGATGCGCGCCGTCCTGCTAAAAACCATTCCAATGATCGTTGGCGTGGCTTCGGCTCCGCAGATTGCAGCTGTATTGGAAATCGTCGAAGAGTATGACGTGGAGCTTGTCTTGCGAGGTGGAGACGATTCGTCATCACATATCGACAAGCTAAAGGAAAGATCGGTCGGCGTCATCGTGCCGAAAGAAGTTGTGCGACTTAGAAAAAATCGATGGTATCACCAGGCGGATGATCTTGCTCGCCAGGGCATTGCCATTGCTTTTCAGAGCGATGCCGACGACGAGGCACGGGGTTTGCCCCTGCGTGCCTTGTATGCGGTTGAAAGAGGCTTGTCAGCTGATTCCGCGCTGGCTGCGTTTACAACATGGGCGAGCCGTATGTTCAAGTTGGATGATCGAATCGGATCCCTCAACGTGGGACGAGATGGCGACATTGTGATTTTCAGCGGACATCCGTTCAAGGCTAACAGCCGAGTCCAACGGGTCATCGTAAATGGGGAGGATGTGCGATGAGTTACCCTTACCCTTCGCATTCCGGTATTTCGCGAAGAAATGCGAGAGGTTTTCTTCTGCTTGCTTTTGTCGTCGCACTGACATGGCGTGGAAGCGCCGCAATGGCTGAACCTACGAAAGCGGGGCAGTTCGCCATCCTCGCTGGCAAGGTCATCACGATGGATGCCGACGACACGATAATCAACAACGCGGTCGTATTGGTTCGCGATGGGAAGATCGAGCGGGTCGGGAAGCGCCGCGAGTTCGAAATTCCTGATGGTTACCGTGTCATCCACGCGGAAGACAAGTGGCTTGTACCTGGCATTATCGATTGTCATAACCACACCGCCGGTTCGCTCGTCGATCTCAATGACATGGTGTATCTGACAAATCCTGGACTTCGTACGCTCGATACGATCGTTCCGGGAACCAAATGGCTGGAAGAGGCTCGTGCGGGTGGTGTCACAACGGTGCTCCTTATCCCGGGCAGCGGTACAAATATGAGTGGGTTCGGTACGATCACTAAGCTGGCAGGCAAAACCGTCGACGAAATGGTGGTTCGATCGCCCGGCTCGCTCAAGATAGCGCAGGCGGGGAATCCGGAATGGTATTGGTTTGGCGTGGGGCGGAGCTATATGAATTACAACACGCGCCAGACGCTTATGAAAGCGAAAAACTACCACGAATCGTGGACTGCCTATGAAAAAGGCGAAGCCCCAAAAGCACCAACATATGATCCCATCTTCCATGATTTCCGCGGTCTCTTTGGGCGTATGTATCCGGCGTCAGTACATACGCAAATTTATCAGGTCGTGATGACGACTGTCGATATGCTGGCACGAAAGCTCAAGATTCGCACGGTGTTGGACCACTCGACTTTTGATGGGTTTAAGGTGGCGCCGCAAGTTCTCAAGACCGAAGCCTATACGATAAATGGCCCCCGCCAATACTGGTTTGATTACACGTCGCGAAAGATGCACGGTAACGCCGCGCGATGGTGGCAGGGCGGCGTGCGCAAGCTTGGAATCAATACGGACGCGCCGGTTGTTCCGCAGGAAGAGTTGCCTTACCAGGCGGCGATGGCTTGCTGGTATGGTTGGCTTCCTTACCCCGCGCTTCGTGGTGTGACGCGTATTCCTGCGGAAGCGCTGGTCGTAGATGATCGAACCGGTTCTATTGAGCCGGGAAAGGACGCCGATTTTGGCGTCTGGACTGGCGACCCGATCGACCCAAGGTCATCCTGCGAACTGACGGTAATCAATGGCAAGATCGCTTACGACGCGAAAGCCAAGCGAGTGTTTTAGGTTTTAAGAACGATGAGCATTTTCCAAAAGAACAAGTCGAGAAGAATAGGGCTTGGGCGATCCGTCGTGAGGCGCATAGCCGTTGCGATATGTTTGGTGTCGTTGAGCGTCACTGGAACGACAGTTCTCGCCGCTGATGGTGAAGATGAATATGTCGTTATCAAGGCAGGGCGTGTGATTACCGTATCAGGAGAGGAATTTTCTCCTGGTACGATAGTTATCGAGAATGGCAAGGTTTCGCTCGTAGGGGGTGATCTGGAATATCCGGCGTCTGCTAAGATCATTCGCGCGCCGAAGGAAACGGTCATGCCGGGCCTGATTCATCCGCAATCGAGATATGGGCTTTCACACTACAAGAGGACCGGCATCCATGGCGACATGAATGCGGCATCCGATGTTTACCCTGAGTTGATCGACTTTGCCAACCTGCTGGAGGCGGGGTTTACGACGGTCTGCTATGTGCCAGCTGGTGCAGGCATCCCAGGTGTGGCGACGACGTTTAGAACTGCGGGTACCGAAGATAGCCGAGTTTTTGACGAATTTACCTATCTTCAAGTTGCACCGAAATGGCGAGGCGTTGGCAAAAAAATGTTGCGCGATGCGCTTAAGAAAGCAAAGGAAGAAATCGACAAAGTAGAAAAAGCCCGCGAAGAGTGGGAAGAAAAGCAAAAAGAGAAAGAGAAAAATACAGAGGATGATGCGGAGGACGAAGTCGAGTCGGAAGAAGATGGCGACGAAAATGACGCTGATACCCGTCGTTCTTCGTCTAAACAGGTGAATCCGAAATCTGATGATGAAGACGGTGAGGAGGAATCCGAGCCGGCAAAGAATGGCGACAAGAAGAGCGAAGAAGAGTCTGACGAGTTTAAGCCTCCGAAGATCGAGCCGAAGTATCAGCCATTGGTCGATCTGATTCAGAAAAAGGAAGGCGCTCGAATGATGGTGTCTCTCGGCTCCGCTGCGGATCTGTTGCATCTCGACGACGTCTTGAAGCCTTACGAGGAAATCCAGCACGTTCTCAAACTCAATAACCGACGAACGCGCACTGATTTTAATTATGTCGTAGAGAAGTTGGGAACGCGCGAGTCGATGGTCGTTGTCGCTCCGACGCTCAACTACCTGCCTCAATCGACGAATCGGTACAATTTGCCAGCTGCGTTGGTGGATGCCGGATGTCGAATTGTTGTCACTCCGAATTCGGATCGTCGCAGCGATTTGATTGGATTCCGCGAACAACTGATGAGCTTGGTCCGGGCTGGGCTTGTGCGTGATGAAGCCATTAAGGCGATCACGCTCAATGCAGCGGAAGCGATTGGGTTGGGCGCTCGATTGGGAAGTATTGAGAAAGATAAGGATGCGGACCTTGTCTTTCTTGATGGCGATCCTCTGGATCCATTGGCGAAAGTGTCCCGGGTAATGATCCTTGGTGAAATCGTGTGGAAAGCAGACGAAAAATGACGCGGATCGAACCTTTTCAATGTGTAGCTAGCAACGAGCGCGAAAGGCTTCGTCCGTCCCGCTTTTTCCGGTGCCCTTTCGCGGGATATTACTTGCGTCGCTCTATTGGCATTGCCTGCATATGCTTGGTTTTTCTCGGCTCGGTTAATTCGGTTGCGGGATCAGGGCCGTCACGCGGTCTCGATGCAGACGAGAAGAAACCTTCGCCCGTAGCGAAATCGGACAAAGAGTCGTCGGAGAAGAAAAAGGACGAGGACGAAAAGAAAAAGAAAGAAAAGGAAGAAGATCGATATTTGGCTGTGATTGGCGGGACCGTTCACACCGTGACCGGCTCGGTTCATCATGGTGTCACGATTCTCACGAAGAACGGAAAAATTGTTGAGATTGCTGAGAAGGTTGCATTGCCGGAAGGTGCTGAAACGCTAGACGCATCCGGAAACCACGTTTATCCGGGACTCGTTGCAGTCGATTCAGGAGGCCTTTTGAGCGGCAGTTCGCCGGGTGATTCTACAAATGTTTATTCACTTCAAATGGCTATAGCGCTGGCAGGCGGGATTACGACCGTCGCTTCCGGAAACTCGGCTGGGAAACTCACATTCGGTTCGGTGGATGACCTCGTGGTCAAGCGGGATCTGTTCCACAAGCTGAGCTATGACGCGGCCTCGCCCAAGGAGCGATATGAACTCCGCCAGAAGTTTGAAAAAGTGCGCCAATACATTCGCGAACTTGAATCTTACGACGAAGAGAAAAAGCTGGACCCCGATGCTGAAGAGCCTGACAAGGAATGGCTGGACGGCGAGTACAAGAAACTCCTAAAACTACTGCGGCGCGAAGTCACGGCATCAATCGCGGCGAACTCGGCTTCGGAGATTCTGGCTGTGTGCGAGTTGGCGACGCGATACGGCTTTGATTTGATTGTGCGCGGAGCGGTCGAGGGGTGGACGGTTGCACCGCAGATGGCTCGCGCGGGAGTCTCTGCCATAGTTTCTCCACGTCGGAGAGTGCGCAGCGACGATCGGCTCAATCGGCCGAATGGCTCGACCATCGAGAATGCCAGGATCATGCACGACCACGGCGTGCCGATTGCTATTATCCCAGCCAACACTTCGATTACGCTTTGGGGGCTTGCTGGACGGGACTTGCTTCATTTGAACATGGAAGCAGCGTTTGCCGTTCGTGGCGGTTTATCTGATGATGCCGCTCTGCGATCGATTACGATCGACGCGGCTCGATTGTTGGGAATCGACCATCGTGTGGGATCAATCGAGGTTGGCAAAGATGCCGATTTTGCGATTACGGATGGCCCGATTCTGCACTATATGACCCACACGCGATGGGCCGTTGTGAACGGTCGAATCGCATACGATAAGCAGAAAGATACGCTCTACAACCACATCAGACCCAATGGCGACATGGACGCGCCGCCCCCGGATGACTATTGGCCTCGCTCACTTGGCGACAGTCAATAACTTTTCATTCAGCGCAAATAACGAGGATGCCTTTGGCGACGCTACCGCGTCAGCTGCATGGCGATTCCGCAATTCCGTCTTAATTTGACAGCGTTTGTTGGATGGCGAAGGCGACGAATATATAAACTGACACGGACACGACATCATTAAGGGTTGTGATGAGTGGACCGGAGGCGATCGCGGGATCGACGCCAATTCGCCTAAAGAGGAACGGCAGGCTGATTCCAATTACAGCAGCCAACAAAATGGCAATAAACATCGCAACACCCACCGCTAGCGCGAGTTGTTCCGGATGGGATGATTGAGTGTCGATCACGCCGAGAGCCGTGAGCAAAGGCTGGCTTAGGGTCGCAAGGAGCCAGGCGAGTGCGGAACAGACCGGCGCGAGTGCGAGTGCAATGCGACCTTCGCGCAGCATGGCTCTAAGAAGTTTGGTCGCTCCGAGTTCGCCCGTCGCAAAGCCCCGAATGATGACCGTGGAAATCTGTATACCGCTGTTGCCACCCATCGCACCGATCATCGGCGCAAATGCAAACAGTGCGACGGCAAAGGTTTCATCAAATTGACGTCTGCCGATCAGCAATACAGACGCGGTGACGAACATGCCTAACATGCAGGGCAGCAGCCAGGTCAAACGAATGCGAGCCGCCTGGAAGACCGACTTCGTTTCAAACTCAGCCGCATCCGTTCCAGCCATGCGAAGTAGGTCTTCTTCCGCCTCTTCTTCCGCAACGTCGAGCAAATCGTCGTGCGTGATTCTTCCGACGAGTCGCCCCTCATCATCAACGACCGCCGCTTCCATGGCATCGTACTTGCGAATAGCCTGCACAACGGCTTCCTGGTCATCTATAACATGAACGGCAACGATGTCTTCGTCGCACATGTCGATGACTTTTGTGTGACGAGCGCTGGTCACAAGCTGTCGAAGCGCTACCGTGCCGAGCAGCTTGCCGTTGGTTGCAACGATAAAAACTTCATGCAGATCATCATCCGGGGAGGCTTCGCGTACCAGTTCGACAGCGTCCGCAACAGTTGCGTCGGCGGGCACCGCGACCACGTTGGGTGTCATGATTCCGCCCGCTGTTTCTTCGTCGTACTCCAGCAACCCCTCGATCTTGTCTGCTTTCTCGTCGACCAGGTGCTCGAGGATCTCGCCCGCCTCCGCCTCCTCCATCTCGCCGAGCATGTCGGCCGCGTCGTCTGGTTCCAACTCAGCTACAATTTCAGTAAGCGATTGGGTGTCCAATTCCTCGACAACTTCACCACGCACGGCCTCATCGAGCAAAATGACAACTTCCGCTGCAACATTGGGGGGGAGGGCGAAGAGAATGAGAGACCGATGTTCGTCGCGCAACAGCTCGAACGATTCGGCGATGTCGGCTGTGCGGGCGTCCGAAAGCGTCTCGGAGAGCGTACCTTCATCGTCGCTCTCAAGGGCAATGAGCAGCCGATCGTGGAATTCTTTGCTTTCCGATTTCATCGCAATGACTCAGATAGTTTTGGCAACGGCGCAGAGCGGGTATTATGCTCGACGATGGGTTTATTGCAACGCAGCTTGTTCAGCTGCTTGGTCGAGCGAATAGAACTGGGCGATTCCAACAATCAAAAACCGTTTGCGAGCGAGGCGACTTCATGGCTATAACCGTTTATCGAGATAAGGATGCAAAAGTCGACGCACTTCTTGGGAAAGAGGTCGCTGTCATAGGATATGGCAACCAGGGTAGAGCGCACGCGCTTAATCTGCGCGACTCCGGGGTCTGTGTCGTGGTCGGGCAAAGGCCGGGCAAAAGTGCGGATTGCGCGCGGGCCGATGGCTTCGAACCGAAGTCAGTGGATCAGGCGGTACAAATCGCCGACGTGTTGATCCTTGCGCTTCCTGATGAGTCTGCTTCGCAAATCTACGAATCGGAAATGGCATCGGAATTGCGCGCGGGTCAATCCCTGGGTTTTGTTCACGGGTTTAACATTCGATACGGATTCATTGATCCGCCGAAAGGCGTGGATGTCATTATGGTGGCGCCAAAAGGACCTGGGAAACTTGTGCGATCCATCTATCTGGAAGGCAAGGGGCTTCCTGCGTTACTCGCAGTACACCAGGATGCAACCGGACATGCTAAGGAAACGGCACTTGCATGGGCCGCGGGAATCGGCGCTGCCCGAGCCGGGATCGTAGAAACCTCTTTCGCCTGTGAAACAGAAACGGACCTCTTCGGCGAACAAGTCGTACTTTGTGGGGGTGTCAGTGCGCTCACGAAAGCGGCTTTCGACACGCTTGTGGAAGCGGGATACGAGCCGGAGTTCGCCTATCTCGAATGCGTCCATGAGCTGAAGCAGGTTGTTGACTTACTCTACGAGCGGGGCTTGAGCAAGATGCGCGACCGTATTTCCAATACGGCTGAATTTGGCGACCTCACTCGTGGGCCAAGAGTCGTAACCGAGCAAACGCGCGATGAGATGAAGCGCATTCTCGAAGAAGTGCGATCCGGCGATTTTGCCAAAGAGTGGATCGAGGAACATCGCTCGGGGGGCAAGCGATTTCGAGCATTGCATGACGCCGATGTGGATACGCTATACGAACGCACCGGGCGAACAGTGCGAAGCCTTATGCCTTGGCTTGGAGATGACGGTTGAGAAAACGCTCTATAGTTAATCGTCTACACTACGGCGCCAATGCCGTCGCGCGTTTCTTTTCTTGGCGTTTCGCCAAGTCGATTGCCGTATGTATGTCGAATCGTCCGACGATTGTAGGCTTCGCGGTTTTCTTTACCATCTTGCCATGGGGAGGTTGTGTCTTTGCCTCGGATAATGCCAAAACCTTACGGGTTGCGACGCTCAACATTGCCCATGGTAGAGGGCTTGCGGCAAGTCAGTTTGGTATTCAAAAGGAAACGATTGAAAGAAACCTCGACAAAATCGTGCAACTTATACAGCGCGAATCTCCCGCCATCATCGCATTGCAGGAAGCGGATGCGCCTTCCGTCTGGAGCGGGTCGTTCAATCATGTTGACTATCTGGCAACGAAGGGCGCGTTTGACGCGGTGCATCACGGCATCCATCTGAGCGGGAAACTGTTCGGCGTGCAGGTGCAATATGGCACCGCTATCCTCTCGCATTGCCCGATGAAGAACACGCAATCAATCCCGTTTTCGATCGGTACCTGGCATACAAAAGGTTTCGTCACGGCTCAAGTCGACTTCGACGGACGAAGTGTCATCGTTGCGTCTGTTCATCTGGATTCGGAATCCGTCACGCTTCGACGCCAGCAAGTTGGTCAGATGGTCGAAGTGCTTGAATCGATGCGCGAGCGACAAGGTGTGCCCGATGGAGACAGTAAAGAGAGGAAGGAGTTAGATTCTGACGGAGTGAGAACGCGCCCGCTTATTCTGATGGGCGACTTCAACAGCCAATGGCGGAACAAGAAAGATGCAGTTCGCCTCATTGCAGACGCGCTAAACCTGCACGCATTTAAGCCATCGGATGTGGATGGCAAGACGTTTCGCTCAACAAACCTCACCAAACGTATCGATTGGATTCTACTGTCGCCGGAGCTTGAATTTGTTGGCTATAAAGTTGCGCCGGATCTGGTATCGGATCATCAGATGGTTGTCGCGGATGTTCGCTGGCGTTGACAATCGCAATCACTATTCAACTGTGGCGACTGACGGTGTCGAGTCGCTGTTATTCACGAAGAACCGGCTCCACCAGATGGCAAACCGACCACGCGCCTCCGCCAGCTTAGGACCTGCGTTAGCGATTTCGTTGATCATATTTTTTGGTGGTTGCGTAAGAACGATTTGTAACTCTATGTGTGTGTCGTCGCGTAGAATGTCCATTCTGACAGCACTGCCAGGCCCGTATTGTTGAATTTTTCGAGCAAAAGCGTAAAAATCCCGTACCCCCAACTTGCGAAGACGTTCGCCGTTTAGTGCCGCTATGATGTCTCCTTTTTTGAGGCCACCACGTTCAGCACCGGTATTCTTGTTTACCAGATTGACCAGGATTCCGATGTTGTTCTTTCCGATTCGTTCATCGTCCGAGTTTGTGAGCGGCGTTGCGCCTCCTCGAATACCCATGTACCCCATCCTCCTGAACACATGGTGATTTTCGTATGCTTCATGGACGATCTGTTCGATGCGCAGCCGCACCTCGAAATCGTCGGTTGAGTTATAGCATTCACGAAGTTTTGAAAATGCTTGGGCGCCGATGTTGAGAAAACGCTTGGTTGCATGATCTCGGTCTGCAGGCGTGTTGGAGCCGAGCTTGCGGATCAGTTCCTCGACTTCACTTGCCGTTTCCTCATCCATGGCTAGGTGGAATTCATCATCGGTTACCGTTGCGGGTTCGATCTCCGGGATGGAAGCGACCTGTTGTCCGTTCGACGAAGACACTGTCGCGACACAAACGAGTAGAAGATTTGCGAGCAATTGTTTCTTCAGGGGCAGGTCGTTCATCAAGCTATTCCTTTTGCGTCCGTCGCAGTTTCTTGCCTTCGGCATGGGGCGAATGTTACTCACCTCTTTATTATCATCCCTATGTCCATCTTAGCTGTGGCATTACGGCGTAGCTCGACCATGGCCTTATGCCTCCTCTATCATAGCAGTTTGCCAAGTTCAGCGCAAACCCGATCGATGTCATTTTCGGTCAATTCGTGGTGGAAGGGTAGGGCGAGCGACCGCGACGCGAGCGACTCGCAAACAGGAAAATCACCATCATTGTAGCCAAATTCCTCGCGATAGAATGGTTGTAGATGAATCGGCGCGAAATAGTTACTACAGCCAATCCCTCGGTCGGAAAGCTCGCGTAGTATCCGGTCCCGGTCCTCCTGGCTGTATCGATCGTCCAATCGCACCACGAACACGAACCAGCTCATCTCGATGCCGGGCAGAACGCGCTGAAGTTGCAGGCGGTCGTCGCCTACAAGCCGTTCGCGGTAGAGATGTTGGACCCTTGAACGCTCGGCGATGATTTCATCTATCCGGCTGAGTTGTGCTATCCCGATCGCACAAAGAATGTCATTCAAACGGTAGTTGTATCCCATTCGCGGATGGGCGAGCCAGCCTCCCTGCGTGTCTCGGCCTTGGTTGCGAAAAGAACGGCAAAGTTGTGCCAGATTTTCGTCATCTGTTACGATCATGCCTCCTTCGCCGGTGGTGATTTGCTTGTTTGGATAAAACCCGAAAACGCCGGCATCGCCGAACGAGCCAGCCATCTGTCCGTTGAATCGACTTCCGAGTGCTTCGCAGGAATCTTCGATGATGCGCAGGTCTCGCTCATTTGCGATCGTCGAAATGGCATCCATATCTGCGATTTGGCCGAACACGTCGACGGGAAGAATAGCCTTCGTCTTGGGTGTGATGGCATCTGGGATTCGTGACGGATCGATATTCCATGTGTGTTTGTCGATATCCACGAAGACGGGCTTCGCTCCTTCCATCACAGAACAATTGGCGGACGCGATGAACGAATAGGGTGTCGTGATGACTTCATCGCCGGGCTGAATACCAAGCCCCTTGACGATCAAATGGAGACCGGCCGTACCGCTCGAACAAGCGACGCCGAACCGAGTTCCGCAATAACTCGCAAATTCCTGCTCAAATTCTTCCACCTTAGGCCCCAGGCTAAGTTGGGGCGTTCGGAGAACCGCTACTGCGGCGTCGATCTCTGTTTGGGTAATATTGGGTCGAGCGAGCGGGATGGGTTGGGGCATATTGGCCGGTACTTTCGTAAAGAGTGTGATTTCCTTGGCTAGAGCAAGCTCTATTCTACTGTAGCGTTCGGATGCACTTTTGACTCTCGCAACCGACCGATCTACCGCTACATTTGACCGTTCGCTGCTATAGTGTCGCTGGATTATAGTAGTCTCTGCTACTCACCGATATGACTTCGGCAGAAAGGATTATCGGATTCAGTTGGGTCATGCAGGCGGATTGTTGGCTGCCCCTTCGCAATGGCTCTCTGAACCCTCTGTCTGGCGGAAGCGTAAGGGAGGCTGGAGATGGCTCCTCCTCATCTAATGAGCCACGCGATGAGGCATGGCGTAGTGCGGTGCGTGCTGATAAGCTCGACGAGGTTTTGAACGATATGACGAAAGCAGGAGCTGTGCTGAAGAAGGTCCGGAGTCAATTGATGGGTTCGAAGCGCAAACAGGGGTCGCCTTTGCTGACAGTCCCTACCTGGAAAAAAGCTATTGAAGAACGAACGGCCCGCGTGGGGATCATCGGCTTGGGCTATGTCGGACTGCCCCTGATGCGTACGTTTTGCGCTGCCGGGTTCTCCTGCGTTGGCTTTGATACGGATGAAAGCAAAGTTGAGAAAATCAATGCCGGGAAAAGCTATATCAAGCACATCCCGTCGTCGCTGATAAAACGCGTCGTTGCGGAGAAGAAATTTACGGCAACGACCAACCCAAAACGCCTTCGAGACTGTGACGCCATTCTCATCTGCGTGCCGACGCCGCTCACGGCTATGCGCGACCCGGATATGTCATACGTCGAGAATACGGCCCATCTTATTGCGGAGAACCTACGACGTGGCCAGGTTGTCGTGTTGGAGAGTACGACCTACCCCGGCACGACGCGCGATCTAGTTCGGCCTATTTTGGAATCGAGCGGTCTGACGGCGGAAAAAGACTTTTTTCTCGCTTTTTCGCCGGAGCGGGACGACCCGGGCAGGAAGGACCACTCGACGGAGACCATTCCAAAGGTAGTAGGAGGCCTTGGCCCATCGAGCTTGAAGATTGCGGCTGGCCTCTACGCTGCTGCAGTCGATGAGGTTGTTTCTGTTTCGACCTGCGAAGTGGCCGAAGCCGCGAAGATTCTCGAAAACGTTTATCGGTCTATTAACATCGCGATGGTCAACGAGCTGAAGATGCTCTTTGACCGTATGGACATCGATGTGTGGGAGGTCATTCGAGCCGCGGCTACGAAGCCGTTTGGGTTCCAGGCGTTCTATCCGGGTCCTGGTTTGGGTGGTCATTGCATACCCATTGACCCCTTTTACTTGACTTGGAAGGCCCGCCAATACGATATGAGCACGCGCTTCATTGAACTGGCGGGCGAGATCAACACGGCCATGCCGGATTATGTTGTCGCAAGAGTCGCGGAAGCCCTGAATACAAAGAAAAAGGCCGTTAATGGGGCTAAAATCCTTGTTCTTGGTTTGGCTTACAAAAAAGACGTAGATGATATCCGCGAATCGCCTTCAATCCAGCTTATCGAGACGCTCAAGAGCCAGGGGGCGAAGGTTGACTACAACGACCCACATGTCCCTCGTACCCCAATTCAGCGAGACCACGACCTTAGAATGGTCAGCAAGAAAATCACACCAAAAATGCTGTCGGGGTATGACTGCGTTCTGATTGCGACGAACCACTCGTCCTATGATTACCCTCTTATTGCCAAACACGCCAAGCTTATCGTGGACACTAGAAACGCCCTTGATGGCGTCAGGATTGCTAAGAACAAGCGATTTCAGGCGTAGGCTGTCCGGATTTCCGATTCCCATCCCAAGTCCGCCTTCGGGTAAGGTCCGATTTGCCTTGTGAAAGGCGATCGGATTGAATTATAGCTTCCAAATTTTTCAGAAAACCGTTGATTCTGAGGCGCCGTTCTGATAGTTTTGGTAATCTGGAAGGATAGTTTTCCGTCAGTTCGGGCGAATTGCTTGGTTCCTTATGCGCTTTTTTGGACCGGCGATTCGATCGATATGTCAATTGTGCCCTGATGTGGATCAAAAGAGGTGCGATTTGCCATGTACTGGCGCCTTACCAGCGATGGAAGGAAGATCGTAAGCCGGTGCGCTCTCAACTCGGGGATGAGCGTGTCAATACGGAGGGTAGAACAGTATGTCAAAGGGAAACTACTGCGCGCGAAGTGCTTTTTCGCCGCGTCTTGTCTTGACGTTTCTCGTCGCGTCACTTTCCTCGATATTTATTGCATCAGTTCCCGCGCACGCTGACACAACTGCAGTAGTGCCCGGCAGTCCTTCTGTTCAGGATGTCTTAAACACGATCTATCCGGCTGGTACTACCTTTACGCGCGTTGACGACTTCGTAGGAGGAAACCCGGTATCGGAAGGAACCGTCCTTGAGTTGATTCAAGGTGCCAATCCTCTGACAGGTCGTACAGACCAGACGTGGACAGATGGAATCGTCATTATCAATGCACAGGCGAAGTACGCTGGGTTTGACCACTACTTTGGATGGGAACGCGACGGCGTCCACAATATCCTGTTTCAAGTCACCGGCTCGGGCTACAGTGTCTCAGGTGGTGCTGCGGGCATTAATCTGACCGGCGGCCCGTTTCGTTGGATCGACGATACCAATCCAGCTGTTTGGTCCTCTGACGTCTCGCTCAATAGCGATGGCGCCGACCACATGATTACCTATCTCATCGAAGGGCCGACCATTGAAAGTACAACGTGGGCGCTCTGCTGGGATGATCAGGACGGAGGCGGCGACCGCGACTTTAACGATATGGTCATCGAGGTAACTGTCGACGGGTGTGTGAATGATCCTACCAAGCTCACGCCTGGGATTTGCGGTTGTGGGGTCCCGGATGATGACAGCGACGGCGATGGCATCGCTGACTGTATTGACAATTGCCCAGATGACCCGAGCAAGTCAGACCCCGAACAGTGTGGGTGTGGCGAATCGGAGGGGGACAAGGATGGCGATGGGACTGCGGACTGCAACGATGGTTGTTCCGATGATTTTAGCAAAACAGAGCCTGGCGATTGCGGCTGTGGCAATTCGGATGATGACAGTGATAAGGGAGGCACCGGCGTCTGCGGAAACGATGTTTGCGAGCCGGGTTTTGGCGAAAACTGTCTGAACTGCCCAGACGATTGTCGAGGCAAGCAGGATGGCAAACTCTCCAAACAGTACTGCTGTGGTGACGGTGCGGGCACCAATCCAAAGGGATGCGATTACTATAAGTGTACAGACCACGGCTATGAGTGTGATGACGGCGTCTCCGACTGTGTCGATGGTTGTCCGAATGATCCGGAGAAGACGGAGCCGGGGCAATGTGGATGCGGCGTTCCTGATACGGATACTGACGGCGATGGAGTGGCTGATTGCCTGGATGGCTGCCCGAACGATCCGGACAAAACCGAGCCTGGTACATGTGGCTGTGGTCAGCCTGATCCTTGCCAGGAAGAATCGGTTGTATTGGATGAAGACGAACAGGGCAATGTCTGCTCTGACACGTTCCGACCGACCGCACCGGGTGGACCGGTTGGCTTCTTGATTTCGGCTAGAACGAGTATTGATGTCAATGCTACGACAGATCCAAATGCAAGTGGTGACACCGGGCGTGTGGATACCAGCAGTCGCGGCATCGGGGTGAAGACGCAAAATTGTGGCGGAAGTTCGGGGATTTCCGGCGGGGGGGGGGATCAGGACGAAGAGTTGATCTTCACGTTGGACGGCCCCGTTCCGGCTGGTTTGATTGCCGTTGAGCTGGAAAGAATCAATTTCGGCGACGACGATCCGATTATTTTCATTTCGAGTACAAGTTCATCAGGTTTTGATTACACGATTCTCGAGCCGGAAATTCAGGCAGCGTTTACGAGTACAGGCTCGGATCGCGGCAAGATCGCGTTCGGTTCGTTCGCTTCATTGCCCTCAGGCCTCTCCATTGACACCTTCAAAATACGCGAGACGACCGGACACACATGGGTTATCTCTGTCGACTCCGCGGTGGATTGCGATAATGGTTCCGACGGGTGTGGCGACGAATGTCCTAATGATCCCAACAAGACTGAGCCGGGCGTTTGTGGATGCGGCGTCCCCGATACGGATACTGATGGCGATGGAACGGCGGACTGTAACGACAACTGCGCGAGCGATCCAAACAAGACCGAGCCGGGGCAATGCGGTTGCGGCACGGCGGATACGGATACCGACAGCGACGGGACGGCCGATTGTAATGACGGATGCGTGGCAGACCCGAACAAGACCTCGCCGGGCGTTTGCGGTTGCGGCACGGCAGATACGGATACTGACGGCGATGGAACGGCCGATTGCAACGACGGCTGCATTAGCGATCCGAACAAGACTTCGCCGGGCATTTGTGGATGTGGCACGCCCGATACGGATACAGACAGCGATGGTACGCCTGATTGCAACGACGGCTGTGTGAGCGATCCGAACAAGACTTCGCCGGGTGTTTGTGGATGCGGTACGGCAGATACGGATACCGATCTCGATGGTACGCCTGATTGCAACGACGGCTGTGTCAGCGATCCGAACAAAACTGCGCCGGGCGCTTGCGGCTGTGGCACAGCGGATACAGATACTGACGGCGATGGAACGGCGGATTGCAACGATGGCTGTGTGAGCGATCCGAATAAGACTTCGCCGGGCATCTGTGGTTGCGGAACGGCAGATACAGACAGCGATGGCGATGGCACCCCTGACTGCAACGATGGGTGCATAGGCGATCCGAATAAGACTTCGCCTGGCGTTTGTGGCTGTGGCACGCCAGATACCGACACCGACAGCGATGGTACGCCTGATTGCAATGATGGTTGCGAATCTGACCCGAACAAGACTTCGCCTGGTGTTTGCGGCTGCGGTACGGCGGATACGGACGGAGATGGCGATGGTACGCCCGACTGCAATGACAACTGTCCGACCGATCCAAACAAGACCGAGCCGGGACAATGTGGTTGTGGAACAGCGGATACGGATACGGACAGCGACGGCACAGCCGATTGCAATGACGGATGCGTGACAGATCCGAGTAAAACCTCGCCTGGAGTATGTGGCTGCGGCACGCCGGACGCGGATGGCGACAGCGATGGTGTGCTCGATTGCATTGACGGCTGTCCAACTGACCCGCTCAAGACGGATCCTGGCGTCTGTGGATGCGGCGTCGCTGATACAGATACGGATGGCGATACGGTTCCGGATTGCGTCGACCAGTGTGACGGTTCCCCGGATGTCGATACGGATGGCGATGGGACGCTGGATTGCGACGATGGTTGTCCGGCTGATCCGAACAAAACCGCGCCAGGCGTATGTGGCTGTGGTGTCGCCGATACGGATAGTGATAGCGATGGAACGCCAGACTGCAACGATCAATGTGTAGCGGATCCCAATAAGACAGAACCCGGCCAGTGCGGCTGTGGAATTCCCGATACGGATACGGATAGCGACGGGACGGCCGATTGTAATGACGGATGCGTGACAGACCCGAACAAAACCTCGCCGGGCGTTTGTGGTTGCGGTACACCGGATACGGATACTGATGGCGATGGTACGCCGGATTGCAACGATGGCTGTGTGACGGATCCAAATAAGACATCGCCGGGACAATGTGGTTGCGGGAATCCGGATACGGATACTGATGGCGATGGTACCGCCGATTGCAACGACGGCTGCGTGACAGACCCGAACAAGACCTCGCCGGGCGTTTGCGGCTGTGGCGCGGCGGACACGGATACCGACCTTGATGGCACGCCTGACTGCAACGATGGCTGTGTAACCGATCCAAATAAGACTTCGCCTGGCGTTTGTGGTTGTGGCACGCCGGATACAGATGGCGATCTCGATGGCACGCCTGATTGCAACGACAATTGCCCGACCGACCCGAACAAGACGTCGCCGGGTGCATGTGGCTGTGGTGTAGCCGACACCGATACGGATGGCGACGGCACGGCAGATTGCAATGACGGTTGTATAAACGATCCAAATAAGACTTCGCCCGGTGTTTGCGGTTGTGGCACGCCGGACACGGATTCGGATGGAGACGGAACGCCTAATTGTAACGATGGCTGCGTCAATGATCCAAACAAAACAGCGCCTGGTGTTTGTGGGTGTGGTGTGGCTGACACCGATTCAGATGGAGATGGAACGGCGAACTGCGTCGATGATTGTCCGAATGATCCCAATAAGGTTGCCGCGGGTATTTGTGGGTGTGGTGTTGCGGATACCGATTCAGATGGCGACGGCACGGCGAATTGCGACGACGGATGTGAGAATGATCCGAACAAGACCTCGCCGGGCGTCTGCGGTTGCGGCACGCCGGATACAGACACCGACTTGGATGGAACGCCTGACTGCAATGATGGCTGTGAGTCGGACCCAAACAAGACGACACCGGGCATTTGCGGATGCGGCACGCCTGATACGGATACCGATCTTGATGGCACACCGGATTGCAATGACGGCTGCCCCAACGATCCTAACAAGGTAGTGCCGGGCATTTGCGGCTGCGGCACGGCAGACACGGATACGGACCTCGATGGTACAGCGGACTGCAATGACAGCTGCCCCAATGATCCGAACAAGACGGCGCCCGGCCAATGTGGTTGCGGTAACCCCGACACCGATACGGATAGCGATGGTACTGCCGATTGCGTCGATAACTGTCCGAATGATCCCGACAAGACGGAACCCATGACGTGCGGTTGTGGCGTCACTGAGGGAGATGGCGATCTCGACGGAACTCCCGATTGTGTCGATGGCTGTCCAATTGACCCCAACAAGACCTCGCCTGGCGTATGTGGATGCGGCGTTTCGGATGTGGATACGGATGGGGATGGTGTTCCCGACTGCAACGATCAATGCGATGGTTCGCCGGATGTCGATACGGATGGCGACGGCGTGCTCGACTGCAATGACGAGTGTCCGCTGGATCCGAATAAGACTGCTGAGGGAATATGCGGCTGTGGCGTTTCAGACGCCGACCTGGATGGCGATGGCACGCCGGATTGCAACGACATGTGCCCCGCTGATCCAAACAAGATCGAGCCGGGACAATGTGGCTGTGGTATCGCGGATACGGATACCGATCTCGACGGCACGGCGGACTGCGTTGATGGATGCCCGACTGACCCGAACAAGACAGCTCCGGGTGTTTGCGGATGCAATGTGGCAGATAACGACGCCGATGGCGACGGAACTTTCGATTGCGTCGATGGCTGTCCCAATGACCCGAACAAGACGACGCCGGGCGTTTGTGGCTGTGGTACTCCCGACATCGACAGCGATGGCGACGGGACCTTTGATTGTGTCGATGGTTGTCCCAATGACCCGGACAAGACGTCGCCCGGTGAATGTGGCTGCGGCACTCCCGATACGGATTCTGATGGCGATGGCACCGCAAACTGCAACGATGGTTGTCCGACTGATCCGAACAAGACTTCGCCGGATGTTTGTGGCTGTGGTACGCCGGATACGGATACAGATGGCGATGGCACGCCTGACTGCAACGACGATTGCGTGAACGACCCGAACAAGACGTCGCCGGGTGCATGTGGATGTGGTGTAGCCGATACCGATACGGATGGCGATGGCACGCCTGATTGCAACGACGACTGCGTGAACGATCCGAATAAGACTTCGCCGGGTGAATGCGGCTGTGGAATTCCCGATACGGATACCGATGGCGATGGTACGGCAGATTGCAATGACGGCTGTGTAAACGATCCAACCAAAACTTCGCCGGGCGAATGCGGTTGCGGCACGCCCGACACGGATACCGACCTTGACGGCACGCCGGACTGCAACGACGGCTGTCCAACCGATCCGAACAAGACGTCGCCTGGCGTTTGCGGCTGTGGCACGGCGGATACGGATACCGATCTCGACGGCACGCCCGACTGCAATGATGGGTGCGTGAACGATCCGACGAAGACCTCGCCCGGTGTCTGTGGGTGTGGGACGCCGGATACGGATACTGACCTCGACGGCACGCCTGATTGTAATGATGGATGTCCAAACGATCCGAACAAGGTCGCACCGGGAATTTGTGGTTGTGGCGTAGCTGATACGGATGGTGATGGCGACGGTACGCCGGACTGCAATGATGGCTGTCCGACTGATCCGAACAAGACTTCGCCCGGTGTTTGTGGTTGTGGTACTCCCGACATCGATAGTGATAACGACGGCGTAATGGATTGCATCGATGGTTGTCCAAGCGATCCGCTCAAGACTGATCCCGGTGTATGCGGATGTGGAATCGCCGATACGGATACCGATGGCGATGGCGTTCCGGATTGTGTAGATCAGTGCGATGGTTCGCCGGATGTTGATTCGGATGGCGATGGAACGCTGGATTGCGATGACGGATGTCCTGCGGATCCGAACAAGATCACGCCGGGTATTTGTGGGTGTGGAGTGGCTGACACCGATACCGATGGTGACGGTACACCGGACTGCAATGACATGTGTCCGACGGATCCGAATAAAACGCAGCCCGGCCAGTGTGGTTGTGGCACGCCGGATACGGATACCGATCTCGACGGCACGGCGGATTGTATCGATGGTTGTGTGAACGATCCGAACAAGATTGCGCCGGGTATTTGTGGGTGCGGAGTCGCTGACACTGATACCGATGGCGATGGTACGGCGGACTGCAATGATGGCTGTCCGAATGATCCGAACAAAACGTCGCCGGGTATTTGCGGTTGCGGCACACCGGATACCGATACCGACGGTGATGGAACGGCTGATTGCAACGATGGTTGCCCGAATGACCCGAATAAGATTGCACCGGGCGTTTGTGGTTGCGGTGTTTCGGATACCGATACCGACGGAGATGGGACTGCCGACTGCAACGATGGCTGTGTGAACGATCCGAACAAGGTTGCGCCGGGCGTTTGTGGTTGTGGAATTCCTGATACAGATACGGACCTTGACGGTACGCCCGACTGCAACGATGGCTGTCCGAATGATCCGAACAAAACGTCGCCGGGTATTTGCGGTTGCGGCACGGCGGATACGGACACCGATGGCGACGGAACACCAGACTGCAATGATGGCTGCCCAAATGATCCGAACAAGACGGAGCCCGGACAGTGTGGCTGTGGTAATCCTGATACCGATACGGATGGCGACGGGACCGCCGATTGCAATGATGGCTGTCCGAATGATCCGAACAAGGTCGCACCGGGAATTTGCGGTTGCGGCACGGCGGATACGGACACCGATGGCGACGGAACACCAGACTGCAATGATGGCTGCCCAAATGATCCGAACAAGGTCGCGCCGGGCGTTTGTGGTTGTGGTACGCCGGATACGGATACCGACCTCGACGGTACGCCGGATTGCAATGATGGCTGTCCGAACGATCCGAACAAGATCGCGCCGGGTATTTGCGGTTGCGGCACGCCGGATACGGATACCGACCTAGATGGGACGCCGGATTGTAATGATGGATGTCCGAACGACCCGAACAAGATCGCGCCGGGAATCTGCGGCTGTGGCACGCCGGATACGGATACCGACCTTGACGGCACGCCTGACTGCAATGATGGCTGTCCGAACGATCCGAACAAGATTGCGCCGGGTGTTTGTGGTTGCGGCACGCCGGATACGGACACCGACGGCGACGGTACGCCTGATTGCAACGACGGCTGCCCGAATGACCCGAACAAAGTGACGCCTGGGCAGTGTGGTTGTGGGAACCCGGATACGGACACTGATGGCGATGGTACCGCCGACTGCAACGACAATTGTCCGAACGACCCCAATAAGGTTTTCCCGGGCGAGTGCGGTTGCGGAACGCCGGATACTGATACCGATGGCGATGGTACCGCAGATTGCAACGACGGCTGTCCAACCGATCCAAATAAGACGGCGCCGGGGCTGTGCGGCTGCGGTACGTCAGACGTCGATACCGACAATGATGGTACGCCTGATTGCACAGACCTTTGTCCGAGCGATCCAAACAAGACGACGCCTGGGATTTGCGATTGTGGCGTGAGTGACATCGATAACGACAATGACGGAGTTGTAGACTGCATCGAGCTTTGTCCGTTCGACCCAGACAAAGTTGTGCCAGGCGTTTGCGGCTGCGGAGTGCCGGACGTCGACCGTGATAATGACGGTGCTGAGGATTGCATCGACGGCTGTATCTTCGACCCCAACAAGATCGATCCGGGAACCTGCGGATGTGGCTTGCCGGACATCGATGTTAATGGCGATGGAATTGCGGACTGTGACGCGGGTATCCCGACTGTCTCTGAATGGGGCTTGGTCGTTCTGGCGCTCTTGTTGCTTATTGCTGCAAAGGTGTACTACCGTTCGGAAAGTGGCGACTACGGCTTGGCTGCGTAATTCGATTGGAATTCAAGTAAGGTGTCGAGTCTTTGGCGCCGTAGAGAGACGCCTGTTGGCTATTTCGTGCAAGGGGATAACGACCCCTGGTAGTTTCCAGTTGTTGCTGGTAGGTTGCGCGAGAGTCGTTGTGCGGCTTCTGCAAAGGCCATGTATGTGACGCTCCGGCCTATTTTGTAGTCGATTGGTTACCGTCCCCAGTAGGACATTGCGTTCAAGAACACTTGAAGCCCATCGGGTGTGCCTTGCTTTCTTCCGGTCCATTGTGGATGGTGCGTGGGAGCGAAGTTGCGATCCGGGTGGGGCATGAGGCCAAGAACCCGTCCTGTTTCATCACAAAGTCCGGCGATTCCCGCCCAACTTCCGTTTGGATTCGCCGGGTAGGTGTCGTGCCGGTTCTCCATATCTACATATCGAAGCGCCACAAGACCTTTCTCTGAGAGCGATTCAGCACTTTGCTCAGACGCGGTTACAACTCGCCCTTCCGCGTGTTCGACGGGCATCTCCAGGTATACTGGCTTTGTCAGACGGAAGTTTCGTTTTGAGCTTGCCGACTCTTGGGTAAGATCGGGGGTTAGGAATGCGCAGCGAGTCGTGGCGACTTCCATGCGTACCCACCGAGCCTCGAATTTTGCGGACTCGTTGAATGTGACCGTAACCTGGCCCGATTCGACGTCGCCTCCGGGCAGCAGCCCGGTCTTGACCAAGACCTGAAACCCGTTG
Organism: Phycisphaerae bacterium; assembly: GCA_029260035.1. Lineage (GTDB taxonomy): Bacteria > Planctomycetota > Phycisphaerae > UBA1845 > UBA1845 > OFTM303. The sequence continues at coordinate 41,048 of JAJDEA010000019.1, forward strand.
CATATTCCCAAGATGCCTCCGCCGCGATCGATCAAAGCCTTCATGGGGGCTTCAAGAGCGGACGCAATGCTTTGTGCAAGAATGGTTCCGGCGGCGATGTCATCGCCATAGCTGAACCCGCCGGGAATCGTCACGATTTGAAAATCATCCAGGATTGATGGATTGTTGGCGAGTTCATTGATGTGTACGAGTGACGGATTGGCGCCAACGAGCTGCCAGCAGTGCATAACTTCTTCATCGCAGTTAATGCCTGCGGCACGGATCACGAGTATACGAACCGGTTTCATGGGGTTACCGTCCCCCCCGTTGCAGCGGCTCGCGCCAAGCCTGGGAAAGTTCGCACACTTCCGCGTTTATGAATTCTGAACCATCTCGATGAATCGTCAGCTTGCTATCTGTACATACTCTTCCAATGATCGGAAAGCCGGATTGTTCAGCGTCTTTCAACGGCATTTCAAGCAGGTACGTCGTTGAAATCGGATCAAAGAGCGAATCGGAAAATGTGTTGCTGGCCACGTCGCATGTAGCTCCCAAGCCGGAAGCGATACACATCTCTGCGATGGAAACCGCCAATCCTCCGTCACTAACATCATGCGCTGCCGCTACTTTTCCGCTGCAAATCAGCTTGGAGACCTTGTGGTGCAATTCCATAGCCTCGCGCAAGCCGACCCTGTTGACCGGTGCACTGGCTATCGCGATGCAATGATCGCTTGTCTTGAAATTCATACTGACGCAACGGTTGACATCTTCCACAATGGCCACGGCGCTGATAAGCAAAGTAGGCGGTATCGAGATCGTTTTTGGCAAGCCGGTTCGCTTTGCTTCTTCGGGACTCATGGAAAATTCGTTATTTAGTGAGTCCTTCCCTGAGACGAAGGGCAATCCATAAGCCATTGCGGCGTCATAAGCTCCGCGACAGGCCCGGACCAATGCGCCGAGAGACTCTTCCGAATCGACACCAGGCCAGCAGAAATTATCCAAAATGGCAGTCCGACGGGGGTTGCCGCCGACGCAAATCGCGTTGCGAAGCGCTTCATCCACTGCGGCGATAGCCATCCAATAGGGATCGATGTCGGAAAGTTCGGGGCAAAGTCCACACGCCAGCGCTAAGCCTTGATCAGTGTCATATCGAGGTCGCAACACGGCCGCATCCGACGGGCCGAATTCCGGGCCGACCAACGGCTTGATGACGCTTCTTCCCTGAACTTCGTGGTCATATTGGCGAATAACCCATTCCTTAGATGCTGTGTTTAGTTCGGAAAGCTCCGCAAACAGTTGTTCGGTAGGATTCAAGTTGGCTTCGTGTGACCTGCACTTTGCGGCGGTTTCTGTTTTATTCTTCGGTGCCGACCATGTGGCGTTTCTGGCGGCTTTGGGTAGCCCTTCATGTAGGAACTGCATGTCCAGTTGGCCGACGATATGTTCATTGTACCGTACTGTGAGCTTCTTGTCGCTTGTGAACTGGCCGATCGTAGTTGCTTCGACCTCCTCTGCGGCGAATATGGCTAGGAAGTCCTCGAGGTTTTCGGGTGCAACCGCGAAGACCATTCTTTCCTGCGCTTCCGAAATCCAAATTTCGTCGTAGCGCAATCCCGCGTATTTTAGCGGCACTTTTTCCAGGTCCACACTTGCGCCAGTCAGAATGCCCATTTCACCGACTGCGCTGCTCAGTCCGCCCGCACCGCAGTCAGTTACAGCGGTGAACAAGCAGCCGGTTGGATGATCACGCGCGAGGAGCTGTGCATCGAGAACCTTCTTCTCTTCGATGGCGTTACCGATTTGCACTGCATGAGAGAACTCGTCTGCGTGAGTGTCCGTGAGTTCAGCCGACGAGAACGTAGCACCGTGAATCCCATCTCGACCGGTTTTTCCGCCAGCTACAACGATAAAATCCCCGGGATTTGGTTGCTTATCAATCTTGTCACGTGGGATAAGGCCAACACAGCCGCAAAAGACAAGCGGGTTGGCGAGGTATCGCTCGTCAAAATAAATGGCGCCGCCCACTGTTGGGATGCCCATACGGTTGCCGTAATCCCGTACCCCTCCGACAACGCCCTTGAGAGTGCGGCGGGGGTGGATGACGTCCTTGGGAAGTCGACTTTCGTCGAAATCTGGTGGAGCCAGGCAAAACACATCCATGGATGCAATTGGTTTGGCACCAAGGCCGCAACCCATGATATCTCGAATACAGCCGCCAATGCCGGTCGCGGCTCCGCCATACGGTTCAATGGCTGATGGGTGGTTGTGTGTCTCTGCCTTAAACGCGATCCCGTAATCGTCGTCGAACGCAATGACGCCAGCGTTATCTTCAAAAACGGACAAGCACCAATCGCGGTCTAGGTTGAACGTGGCCGCTGCGATGGTGTCTTTCAAGAGATTGCCAAAGTGAACCTCAACCTGCCCATCCTTGCCGAAGTCGTCGCCCTTGTAATTGATTTCGCTTTTGAACGTCTTGTGAACGCAGTGTTCCGACCATGTTTGGGCCAGGCTCTCCAGTTCGAGGTCGGTTGGGTCGCGATCCAACTTCTGATAATGCTGTTGAATCGTCTGCATTTCCGGCAACGAGAGAAACAAGTGCCCCGTGCGCGACAGTTTTTTCAGCTCGTCATCATTGAGGCTGCGCAATGAGACGTGGCGAAGTTCGAAGGGCGCTATGCTGGGTGTGGGTAGCTCGCTCGGAAGCGGGTCGTGTCTTTCTAGTCCGTCAATGAACCACCGCTCTACACTGGAATTGGAAAGAATCTGCGATGCGATGCGTTCGAGTTCGTTAGCCGATTGTGCTCCGACGATTTCATATCGTCGTCCCGTCTCGACTTTGCTTAGCGACCCCTGGAGATGCGTATGCGTCGCAAGAAGTTTGCGAGCCGCCTGCAATGCGCTCAGAGCGACCGGGTTCATGACTCCAGGAAGCGGATGTACTTCAATAGTCGGGATGGAGCCTTGCCGCTCAACCATGCCGGGACTGACCTCGAATTCTTCTGCTACCGGGTCGGTCAAGAGTACTGCTGCGATGTTCTGGGCGGTCGCAGCATCAAGCTCGCCAGCCAGAAAATAGATTTTGCTTGAGTGAACTCGCTCAATGTGGGCAAGGCCCAGCTGGTGAACATCGGTGAGTACGTCGCGGGCGTGTCCGTCCAGCTCCGAAGAGCGCGGACGAACCCTCACGCACCAGAGGTGCATTTCGCTAGGTGGTTGTTTTTCCGCGATTCTATGCGTGTCCATGGATGGATTAGGTGCACCTCCTGTGCATTCGACCTTATCGCAAATTTGATTCTTTTGCCACCCCATCATATCGTTCGCGCTAATGACCCAAGTGGACTGACAACTAACATTCCACAATGACGTATGCTTGGACTGGTACTATTGGTAAGAAAAATCATGCGATTTGCATCATCCATTACCTGTGAAACGGACCACGAAAAGGCGACGGCTGAATTGCTGTCGCCGATCGATTCGATGCTAACGCCGGGGATGGCGGACGTGGGGTTCTTGTTCGTTACGGCTCATTTCGAAGACGAGCTTGATGGCATCCTGGCGAAGGTTCAGGATTTTCTTCCGCATGCTACGATCATCGGCTGCACTGCGGAGGGTGTTGTCGGTGCCGACAAGGAGATCGAAAGAAAGCCCGCGATGTCCTTGCTGGCAGGCTCGATGCCGAACGTTGATATTCGACTCTTTCACATCGAGCAAGAGCATTTGAAGGCTGTGAAAAGCGTCGCTGACATGGAACGTCTGGTCGGTGTTTCTCCGGAAAGTCTTCCGTCGTTTGTGGCGTTTGCTGACCCTTTCACGATCAATGTGATGGGCTTACTTGATGTTGTGAACAAGTTCTATCCCGGTGCGCCTTTGCTGGGCGGAATTGCAAGCGCTGCCTCGTCGCCCGGCGACAATCAACTGATTTTGAGTGAGAAGACCGTTCGAAGTGGGGTGGTCGGCGTAGCGCTGAGTGGCGAACTGACCGTAGAGACTGTCGTGTCTCAAGGATGCAGGCCCATCGGAAAACCTTTCGTCGTAACGCGCGGCGAGCGCAACGTTGTTGCCGAATTGGGTGGTCGCCCAGCTCTCGAACGATTGCACGATGTCCTGACAACGCTTCCAACAGAGGACGAAGAACTAGCCAGGCAGGCGATTTTTGTGGGACGCGTAATCGACGAACGCAAGGAGCGCTTCGCGCGCGGAGATTTTCTCATTCAAAATATCGTTGGTGTCGATCGTGAGAGCGGCGCGCTCGGTATTGCTGGCCATGCCAGAGTTGGCGCAACCGTACAGTTCCACGTTCGTGATGCGGATAGTGCGGATGAAGATTTGCACGCGATGCTGGCGCCATACGCGGGCTTGAACCCGAAGGGGGCGCTGCTTTTCTCTTGCAATGGCCGTGGTACAAACATGTGGTCCGAGCTGAACCATGATATAAATTCACTTCATACAGAGTTGGGAGAGGTTCCAGCAGCCGGTTTCTTTTGCGGCGGGGAGTTTGGACCCATAGCTGGCTCCAATTTTGTTCATGGGTTTACGGCGAGCATCGGGCTAATTTGCGATGGCAGGAAAGGCTAGCGCAAGCCTTGTTCTCTTGTCGTTGCCCCATATTGGACTGTCCTAGTCGCCCTTTGGGTTGGAAATGTCATCTTGTGCTGAAAGGGAGTTGATTCGGGCGGTTATGTCTGACAATTGGGCTCGCAACTCATCGAGTGATTCTGAAGATGTATTCTCCGGGTGTTCCATACCTGAAAGGTCATTAGTTGGTTCGACGTCTGGTTTGGGCGCAGGTTCCGTTTGGCTGTTGGGTGTGAATGCTTGCATCAGGCTGTTGGCCCAGTCGAAGGGTGACGTTGGCGCGCCCTTTGTGGATTGCCGAAAATAACTGTCGAACTGCTGCTGTGACGAAGCCAATAAATTCATAAATGGTCCAAAGAAACGTTCGACTGATGATCGAAAAACGTCCAGGTTGGAACGCAGCATCATGTGCAAGATCGAAGAGGGGAAGATTTCGAGTTTTGATAAATCCCGGTCTAGTATGATCTGAACAAGGACGGTATTGGTAATATCCGAACCAGTTCGTGAGTCTGAAATCCGGACATCGTACCCCTCTCGAATGAGATCGTAGACCTCCTGTAAGGTGACATGGCAACTCCGGGTTGCATCGTAGAACCGGCGATTGGGGTATTTCTTGATTTCCAGTAATTCTTGGTTGTGGGATCCCGCCATCTTCATTCCCTCTAGCTCCAAGCCGTTGTCAGAGCATAATGCGAACGCGAAGTCGTGTCAATTCAAGAATATCTGTTTTGACATAAACTATTGAAAATAAGACGGTTATGTGTAATTTGCGAATTTTGTGCAAATGCAAAATAATTTCTTGACGCAACTGCACTATGAGGTATACTTTCATGTGTAAAGTGGCTTGCGAGGGCCGTCGCGAAATCGCGATTATCGGCCTTATTTAGCGAGGATCGAATCATGGTGACGGAATATCGAGAAGGAATGAACAAAATGTTTGATCAGATGGCTGAGTCCCTGCGTGCGTCGATGGAAGTTGGCAAGAAGATGCAGAATTCCTGGTTCGAGGCTGCAAGCTTTGGCAAGAACGGTGGTGAGATGAATCGCTTTTTCGGCCAAAACGAAAAAGTGGCGAAAGAATGGTTGCCATTTGTCGAACGGACCATGAAAACTTGCTCGGAGTCCGCTTGCAACAGTTTTGAAGCCAATCTTGGCGTGTTCAAGAAGGCGACGAGTTTTGCGGCTAAGGGCGCCGAGAACGACGTCAACAAGAACTCTCGCGAAATGTTCGATGCTGGGTTTTCAGCCATGCGGTCAAATATGGACACGATGGCCGCCACGGGAAAAAAGGTAATGGACGATTGGGCGACGTTTTGCCATGCCGAGTGTTTTGATTTCACTCCCGCCAAGAAGTCTCCCTCGAAAGAGACGAAGTAGGAATCCGATTTCGTCCGATGTCGGACGATCGCGAAGTGGTTATTCTGCATGCTCTTTTGCAACGGTGCGTTGCTTGCTAGCATTCTCGTAGTAAGTTGAGAGTGCTTTGGAAGAGACTGGGATGATCGCTTGCGGCTTAGGCAATTCGGTTTTGCGAAAGCGCGCCGCAACGAGTGGAAGACGTTGTGGAGATAGAGTCGGCTATGCTGAAAAATGTCTATGTGGCAGGTGGAGTTCGCACTCCGTTTGGATCGTTTGGCGGTTCGTTAAGTAGTTTTTCGGCGGCCGCACTTGGCAGTATTGCAATTCGAGAAGCGCTTACGCGAGCAGGGGTAAGCGCCAAAAATGTCGAGGAGGTTCTCTTCGGCAATGTCATCGGGGCGGGCGTCGGTCAGAACATTGCCCGGCAGGCAACCCTAGGCGCTGGCTTAAACGAGTCCGTCGGCGCGACCACCATTAACAAAGTATGCGGGTCTGCAATGCGAGCTGTAATTCTCGCTGCGCAAGCCGTGCAGTGTGAGGATGCTGATTTGTTGGTGGCTGGCGGGTGTGAGAGTATGAGCAATGCGCCGTACTTGCTGCCAAAAGCTCGAAGCGGATATCGAATGGGCCATGGTGAACTCGTTGACGCGATGATTCATGATGGCCTGTGGGATGCGTACACCGACAGGCATATGGGCGCTTGCGGCGACCAATGCGCGGTCAAATATGGCTTTTCGCGTGAAGATCAGGACGACTTTGCGGTTGAGAGCTATGAGCGCGCAATTCGTAGCTGGGACGAGGGTTTCTTCGATGGGAATGTGGTTCCCGTTGAGGTGAAGACCAGGAAGGGTAGCACAACCGTTGAGCGCGACGAAGACCTGTTGAAGTACAAGGGTGCGGAGAAACTGAGAACCCTTCGTCCTGTCTTTGGTCCGGAAAGTATGGTCACTGCGGGCAATGCGTCGGGCATCAACGATGGCGCCGCTGCGATGGTTGTCTTCGGCGACAAGAAAAAAGATGAGCTTGGAATTGTTCCAACTGCGCGGATAGTGGGTCATGCAAATGTCGCTATGGAGCCGGACTGGTTCACGATTGCTCCTATCCATGCCATAAAGAAGCTGTGCGGCAAGTTGAGCATTTCGCCGACGGATGTTGATCTATACGAGATTAACGAGGCGTTTGCTGTTGTTGCTCAGGTCGCCATTCGCGAGCTTGGCATTGACCATTCGCGCGTGAATGTAGCAGGTGGTGCGGTGGCATTGGGGCATCCGATTGGTGCGACTGGCACGCGTATCATCAACACGCTCATACGGGCACTCGAACGACACAATAAGAAGATAGGGATCGCGTGTCTTTGCATCGGTGGTGGCGAAGCTAGCGCGATAGCCGTTGAGCGTTGTTCTTAATGCTGTGTCACGGATTATTTGACGGGCTAGGAACGTTGGGATTGTGTGCCACTGCTCTTGAGCAGTGCAAATCGCGTTTTGGGCGACTGGAGATCACTGCTCGAGAGCAGTGGCACACAAGTTAAGCCGTTGACAGAGCGCCATGGCGCGAACCATGACGAATTATGGACTGATCGGTCCGGAACGGAAAAAGCACAATATGGCTTTTGAAAACCCCAACCCATCCATGGACCCTTTTGCGGGTTTTTGGCAGGACATGATGGCGAAGATGAACCCTACAGGCATGGGTCAGCCGTTTGCACCCAATTCCGAGGACGCTTCCAAGCAGATGCGGCGTGTGTTCTTTGATTTCTGGGCTACGCAGTGCGAGGAATACATGCGGTCGGAGCAGTTTTTGGATGCGATGAAGCAATCCATGGAAAACGCTATGGCGTTCAAGCAGCAGACCAATGATTTTCTTTCGCGCGTGCTCAAAGACACGCCAATGCCAACGAAGACGGATACGGATTCGCTGATGCTTGTCCTAAGGAGTTTCGAGGAGAAGGTGCTTACCCGACTCGAATCAATTTCGCGCCGGGTTGACGCACTTGAAAATGTCGCGAAGGCTGAATCGTCGAAGGCGATGCCAGCCAAACGCCGTACGAAAGGGGACACGCAGTGACAATCGCGGATGCACCTTTTACGCAATGGATGATGACACCCGGTGACATGCAAAAGCACTGGCAGGAATTTCTTGAGCGCATGTCGCACATGCCAAAGGTGCTTGAGGTCGCTCGAAAGACACGTGTTGGCGCAACCCCTACCGAAACCGTCAAGCAACTCGACAAAGTTCGATTGTTGCGCTATCTCGGCGATCGTGAGCAAGAGTTCGAGACGCCGTTGATCGTCGTGTTTGCGCTAGTGAATAGGCCTTACATTCTCGACCTCCGCAAGGGTAAGAGCGTAGTCAGTCATTTTCTATCGCGAGGCTTTAATACTTACAATGTTGATTGGGGCGTCCCGTCGGATGGTGATCGTTTCCTGGGCATGAAGGACTACATCGAGGGATACATGGATGAGGTCGTTGACCACGTCTGTGAAGAATGCAATGTTGACCAGGTGAACATTCTTGGCTATTGCATGGGCGGGTCGATGAGTGCTATGTATACGGCACTTCACCAAGACAAGGTCAAGAATCTGATCTTGATGGCTGCCCCTGTGGATTGGTCATCCAGAGATCACTTGCTTGGACAATGGACAGACAAGAAGGTGTTTGACGTGGACAAGCTCATCGAAGTCTACGGAAACATGCCCGCCGAGATGCTGCAGAACTCGTTCCAGATGTTGAAGCCTGTATCCAGCTTCGTTGAAAAATATTTCACGTTTTACGAAAACATGCACGACGAAAAGTTTCTGGAGGACTTCTTTGCGATGGAAACTTGGCTTCAGGACAACGTTCCGGTTGCTGGGGAGATGTTCCGCGAATTCGTCAAGCACTGCATGCAGGAAAACCAGCTGATTCAAGGCAAGCTCCGTGTGGGTGGCCGTACGGTAAATCTTGCCGACATCACTTGCCCGCTGCTTAACCTGACCGCCGAACAGGATCACCTCGTGCCTTGTGGCTTGAGTCATCCGCTCAATGATGCAGTCAGCTCTGCCGATCGATCGACCATCAATTTCCGAGCCGGGCACATTGGCCTTGCTGTTGGATCGCGGGCAAATAAAGAGCTTTGGCCCAACGTTGCAAATTGGCTTGCGGAGCGATCCTCGCCGATTGGAGTGTAGATCGCTTGTTGTTTCTAGTTTGTCAAACGCTATCGGGGTGAGTTACTCATGGATCTCAAAGGAAAAGTTGCGGTCATTACCGGAGGCGGTAGCGGCATTGGCCGAGCCGTCTGTCGGAAACTCGCAAGCGAAGAAGTACAAGCCGTCGGCGTGGTCGATTTGAACGACGAAATCTTCACTGTTTGCGAGGAAGGCAATCGCGAGCAGGGCAGAGATATTTTCTTCCCGTTCTGTGGCGACGTTACGAATTCGGAATTCCGAGAGAAGGTTTTCGCGAGCCTTGAGGGCCAACACGGGCCTGTAAGTCTGTGCGTGCCCGCAGCTGGAATTACGCTGGATCGACTTAGCGTCAAGGTCAATTCAAAAGGCGATCAACCTACGATGGATCTCTATTCAGAAGAGAGTTTTCATCGTGTGATCGACGTGGATTTGATCGCGCCGGTTTACTGGGCGATGCGAACGATCGCGTCGGTGGGTGTGGACCGCGCCAAACGTGGGCTGAAACAGTGGAGCCCGGAAGAGTCGATGCAAGGGGCTATTGTTCTGGTTGGTTCGGTATCCTCAGCGGGTAATCGAGGCCAAATTTCTTACGCTACGGCCAAGGCTGGATTGGAAGGCGCCCAGGCAACGCTCGCCAAAGAGGCCGTGTTTTATGGCATGCGTTGCGCCATTATTCATCCGGGTTTCACGGATACGCCTATGGTTCGGGCCATGGGTGATGACTTGGTTTCAAACTACATTCTTCCCAATACACAGCTGGGTAGATTGATTCGCCCCGATGAGATTGCCGGTGCGATCTGCTTTATGCTGAAAAACTCTGCCGTAAGTGGGTCGCTTTGGGCAGACGCGGGCTGGCATCCGTCTGCTTAGTCACTCGGTCTTGCGAGTGCGTCGGTCGCCCGCAATAGTCTCAGTCAGTTATCCTTAGTGCAAATGCACACCATCCATATTTTTTTTAGTCTTGACAGTGAGTAGTGCAAGGTCACGATTGCGAAGGTCCGGGTGCGGAGTTTCAAGTGTGACCAGTGGTCGCCGCGAAAGTCTTACCCATAAAGGAACAGAGTTATGTTGACGGGAAAAGTAAGCTTGATATCGGGTTCGTCACGAGGTATTGGACGTGCCATTGCCATAGCACTAGCTGAAGCTGGCAGTGATATTGTGATTAACTATGTTTCGAATAAGGAAGCGGCGGATGAAGTCGCGAGTAAGATTCAAGCCATGGGTCGCCGCGTTCTTGTGCATAAAGCGGACATTTCCAAGAGAGAGCAGGCGCAGGGACTAGCGGACCGGGCGACGGAAGAGCTGGGTACTGTTCAGATTTTGGTGAACAACGCGGGAATCACGCGTGATCGGTCATTCATGAAGTTAAGCCCGGATCAGTGGCGTGAGGTGTTGATGGTAAACCTCGATGGACCGTTCAACCTGACGGGGCAACTTCTGCCTGGAATGGTGGAGAGCAAGTGGGGGCGCGTCATCAATATTTCTTCCATCGTGGCGCAAATGGGTAACTTCGGACAGGCCAATTATGCGGTGGCC
>JAJDEA010000181.1 GCA_029260035.1 Phycisphaerae bacterium
CTTCCTCATCGAAGATCATCCCCTGAAAACCGTGGTAGGTATAGGGCGAGCGCGTGGTGATCGCATTCCCTGCGCCGTCCTCAAAGGCGTTTCGCACGCCGTAAGGCTCATAGCTATACTGCTCGACGAGCGCACCAAAGCTGTCAGTCAGGCCGATGACGTTGTGATTGGCGTCCTGAAGAACAAAATAAGGCGTGGTTTGGCCATCGTGGAACTGCGCGACAAGCTCATTGATGTAGCCTGGTCCATACACATACTGGCGATGGACTGCCACGCCGGTGCCATCGTCGATGTCGTGCTGGATGAGGCGATGGCCGTCGTAGTAATAGTAGTGCGTGACGGGTGTGGGGCCGTCCACGACCTTGACGATCCGCCGACCGAGCGCATCGTATTCGTAGGCGACCTTACGCGATTTAGGCTGGTCGACATTTTGAAATGCACCGACGCTTGAATTTCAAAGAACTAATGAGAAGTGGACAAGCTCTCTGACTCTAGCCGTCCTCCAGCTTCTCCGGTTCTTCGATGTATATTGTGGGTGGTTTGCTGAGTCCTTGCCAGTGAACAACCAACCTACCGCACTCAGGGCAGATATGGACCCGCGTCGCAACATCGAACACACCCTCAGCTGGCCCTTCTTTCTCCAAGAGTTCAAAAAGGCGGACATCTGAGAGTAAGTGCCATTCAACATCCGATGGTATCTCACCGGATCGAATAATGTTGCCACAATAACATAACCGTCTGGTCGACATAGCCAAAGCTCTTTCTACAAAACATCAATCAACCACAATGACGTCGAGTATGTTGAGTTGCGTAGGGCAGGTGAATCACCTGCCTCCACTATTGAGACGTCGTCATGGCGGCACTGATTCTATACAGCAATGGAGGATTTAGGCAGGTCATCGACCTGCCCCAACGGGCACTACCAATTTGAAATCGGCGTCCGACGAAGCGTCGCGAACGGTGTTGCATGTATCAGCCCTGCACCTGCCAATGAAGGATTATGGACATGCGCTGCGACTTGTTCTTGTTGAAGGTTCAACCGCGGGTCTTCGCGCCAAGCAAACTTCGAACCAGTTCAATAAGCGCTTTGCGATCAATCGGCTTGGCTAAGTAATCGTCCGTTCCACATTCGGCAGCACGCTCAATGTCTCCCGGCTCATTCAGTGCAGTCACCATAACAACGGCAATGTCGCGCGTCTTTGGATCACCCTTAATTCGTTTGCACACTTCAAAGCCAGACATCTTCGGCATCATAATGTCGAGCAAAACAACATCGGGCGATTGCTCAGCAACCTGCGTCATCGCCTCAAGGCCGTTGGTAGCCTTCACGACGTGGACCTCCGGTAAATCCTCCATGTAGACTTCGAGCAACTCCAGATTCTGCGCGTTGTCGTCTACGAGCAAAACGGTTTGTTCTCCGTCCCCCTTCCTGTCGGCTTGCGTCATCGTTCGACCCTCCAATGCCTCCCGCGATGTCATTCCGCGGATCGTTTGTTGCTGAAAAGAACCTGTCCTTTGCCGAGAGATTCTACGACCAACTCAACTGCCAGTAAAACTTGGCTGAATGGATGACGTTGTGCTCGCCTTTGACCGGCTCACCCTTCTTGTTCCCATCGCTGGGTCATGGAAATTCATTTCATAGCCGCCTTTGAGCCATGTTTTCCTTGTGAATGTTCAAGATTCGCCGCTACGCTCGGCCGGTCGCCGCCATAATGGTTCATTTGACTTGGTTTTTCGCCGATGGTACGCTTAGGCAAGATAAGTAACTGGGGCAAACGCCCCCTAAATTGACTCGTATTCGTAAGAATTCGCGAGCCAAGGCTGGTCGCTGGCGAAGCACACGATTCATCTGGGGTTGATGATGCAACGTGTTTTTCGCCATCGACCCGTAAGGGTCAGCTAAGTGAGCAAGACAGATTTACTGCAATCCACTGAACAAATTATCGGTTATTCGTTTTCCGACCACGATCTACTTCACAAGGCGCTAACCCATGCGTCGGTAGCTAACTCGCGCGTAAAGAGCAACGAAAGACTGGAGTTTCTCGGAGATGCCATTCTCGGAGCCGTTGTTTGCGAAGACCTGTACAGGCGATTCGAGAGCTGGCTTGAAGGGGATTTGACGAAGCTCAAATCAGTCGTTGTATCGCGTCGCGTTTGCGCCAAGATCGCCGACGAGCTTGGGCTTACGCAATTGCTCATACTCGGAAACGGCGTAAACGGCGCTACAAACGTCCCGACATCCCTACGGGCTGCCGTGGTCGAATCGATCATCGGTGCGTTGTTTTTGGATGGAGGCTATGACGCAGCTAAGAAGTTCATTTTGGCAGCGGTCGCTCCGCACATTGACGACTATGCGAACTCCGAAGATCACGACAACTACAAGTCAGCCCTTCAACAGTATGCTCAGCGACACCTCTCCACGGTACCTCATTATGTTGCGCTTGATGAGCAAGGACCGGACCACAGCAAGTGCTTTGAGATTTGTGTCACCATCGGTGACGAACGATTCCCAAGCGCGTGGGGCCCAAGCAAGAAAGAAGCGGAGCAGGAAGCTGCCCGCAAGGCGCTGGAAACGCTGAAAGGCGAGCAAGAGGATGGGCTCGCATCCGGCGGGGTCTGACTTGCCAGCACTGTGAGACCCTCTTCGAAATCTGATTCACTACCAAGGCCCTCAACAACCCCAGGACAAGGTGCGGTCATTCGCGAGTTATAATGCTTCCGAGTTATAGGGCGTAATTACAGTCGCAATCATCGCCGACCGACAGACCTGAATCAAAGCCGGGTAAGGAAACCATATGCCGGCTGAAAGGGTCTGCCCGTCATGACAGCGGATGTTTCGGAACAGCTTCATATACTAATTTTGCTGGACCGAGTTGCGCTTACTGACAATATTCAGGCAGCGGTCGAACACTTCGAAGCAACCGTGAGCGTAAAAGACATCTCGATCGAATCGCCCCAACCTGAAGAATTGGAGAAGGCTGATATTCGTATCGTCGTAACCGCGTCAGCCTGCGATTCAAGCTTCATCGAGGGGATCAGCCCAATCCTGGTCAGCTCGGGCGAGGACTGGTGCCCGACTATTGTCCTGTCCCCAATGCCAACCGAGCCAATGCTCCGTCAAGATTCCGGCACTGCATCAGGCATGGTCCACCATTCATCACAGCTGCTTGAACAAGAATTGGTACAACAACTGGATATCGTTGTTCAAGCGGCACGATCATTGGCTTCGCTTCGAGCGGAGTTAGCCGACTCGCGAAAGCGTGAGCGCGAGCAAAGAGAGATGGTTGAGGTTTTGGAAGTGGAACGACGACAAGCCGCCGAAATCCAGTCAGCCCTGTTGCCCACTGAATTGCCGAAGTTGGAATCCGCAAGCGTCCAGGCCTGCTTTAGGCCGGTGGATACGGTAAGTGGCGACCTCTACGACGTTTTCAGGCTCGATGACAAACATGTGGCGATCCTGGTGCTTGACGCAACCGGCCACGGCACCGCGCCGGCACTACTCAGCACCAAGGCCCGACAGCTACTTCAAGATAATGAACTATTGCAGGATATCGCGAACATACAACCTAACGAAATCCTTGAGCACCTCAACGAAGCCATCACAGATATCGACTTGGCCGAATGCCAGTTCGTCGCGACAATTTTTGCCGTGTACAACGAGGAATCGCAAAAAATTCGTTGGGCCAGAGGCGGTGCGCCATATCCTATGCTTGTGCGTAAAGGCCAAAAACCTTGTGCCGTGCATAGCGCAGGCCCAATCATCGGTGCTTTTCATGGCGCCGAATTCGAGACGGCCGAGTTGTCCCTGCATCCGGGCGACGCAATCGTTTTTCACTCCGACGGCCTCGATGGTTGGGTATCGTCAGCCCCCGAACGATCAAGCTCCTCATCTGAAGTCACAAACCTTCCATGGCTCAAGTCGCTCAGCCACGCGGGCTTGAAGGCAAGCATGGATAAACTTGAATCGATGATTAACACACCACCGTCCAATCCGCTGGCCTCGGACGACGTCACAGTCGTTGCGCTTCAGCTTTCCAACGATGCAACGCCGACGGAACTCTCGCGAGAGTGCGATTCCGCCGCCCTCTCAGCAAGATGATCGCGAGATGACCCGTCATCTGTTCGGCGAGATTGCATCGCGAAATGCACGCCGCGCTTTCGGCAGGTGATTCGACTAAGTAGCGATTCCGCTCATCGCCTCTTTCCCGCCGCGTGACACAGGATAGAATCTCTTATCATGCCCGAAGCAGTCACTCAGGAACACGCCGGTATAGCCGTTGATGACACGCCTTCCGCCATGCGCGTGATGATCGCCCCCTTTCGGCACCTCTTTCAGCCCAGAAAAGCGGGTGCCATACTGGCTAACGCCTCACGTCGATATTTCTGCCTGGCGTTTGGATTCAATATGTTGGTACTTCTGCTTGTATTTGCGGCAATCGTTACCTGGTCTCAAACACTTACAAAAAAAAATGAAGGACCTGGGATCCATGAACTGGTCGAGCGAAGTCCGCTGGACGTTTGGGCCGGTTGGTTTGCGGGGAGTGGAATTGATCTGATTATTACGATGGCGCTTCTTGTGAGTGGAATCATAATCGCTTGTGCCGCGGCGCTTGCCTGGCTTCAAAGACCAGTCATGCATTCAAACGCACCATTATGGACAACGTATAAACGTGCGTTTCGAGTTGTTGTCAGCGGCTCGGGGATCCTCGCCTTGGTCGGCGGCGCGGTCAGTTTGATCTATGTGGCAGGTGATCATAATAGTACCCGCAATATGGTTGATCCGACTCGGGTGCCGACCAACCTCTACATCCAAGCCGTTGTCCTGGCAATACCAGCGGCGATTTCGGTATTGATCCTGTGGGTCAGCAAAGCGATTCGCGGAACGAACCACCCCCAAGAAGATGAGGACATCACGCCGTTGTGTGAAGGATGTGGTTACAATCTGTCCGTCCTGCCGACGGGCGGCCGATGCACGGAATGCGGACTCGATATTGTCAAATCATTGACACACGGTGAATATCGCCCCGGAAATGCCTGGCAGATCGACAAATCGGCGAGGAACTGGAGTAAAACGGCTCTTCGCTGCCTGTTTTCGCCGAAGCAGTTCTATAGTCAGACTCAAACCAAATCCGCCGAGTTGCGAGGGCAATGGTTCGCCTACCTTCATTATGCCTCCATGGCTGCATTCGGTGCGGGTTGGATTCTCGCGACGACGATGATCATCAGCAAAAGTGGTTTCCGAGCAGAAGAACTGGTTTTCGTGGTCTATGTTGCTGCATCCATGACCACCTTCGCCGCATGGGGCGTGCACCGGTTCGTCGGAGCGGCCGTCGCCATGTGGTGGCACAAGCAAGACCTGCAAAGAAATCCGGCGATTCTACCCATCGTGCATACATACGAAACAGTCTATCTTTGGCTGTTTTGCGCTTTCAACGGGTTGTTCATTACGTCTCAACTCGCAATACCCAATTGGTTTCCCGGCTTGCAGTTTTCGCTATCGCTGTTCGGACTACCGCCGGAAAGCGTCGCCATCTTCGGTGGCAACGGCATTTTGATTCTCTTATGGATTCGGCGCTACCATCGCGCATTGCTTGCTGTTCGCTGGGCGAATTTTTAACCGCGCACAAAATCGACCCGAATCGCCTCGCGAAAGACAATCCACCAAGCGCTACCCTGCCAGGGTCAAACGAGCACGTTGGGCGCCTGACACGTCAAAACTTTGTCACGCTCGAGAGGTAGAAATCGGGCAATTTGAACGCTGGCAGGAGCATCTTGCCACGTTCCAATGTAATAGCTTCCATTGGCGAAGTCGAGGCTTCGACATCCTTAAAACACCGCAGCGGACTTTCATGGAATCGGAAATTACGAAGGCCTGATACGATCTTGCCGTCTTCAACGAGAAATGTGCCGTCACGTGTCATGCCGGTGACCGTAATATCCCGGCGATTCACGGATCGGATATACCAAAAATTCGTAATGAGGATAGCTCTCTTTGTCTGCGAGATGAGATCATCAACAGAGCCGACGCGCGGACCGTTATGCGAAAGGACAATGGCGCTTGGCCGAGCGGTTGGTTCGACATTATGCTCCTGCGCGGTAAAGCGATCGTAATAAAGATGCTTCAACACACCGTTCGCGATCCAATCTCGTTTTGTTGTCGCTAACCCGTTGCCCGCAAAGCCTCCCCCGAGCAGGTCTTTGTTTTCCGGGTCAGAAGCAACACTCAGTCCAGCATCGAGCACAAGCGATCCCAATTTGCCCGCAAGAGCGCTATCACCTCGATAGTAGCTTTTCGCACCGAGCGACCAGAGAAGCGGCCCGAAAATACCAGCGACCGCAGCGGGTTCGAGAATGACAGGATAATGGCCCGCAGGTATCTCGCGAGGCTCACGCGATAGAATCGCTTTGGATACGGCGCGATGTGTCCGATCCTTGATTCCGAGTTGGGTGCAATCTCGATGAGCATTGTATGTCCAGCCTGAACTATCCTCGCCGGAAGCCGTCAGCGAAAACCTTGCATCCGAGGATCGCTCATAGCCAAACAAGCCGCTCGAAGCTGCGACGCCCCTCACGGACGACGAATTCGACATGATTCCTGCGCCGACCAATTGTTGGCCAAAGCAAGCATCGATAACTGGTTTGGTTCGCGTTGCAAGGTCCATCGGAGAAAGTGCCTCTGTCGAGGCGTTGTATGATGGCACAGTGTTGTACTCTTGTCTTGGCAACGGAGACATGTATTCCGGATCTTCCGGTGCCAGTTTTGCAATGCGTTCCGCCTTATACACCGTCTCTTTCAGCGAGGCCTGATCGATACGGTTTGTCGACGAAGAACCTGTTTTTCTACCAAAAGCTGCGCGTACTGTAAGACGTGGCGACCGAACCGATACATGTTGCACAACCTGATTGTTGGCAAACCGAAGCGTGCCAGCATTTGAGTCGCTCATGGTGATGAAGGTATCATCCGCCGAAGACAGTTTGAGAATACGTTCGACGGTCTGTTGGAATGCCGATTCAGATGTCAATACTTGTTTCATGTCGCTTGCATCTCGTTTTATAATCAGGCGCTTTCAGTCATCCGCGCGGCACCCGTGAAACCATGTGAACGGCCCACTCCATCTCAATACCGCTACGCTTTCGGATCGATGACGTTTATCTGCCGGAACCGCGCGGGGCTGGCTGCATGAGTCATCCAACCCGACTGCCCAGGCTGTCCCTTGCCGCAAGTAATAAAACCGTATTCCCGCCAATGGTCTCGGTTCGCAACGCCGTCACAACTGCCCCAAAACTCAGGCGTAATCCCATTATAGATGACATTCTTGAGCATCGCTCCGCGTTTTCCGTTCTTGATTTCCCAGAAAGCGTCGCCGCCGAATTGAAAGTTGTACCGCCTTTGATCGATACTAAAACTTCCTCTTCCTTCGATGTATATCCCGTCCTTGACGCCTTCAAGAAGTGACCCCAACGTTTCATCGCCGGGCTGCAGACCAACATTGGAGATACGCACGATGGGAACACTTCGCCAACCGTCGGCTCGACAAGAGCCTCTTGATCGTGACTCTCCGATTGCACTGGCGACTTCACGACTGGTGCAATAGCCACGGAAGACGCCGTCTTCAACGATAGGCCATCGCTGCCCCGCAACGCCATCATCGTCATAGCCCGTGCTGGCAAGATGGCCAGCGTGCGTGTTATCCGCGACAAGATTGACGTGCTCCGAACCGTATCGAAACTGCCCCAACTTGTCCGGCGTTAGAAAACTCGTGCCTGCATAATTTGCTTCATACCCCAACGCGCGATCAAGCTCGCTGGGATGGCCGCAACTCTCATGGATGGTCAGCGCGAGATGAGCCGGGTCAAGTACCAGATCGTACTTACCAGGTGTCGGCTTATTGGCGTGGACTTTTTCCACAGCCTCATGGGCAATGCGGTCTGCTTGTGCGAGCATGTCATAGGAAAGAATGTGCTCAAATCCTGCGCGTGAATAGGGGACGAGGAACTCACGAGACTGAAAATCATCATTCCCTTTCGCCGTTGCGCCAAATCCTCCTCCAATCGCGAGCAAATCGAAATCAATCACCGACCCTTCCGTCGAAGCAAAATGCTTGACGTCTCGCTGTGTCCAAAGACGGCCGTTTGAACGAATCACCGATTCTTGCTCGTGAACTTTTTCGCACAACCTGACCAGCAGATCGCATTTTTCTTCGAGCGGGACCTCGAAGGGGTCAACTTTCCGAGGTGTAACGACTTTGTCAACGTGAATCGGCTCGTCAGCCAGTTTCACCGGAACCTTCATCAGCGTATGACTTGCGCGGGCTACCTCGACCGCGAGCGCAGCCGTCCTTTCAACATCGGCTTTTGCAAAACCTGCGCCAGCCGCAAACCCCCATGCACCCTGATATAGCGCGCGAATGCCATACCCACTGTCGAAACTTTCTCGCACACTCGCAATTCGCTTGTCCTGCGCGCGAATCGATTGTCCCTGCGTCTCGATCAGCCGAATATCGCCATACGAACAGCCTGCCGATTTGATCTTGGCCAGCGCCAGTTGAGCCAATTCAGCCCAGTTATGCTTATCGACCGGGCCATTTATGTTATGCATGCTCTCAGTCCCTTGATACCATGATGGGGACACTGCGCAACCACCAACATAAAGGGCGGTCGCGCCGCCTCCCGCCAAATGGATAAACTCTCTGCGATTAGGTTTGTTTTGCATTGTCATTGTCGTCACCGGTCTTGGAAATGCGGCTTTCTGATTAGAAACGTAACCAAGTCCTGAAGGTTTGGCAAGATAAGATACGCAACGTTGTCACGAAGCGAGGTGGGGAGTGTCAGCTTGTTCGGTGAATCCAGGCGCCGAATGTTGAATCTTGTATGACGCTGGCGCAGGAACGCGCAGCGGCATGGCAAGTCAAAGCGTTACGTAATGTAGCTGTTACGACGGCAAGCGAGAGGTAATGGGAACATCCGCTGCTATAACAGCGAACAGTCAAGTGTCGCGGCGAATCGCTCTATTTTGCGAGTAATAAGTGCTTACGAACGCTACAAGTAGAATAGAGCTTGCTCTAACATTCTGTGGCAGCACGCTTGCGAATTACAAGCGTTCCCGAAACCGTCAGCAGTAGCACCATCACAACTGCGCCCCAATCGGACACGGCTGGGATCGCGGGTACGCCGCATTGGCTTGGCACGCCGTCAGGGATAATCCGAAATACGTCACCTCCCTGCGCGCAAATGTACATCTCTCCTTCCGCGTCCAAGCCGAAGGATGTAATGTTAAATATCGACTGCCCCGGCGGATCAAGTTCCACCGTACGATTCTGAAAGTTCGTAACCGTCCCGGTATACTCGAAACTCCAGATTTCGCTGCTGCACCAATCGGCGAAGAAATAAGTACCGTGCATGTCGGGCATCGCACAACCCCGATAGACTTCACCCCCGGTGACAGAACATTCCGAGTTCGGAAATGCAGATGAGAATTCATGAATCGGATCGAGCAATACCTGTTGGGCACAGCCTGTGGTTGCAACGGTTGTGAAATCGTGGGCACCTTCACGGCAACGCCAGCCCCAATTCTCGCCGCCCGAACTGTTGGCGGGCTGAAAATCGATTTCTTCCCAATCCCCCTGACCTACATCACCCATATAGAGGTCGCCCGTCGCGCGATCGAAGCCGTTGCGCCATGGATTGCGAAGACCATACGCCCAAATCTCGTCATCGCCAGTGATTCCGACAAAGGGGTTGGACGCGGGAATGGCATAATTGACGTTCGGGTCTCCAGGGAAATCGTCACTGTCAACGTCGATGCGCAGCATTTTCCCAAGCAAATTGTTAGTAATGTCTTGTCCATTACCTGTGCCAGAAGTATGACCCGTTCCGAAATCGTCCCCCGCGCCGCCGTCACCCATGCCGATATAAAGCAGGTCATCATTGGGGCCAAAGGCAATCCATCCTCCGTTGTGGTTCGATTGAGGCTGACTAATTGTCATCACGATTTGCTCGCTGGCCTCGTCCGCATCGTTCGGCATACCAGCTGTCATTTCAAACCGTGAAACGACCGTGTCACCACCCGCCCGCGTGTAGTTCACATAAAAGAAACGGTTGATCGCATAATTGGGGTGAAAGGCCAGCCCGAGTAGACCCTGCTCAAAACCGGAACTCTGTACAATGGAACTAATATCGAGGAATGTAGCACCGAGAACAGGTGGATTTTGAGAAATGTCCAGAATCCTGATGCGTCCAGGTTGTTCCACAATAAAAACTCGCGTGAAATCACCGGGGACATGCGTGACATAGAGCGGATTAGTCAAACCTGTTGCGACAAGCTCCGTGGTCAGAGGTGTTGTTCCTCCGCTCGCTGGCAGACACGCCAAACAAAACGAAGCTACCCCGAAAAAAGTCATTGCAAAACGATGCTGCATCTTCAACCCTCCAAACGCTACGATCCTTAGCGGCCAATAATCGTCACCCTGTCTCTGTGCCGCTCTTCCGTTCAGCAAAATCATTGTAGCAAATCGCGCGTTTCAATGCCAAACATTTCGTTTCATTAGAACCAGCTCATAGAAAGTCACGAACGCCTTGTTCAATCGACGTAAATGACCGAGACATGACAAACTCCCAAAACGACATTCAGACAGTCAATTCGCCGTCGGCTTCGCCTCAGCCAAGGCGGTTAGCGAAAACAAGTGCAACTTGTCTGATAGCTTCGATCCATCACTCTGCGCCGCGCCAATCATTTGACGCAATCGCTCAGTCGGCGCAACCAAGGATTCGATCCTCAGGGAGCCTTGCTGCTGTTCTTTGAAAGTAATAACACCATGTTCATGAAAACCACCTGCGCCCAAATGGTCGCGCCAATAGGACGCATCAGCGTATGAGGCTATTGCGAAGAGCAACAACATTGGCTGATCGCGGTCGAATCCGGTTAATTGATCCGCCTGCACTCGTGTTCCGGTCCATCGGTGAACCCGGATTCCCGCAACGGTTCGCTCCGGCGCCAACTTGGCAAGATAGTCAGGCGGCGGATCGCCTACATATGCACTTGCATCCTGATTTACATGATACACCGTAGCGGACTCACCATACGGAACGGCCACCCCCAGAATAACTTCCATGTGCCCGCCGAATGGCAAGTCGAGATACGCCCGCAAGTCCTGCTTTGGACGATACCAGTTCATTACCCAATGGTAGGCCAGGTCCGGGCAATACCATCTCGGCATCGTCGTCGAAGGCTCCTTCTCAATGGACTTGATCGCGCTTCCCCAGTCCGGCATCAGCATCGAGCGTGCTCTGCCAGCACTTTCGCCATAAGAAGTACTTACCCATGCCAGAAATATCAGCGTGACGACAGTGGACGCGAATGCGGGCTTCAATTTTGCGGCAAGGGGCCGTAGCACGAACTCCGCACCAGCCGTAAGGAACAAGAGGACCGGGAACTGCAGGTAGGCGAAATTCCGAACGTACCCGATCTGCCCATTTGCCACGGCGAAAGCAATCGGCAACAAGATGCTCCCGGAGGCAACGTAAACCCACCAGGGCTGCTTCGAGCGAATCGCGACGACGAACCCGATACCCATTATTACCAACACAGGAATCGTCGGCCCTACGATATGTGACGCAAAGAAGTCACGAAGCAAGCCAATAACTTCAGGCAATGTTGACAACGAGCGCCCCATCGTTCTCGCTTGAAACGAAAGATTGCTCCACCGGTCGAGCGTGTAGATACCCATCACGGCGACCAGCCCGACAAACACCAAGCATAGAACGCGACGCAATACGCGCCTTTGAACAGGGTCGTTCGCATATCGCGGGACTACGATGATCGCAAGCCCCAGTACGGGGAATACCCAATACGCCCAACAGGTGTATACGCTTAGGGACGCCAGAAAAGCGCATAGAAAAACCGCCAACGCTCGAAACAAGCTTTCAGGCTTACGGCGGAGTAACTCGATTGTAATCAAGAGCAAAGATGCCAGTGCCATCGACTCTGCATATCCTCGAACCTGCGCTCCGTAGGCGATTCCCACGGGCGACAAAGCAGCCAAACAAGCTGCGATGCACGCGCCGACTGCACTCCGTAGGAACAACCACGCTCCCCAACCCGCGACCACCACGCCGCAAATCGACCAGAAGATCGGCATCACTCGACCTGCTAATGGCGACGCGCCGAACACGTGCATCGTGGCGTTGCTCCAAAAGCCAGCCATCGTGTGCATCGAGACGATAGACCGAGGAACGCGTAAGCTTCGAATCGCACCTTGTCGAAAAGAATACAGACTCGGAGTAAAGGCCTCGGCTTCCGTCTCATTCGCAACCGAACCGCAAAGCCCGGTCATCCGTGAGATCAAAGGAATCTCGTCAATCTGCCAAGGTAGCTGACTGGCTAGCGAAAACCGAAGGGACACGCCCAATGTGCAAACGGCGAGAGTCGTAAGAACCAACGGCCATAAGACACGATACGTCAGCAGCGCGGAAGAATTGGTTTCGGCGAGGGGCTTCTGAGACTGTATTTGCTCTGCATGCGCAACCGTAGCCAAGTCGCCTTCGAGCGGCGTTGGAAAAATCGACGTGGAACTGCCAGTCGCAATAGTCATTCCTGGAAACCGATCCCTGCTGCCAATCCGCCCAATTGGCGGGTTTCATGCCGTGGACTCAATGCGCACAAGAGTGGCGCTAATACCTAGCTATCGGACGAAAAACCACGCCGCCCAAGAACTCGCGGCAGATCAGCCAATTTGGCATGGCTCTACTGATATGACGTTTTCAGCTCCTGCACATCGCCGATTCGAGGTAGCATCTCTCAAGACCAGGCACGGAACATATGGCAGGAACGCACTGCATGGCTTGATCGGCCTGTCCGCCAAGCGGGTTTACAGGAACCACTCAACATGGTAAAGAAAATAAGTTAGGACGTTCACACGAATACCTGATCGACGTTTCCTTGATACATTGCGTATCGCACTAGGAGAAGTGCATAATCAATGGCACTAGAGGAAAAAATCAAGTTTCTGAAGTGCTACATCCGATCTCCTCGGGAAATCGGCGCATTATCGCCAAGTTCTCAAGCGCTTGCTGCAGCACTTGCTGAGCCTTATCGGTTGCACACCGGCCCGGTTCGCGTGTTGGAAATAGGCGCGGGCACAGGCCCAATCACCCGGCATCTCGGAACAATACTTGGCGAAGAAGATCAACTCGACGTCTGTGAGATGCAGCCGGTTCTGGCGGATGCATTGCGCATGGGGGTTCTCGCGTCGCCCGACTTTGCACCCGCGGTCGAGGCTGGCCGCGTTCGGCTGCTTCAACGCCGCGTACAGGATATAGAATTAGATGGGCAATATGATTTTATTATTTCAGGGTTGCCCTTGACCGCCTTCGAAATCGATGATGTCGTTGAGATTTTTTCCACAATTCGACGCTGCCTCAAACCCACGGGAGTGCTGAGTTACTTTGAATACATGGGGCTTCGGCGCATGTCCCGCATGTTTTCGATCGGCAAGCACCGCAAAAGGATTCGCCCGGTCTCCGCCTATCTGAACGACAACATCCGCAAACACCAGTTTCGACACCAACCCGTTCTACGGAACGTTCCGCCCGCGCGGGCGCGATATCTTCGATTCGCTTCGTAACAGCCCATTGCGAATCTCACCATGATGACGTCATAGCCTTTCGAGAGCCACCATGTCGTCATAAGACTCCCGTTGACGGATGACTTTGGCATTTCTTCCGTCAACGAGTACCTCTGCAGCCCTCTGCCTCGAATTGTATTGGCTGCTCATGACAAAACCGTAAGCGCCTGCGGAAAAGACAGCCAGGTACTCCCCTTGTTCGATGGATGGAAGCCAACGATCCTTCGCCAGAAAATCTCCGCTCTCGCAAACAGGGCCAACAACATCAACAAGCACGGAACCATCGAGTTGAATATCTGCACTACGGGCAGACGGAACCGCGCAGGCACCGGGATCAACCGGCCAAACGAAATGAAACGAGCCATAAAGCGACGGCCGAAGTAAATCAGTCATCGCAGCATCGCAAATCAGAAATTGCTTTTCGCCCGATGCCTTGCGATACAACACTTTAGCAACAAGGATTCCCGCATTCGCCGTGATGCTGCGTCCAGGTTCTAGGTAAACGGCCAAGCCACGATTCGCCAGCAAAGGCTGAATCTGCTTCGCATATTCTGACGCGAACGGCGCTTCGGCTCCGTCGTAATGCGCACCGAATCCCCCACCCAGGTTAATCGCACGAATACCATACCCCGCGTTGTTCAACTCATCGATTAATGCGCACGCTCTTGTCATGGACTGAACGTAAGGCTCGATGGTATTCACCGGCGACCCGATATGGACGTGAATTCCAGCCAAGTCGATTTCGTCTCGGCCTCGAAAACATTTGAACACTTGCTTCGCCCGTTCGATGTCCACGCCGAATTTCGTTTCCCGCAAGCCCGTCGTCGTATACCGGTGTGTCTTCGGATCAACATCAGGGTTAATCCGCAGCGCAACCCGTGCCACCTTGCCCGCATCGAGAGCAAGGCGGGCTATGTTTTCCAATTCCTCCTCCGACTCAACGTTGAACCAGCCGATGCCTACCTTTAGAGCCTCGACAATTTCGTCATTTGTCTTGCCAACCCCCGCAAACACAATTCTTTCCGGGGCAACACCAATCTCAAGAACTCGCCTAAGCTCGCCGCCGCTTACAATGTCAAAGTCAGACCCAAGATCGCGCAGTAGCGTGAGAATCGAAAGGTTATGGCAACTCTTGACGGAGTAGCAGATCGTGGCATCAACTTCGGAGAACGCCGATCGAATCCTGGCGTAATGATCGCGGATCGTGCCAGCTGAATAAACATAAAGAGGCGTACCATATTCGTCAGCGAGCGCGCGGACGGGCACTTTTTCACAATGCAAGGCTCCGTCAACATATTTGAATTCATCCATGACTTTCGCTACCGAATTACTTTCATCCTAGAAGCCCAATCCACAAGTCATTGCAAAGCCGATACTACTCATGATCGTCTTGCTCGATAGAAACTTAATGTATTCTGCAAGATTCCGCGAGCAGGTTCGACGAAGTGGACGCCCTCGCAAGACGCCTTATACTGAATACCAACAGCGCGCGCTGGACTTCTTGTCAAATGCAAGATGGCCCATGGCCTTTCTTTGCATGAATTGTCGATCGCACAAAACGTACCGCAGGTAGCATATACCGAAGGGGTTCCAAGACTATGCCCAGCCCGCAACCGGATGTTATTATCTATACGGACGGCGCCTGCAGCGGCAATCCCGGCCCGGGAGGCTGGGCCGCCATTTTGAAGCACACGGATTCGGATGCGTCAAAGAAAATATCCGGAGCCGACCCTTCGACAACGAACAATCGAATGGAGCTAACTGCTGCAATCGAAGCCCTTCAGACCTTAAAGCTTGACCGCAAATGGCGTGTGCATCTCGTCAGCGACAGCGAATACGTTATCAAAGGCATAACAGAATGGATCAAGGGCTGGATCGCGAACAATTGGCGCCGTGGCAAAAAGAGTAACGCTCCACCTGTAAAAAACGACGACCTCTGGAAGGCGCTATACGAACAGACGCAGCAATTCGAAATGACCTACGAAACTGTGCGCGGGCATAGCGGCCATCCGGAAAACGAAGAGTGCGATCGGTTGGCGGTCGAAGCCATCAAGACATTGCGCGAATCACAGTAAAACAAGATTGCACGCGACGAAATAAACATGCCGAAAAGACTTTATATTGCAATTGCTTGCATGACATTAGGAATCACGCCTAACGCATTCTGTGTCGCTGGCAATAGGAATCCCACGAATGACCAGTGGCAACGCGATGGCCGAGAGGCCGTTGAACAAGCCGTCAAACTGACACCGATCACCACCCGCGCGAAAAACGTCATTCTTTTTGTAGGCGACGGAATGGGCATATCGACGGTTACCGCAGCGCGTATTCTGCATGGTCAACAAATCGGTCGCACAGGAGAGGAAAATGTCCTGAGTTTCGAAGAACTTCCCTATACGGCATTTGTGAAAACCTACAACACGAATCAGCAAGTCCCGGACTCTGCCGGCACAATGACCGCTATGGCAACAGGCTCGAAAACAAAGGCGGGAATGATTTCGGTGGATCAACACGTCGCGCGTGGCGACCCCAATTTCAGCAAAGAACACAAACTCAAAACCATTATCGAAATCGCCGAACGCTCCGGTTTATCAACGGGCGTCGTTACAACAACAAGCGTCACTCACGCGACACCCGCAGCGTGCTATGCTCATTCGCCCGAGCGCATGTGGGAATGCGACAGTTTTTTGTCGCCAGAAGCCAAGACGGCGGGCTTCCCGGACATCGCGCGCCAACTCATCGAGTTTCCGATAGGCGATGGCTTGGAAGTTGTGCTCGGCGGGGGAAGGAGCTACTTCTTCCCGAACACGGAAAAAGACGCAGAATATCCAGAGCGATTGGGTTTGCGAAGCGACGGTCGAAACCTCGTGAAGGAATGGTTGACGAAGTCGAACTCCGCGTATGTTTGGAATTTGGCTACCTTCACAACGATCGACGTCAAACAGACCGACCATCTCTTGGGACTCTTTGAGCCTTCACACATGCATTTCGATCACGACAGAGCCAATGACAAAGGCGGCGAGCCTTCGCTCAGTGAGATGACATCAAAAGCAATCGACCTGCTCTCAAAAAACTCTCAAGGCTATTTCCTCATGGTCGAAGGAGGTCGAATCGATCACGGCCATCATTTCGCAAATGCCTACCGCGCCCTGTCCGATACCATTGAATTCGCCAGCGCTGTTAAAAAGGCTCGAGAAAAAACGAACCGAGCCGATTCGCTCATCATCGTCACGGCAGACCATAGCCACGTTTTTACAATGGGTGGCTACCCAACTCGGGGGAATCCGATTTTGGGGAAGGTCGTCGAAAACGATTTGAAGGGCAATCGTGCGCAGACTCTTGCGCTCGATGATCTAGGTCTGCCTTATACAACCCTGAATTATGCCAACGGCCCCATCGCGAAGACATCGTTGCATCCACCCCGCGAAGACACCTCACACACTGCAGATCACCAACATCCCGGAGCACGCCGCAACTTGATGAATGTCAAAACTGAGGCGCCGGATTATATCTTCGAATATCCCATCCCGTTGATTTCCGAGACGCATAGCGGCGAAGACGTACCTTTATACGCGGACGGCCCTTTCGCGCATCTCTTTCGCGGCGTGATTGAACAGAATATTGTATTTCACGTCATGGTCAAGGCACTCGGATTGATGGACGAACAAAGTGCTACGCCAACAGGAGGAGTTGAATAAACGATGGCCATTCGCCGGACCTTCACCAAAACCGAATGGGAAAGCAAAGTCGGCTATTGCAGAGCAATTCGGGTAGGCCCGCAGATATTCGTAACAGGCACAGCGCCCGTGAATGAAGATGGAAGCGTCCACGCCCCCGGCCACGCCTTTGCGCAAGCGAGTCGATGCCTTGAGATCATTACTCAAGCACTTGCTGAACTTGATGCAACGGTTGCGGACGTTGTTCGCACAAGGATGTTTGTGACCGACATCAGTAGGTGGGAAGATTTCGGCAACGCGCATCGTGAGGTCTTCAACGACCACCCCCCATGCACGACAATGGTAGAGGTCAAGTCGCTCATACATCCCGATATGTTGATCGAAATTGAAGCCGACGCGATTTGCCAAGCCGATCAGTCTTGAGGCACCTTTTTCTTCGCGCGGTAATAGGCCTTTCTGTATGATCGCGATGTTGGGTTTAGCTTGTAGGCTCGCGAGAGCGATTTCAATGCTTCGCCGTGGCGTTCCTGCATCGCATACGTCTTGCCTAGCGAGTAAGCAGCCGAAGCGCTATTTCGGTTTTTCTTGAGTCTGCGCTTTCCGATTTTTTCCGCTATGCGCAGCAACTCATCTGCGGTTTCCGAGTTCCCCATCAAACGGTAGGTGCGTGCTAACGATCGATGCGTGGTTGTGCTCTTGGGTTTGACCTCCAGACGAGCCATATCCAATTCCAGCGATTTTTGAAGCAACTCACCAAAGCGTTTTTCATCCCCCATGCCCTGATAACAGGTTGCGAGGCGCCGCACGAGTGACACTTTATCCGGCGATCGTTTGAGCGCAAGATGGTAGAGACCAGCTGCGGCTTCATACTGCTCGAATCGTATGTAACGTCCGGCAAATTTTTCCATGCCACGGTAAACACGACGATTGATTCGATTCTTCCCTGCCGGCGACGAGCACACCGCTATCGTTGTTCCCGCAGCCAATACCAGCACCATCACCATCGCGATCACCATGTGCAAAGCGGGTCTTCCCGTTGGAATTCCGACAAGATTGGAGTCACTGTCTGAAGGGTCTTGCCCATGGCCATTCGGTTGAGTCGCGGCGCGCCGAACGGCTCGGTAATGTACTGCCGTGAACATCAGCGCGATGCCGACTAATAGCTCGGCGATTTCACCTTCATTAAAACGGAAAGGCCCGGTTTCAAGGTAAGCGGCGATAAGGAAGTAAGGCCATAGGTAGAGAGGCGGAGCAGCCAACCCAAGTCGTTCGATCGCACCAGCGGCGCGAACACGCAATCGTAGCAACAAAGGATACACCAATCCGTAAATGGCTAGTGCCGCGCCCAGACCATAACTAAGTGTTGCTTTGAGCGTAGTCCCATAAGGCCCCGTCAGGAAGTTATGGATATTCGTTTCGTTTTGGAGATTGTTCGCCTTGAAGTACTCAGGCGACGAAAACCCAATCAGCCGTTGTCCCCAGGATATCTCTTCCATCGCAACGTAAAAACAGGCAAGGCTGAGGAGTGCGAAGAACCATCGAAAACGCCAACGCGTTGACGCCAGCCGAACGGACAACACAAGCGTAAAAACGATACACCAAACCTGCATCCATTCGCCAAACAAATCCTCATACGTCGCCCAGATGAAGAGCATCGGAAAGCGAATCGCGGTGACGGCGTAGAAGCACGAAACGACCAATAAAAGCAACCAGGCGAAAATCGGCGCTGGACCGATCTTTTTGAAAAATGTCACGACTTTGATACTCCGTGCATAAGACGTCTTACTTTAGTCGGAAAATGCGAATCGCACACCGAAGCGCAATGACCACAACATACAATTTCGTAAGGAGTGCGAATCACCTGAAACAAGCTCTATTCCGATGAAGCGTCCCAAAATATCGGCAGCACCGCTGCGCTCGTAGTACAAGACGGCTGCACTGAAGCTGGTACGGTTTGCGTCCCATTCACTCCACCAACATCAGAGGTAACGAAGAGCATACGTTCCACAACATTGTTGACAGATCGGCTGCGTCAGGAGTTGCCTCAAACGTACCGCTCCCACGGACCAACGTAGCCAGGAAATCGGCATCAGCTTGAGGCGTGCTTGACGATCCGGCGTAATACACCGCATAAACAGAAATCCCAGCACTCCAGGCATCGTCTACAGACTGAACAGCCATGTCCCTCAGTACCTGGGCGGAGAGTCCACCGCTCCCGACGGATTGTGGCCGACCATCACTTATGATGACAATCGCCTGCCCAATGTCACTATCAGGGGGCGTCGCGTTAAGAAACTCGTTTACGGCTACATCAACGCCTGCAGCAATGTTGGTTCCGGTCGAACACGTCGGAGCGCCACCCATACCCCACCAACTGCATGAGGAGAGGTTCCGAATGGCATAAACAAGATTATCAAAACCTGTTTCGATTGCCTCTAGAGGAGTGACGACGTCTGCGGTTCCCGTGTACCTGACAAAGCCTAGGCGAGATGAATTATCGGTATGATCTCTGAGACAGCTGACCAGCGCTTCGTCAGCTTCTTTGGCCAAACTCAAAGCACCCGTGAATGAACCACTGATGTCCTGCACGATCATCACATCCCACGCATCGGCGGTCCCAAAAGTAGCCGTGGCCGTCGCACTTACATCCGAAGTTTGATGTCCCATCGCCGGAGCAAAGAACAAGGAAACAGCGTTTCCTCGTTGGGATGTAAGGTGAGCACTAACGCGAACAGCATCAGGTGGCCGAGCTTCTCCACCAATCGCAGGCGTAAATTCACCGAATTCGGAGTCCCAGTATCCCAGCTGAACATCTTCGCTCTGAAGCTGAATTGGGCTACCATTGGCGGTGTTCAAATTCGCATAACGCCTCGCGCGATTCCACACATCGTCCGGGCCGCCGCTCAAAGCGCTGGCACTTGCCAGGGCAATAGCGTCCACACCGTTCTGCATGTTTATTCGAACGTTATACAGGTAGCCTACGTCGATGGTCATAGACGCAAACCCGACGAGGACCAGTAAGCTGACGGCCGTGATTACAATGGCCACCCCGCGACGGCGAACAGTGGAAAGTCTTCTCTTGAGTTGTCTCATGGCGCGTTCTCCAACGGAGCTTCTTCCCTCCCCGTTCTGAGAGCACGCACTGAACGGCTTCCCAGGCAACGCGACCATCCACGCGATTGCATGGACTCAACGCTTTGCGCCCCAATCTTACAATTGGTTTGCCCCTCAGGGTCTTCCATACAACGTACAATCCAGGGACAACAAGACACAATCTCCAAGCAAATAGTCTGGATGTTGGCACGCTAAACTTGGGAAAAAAATAGGGGAGTTCCAGCCCATAACCACGTCCTCCATCGAATAATCGAAATCGGACCAGAGCTGTTGACGTGAACCGGCAGGCTTGCGCAATGCGAAATATCGACGGCGATAGTCCGATACGATCAAGTACGAAGGCTTGGCGCAGCTTTGCACCAGCTGCGCTGCACCTTCGGGTACCGCTCATTTGAGCTTGCCCAGGCGCTGTATCTGATCGACGGAGCATCTACACCACAACTCGTACCGTCTCTGGACGAGCTTCTTCCGCGCTGGGCGCAAGAACTGCGTCATCCGGCGATACTTCAGGCCGACGAAGTCGTGTGACAAGATTCGGACATCGGTTGAAGACATGCTCCGGAAGCGTGTCCTGCCCACCCCAGATTGGGAATCGCCTGCCTAGGCGAGCGAAAGTGTCATAAAGAAGGAACTGGGCAACCGTCCGATGTCCCTTTGATCCAGCTAAGACAATTTGCAGCGGAAATGCCACGTTTCCAATAACGGGAATAGCACCTACCAGCAAGGCTCCCCAAGGCTTTTCCCGGCCACGAACCGCGTTTTGGACGATTCGACCCATTGTATAAAGCGTGCGAACGGCTGGCCCGCCCGCAACGAAAAAGAGGCCGACAAACACGTCATCCATTAGTCCCATCATCCAGAGCGAAGGGACAACGCAAAACTGCAGAAGTTTTACGAAGGGCTTGACTGCCAGATGAACGCCAAAGTCCGCAAGATAACTGCTGGACTCCTCGCTGCGAAGGTGCCCGCGCAACGTCGCAGCATTTCGATCCGTGATTTGGTTGCGATCGGACCATTTCGATATTCTTCGGTCCACATAGGTGCGAGCCAATTCGTCCCGAAACGCCTGAGAACCCATAGCTCGCCAGCAAGTCTTGAGCATCCGTCCGAGTTGAATCTTCGCTATCAGTGCAACCAACGTGACGATACAACCAGAGAACAACTTCGGCATCGAACGAACAGCACGCAAAGACTCCCTCGTGTACCATCTCAATGGGTGCTTTTCGTACCACTGAGCCTGTTCCGTGGAAATCGATCCCCGCGCACGCTGATATGAAACACTGGACTTGTGCCGTGGGAGCGACTTCCATGCCTTCTGATTTTCGGCAAGCTCTTTCACGTTTTCGTCTAACTGCCGCAATCGATCGCCGCCGATCGTTTCTTTCAGCTTTTGACGCTGATTGCGAATGTAATCACATAGCTTGCTCACATTGACATCGTCGAAAAGAGGCGTCCTGTGCGCGAAAGACTTGGGTAGATAAAAGCAAATCAAGTCCAGCGGGTTCATTGGAATCAGCGCAGGAACGCCCGATTCGAGATCGATCCAGACCCAACTATATCCCTCGCCATTTTTAG
>JAJDEA010000182.1 GCA_029260035.1 Phycisphaerae bacterium
CTAAGGGGCCTAGATAGAAAAATCTATGATGAACCGCTTTGCAGCCGCGTAGGGTGCCTCCGGGAAACACGCTTCGGTACTTGAGTTGTTAAGAACAGAGTATACTGATGGAAAGACCCGACAAAGGGAGATGCTCATGGATTTATTTGCAAAACCCATTGATTCGATCACCTTCCAGGATGTGGTTGATTTCTGCAATCACCAGATTAAGGAACATGTTAGTCTTGACTACAAAGGGGAACTCTCTAGCAAGGACCCAAGGCGCAAGATCGCGAAAATTGTATCTTCAATGGCCAACACGGAAGGCGGCGTCATAATTTGGGGCGTCCCTGAATCCAAAAACGACCGAACACCGGTTGCCGATCCTAAGGGCGAATTTCTCGGCAAGAACCCCCATGCCGCGATCTTGAATAGCTGTGCGTCATTGATATTCCCACATGTAGCTTTGGAGGTATCAGAATATCTTCTCAATCCAGAGAATAATGACAAGGGGTTTGTCGTTGCGCGGGTTCTTGCCAGCCACGATATCCATCTAATGGATGGAGGTAGTACGATCTACTTGCGAATCAGCGATCAATCGATGCCGTTTCCAAACGCGACAACGGTACTCGATAACTTGCTAGAACGCAGAAAGGAGAAGCAAGAGCTGAGCCGGAGAAGGCGTCTTCGTATTTCAAACCTCCTTGATTCTCTTTTCCCGACCGGCGGCACTAAAGGATTAATGCAGATTTCAATTGGCCCGCGACCGCCTACAAGAGCCTTTTTTGAACTGCGACAATTGAAATTCGTAGCCGAGAATTGCGGCGTTCCCTCGGGGTCACATAATTGGCGCAAATCGCCAATTTCCTCACTCGATGACGCGCAAGGTGTTGCTGATGCTTTGTGTCATGTTGACCGTAGGCGCAAATTCGGTGGGGCTATTGATGTCTTTGGGAATGTGTTTCTTAAGGAAAATCTGAAGTGCCGGATTCGAGGCCTAAAAGCTGAATATCCTTTGGGGCAGCTCCTCACGAACGAGTCGTCAGGCGAACATTGTCTCCTGGCTGCGGCTGTTATTGAACGAATCATTACCGCCCTTCGTTTAACAAGCAGCATATTACAACAAGCCGAATATGTTGGGGACATTGAAGGTGAAATTGTTATTAAGAATGCACGGGGGATTCAGTTAATTAAGGAGGTTAACCATGGTTTACCCATCGATATCTGGGTCCTAGGTGAGTGCGGTTCTACCGACATCCTTTCTATTCCAATTGCACTAAACACGATAGATATTGCGGATAACGTCAATCTCGACAGTTGTTTGAGACCAATCGTCGGTCAATTACTGTGGGCGTGGGGGTCCGTGGACGATGGTGAGATAGACCCGCTTATACATACGGCGGAGTGCCTTCATTACGGCAGCGAAACGTGCGCCTGTGGAAACTACCAAAAGCCCCACATACGAGATTCTTGCTTAGCTTGTCGAAAAAAACTGGATGAGATAGCGACCTAAGGCCATTGTTTGAGCAGCCCACTTCCAAGAGTCAAGTGACAGCCGATCGATCCGAAGAATCCGGAAAATCTGGGACTGACGCCCTTTCATTTTCACAAAAAGAAGGCACTGGACCGTTCGGTTTCATGTCAGGCGCAGAATTGCTATAATTCCAATGAACAGTCACCTTCTTGGAGAAATATCATGCGGTTCATCCCTTTGGCACTACTGTTGTTGGTTTCGGGTTGTGGTTCGGTCGCAGTGATGGACGAAGAGGCTCGTCGTGCTACGACTTTTTCAACTTGCAGGTCGATTGGCTTTCCTGAAACAATTACCCAATCGCTTATTATGTCTGCTCGTGAGGATAGAGAGTTTGGATTTAGTTTCAATGAAGTACTAAATGACGGCTTTGACGGCTGTGCCGGCGAAGGAATCCACGAAGGCGGTTGCTCAACGAATCCCAATCTTGGACCCGACTTCACTGAACAGCAGTGCGTTGCGGGATGTATTACCTGCCTATCAGCAGTGATTAACCAAGTGTACGCCGAGTAATTACGCAAAACAGTGGGGTTTCCATTGGAGTTTCCATAAGACCTATTTGCCTTTCCATTGGCTTGACGTTGACTCTCCACTCAGCCTTTTCTCCTGCGCTCAGGTACGCGAAGCGTACTCCCTTCCTTGCGCCCTGAGATCAACCCACTTTCAAAAGTCAAGAAAAATCCGAGCGATCCGAAGAATCCGGACAATCCGAAGCGAAAACCCTTCCAATTAATATGTCGGCAGTCTGTCGGCATGGCACTTTCATCCACCAGCTCGTTCCCAGAAATCAAGACAGTGTATTTCGACCGGAAAGCGTTTACCCCTCACGCGCTGATCGCGGAATCCGTGATGCCTTGGTCGAGAGCGTTTCCTTCGAGCAGGTTTTTGTATAGCTGGAGGTGTTGATCCACGTTTCGGCGGATGCCAAACGCTTCGTATGCGTGCCCGCGTGCGACTTCCAGAAGTTTTTTGTGACTCCCGTATTGCACCAGAAGATTTCCGATCGCGACGGACGCTCTTTCGTCACTGCCGACCTTGAAAAGCAAGCCATTCACTTTGTTGGCGATTAGTTCACACGTCGAATAGTTCGCTTTTGCGACGATCATCGCGCCAGCAGCCATCGCCCATGAGATCGCGGTCGTCGATGCCTCACCCTTCGGCGAGGCAATGAAAACGTCGGCTGCAGCCATGAGTTCTTCAAATCGATATGTCGAGCCTGGCGCGATAAGCGTGTTTGGTGATGGCAGGAGTTTCGCCCATCGCGCGAGGCGAACCGTTTCGCGCGAGCTTCCGGGCATCATAATCCTTAGTTCCGGCAGGGCGTGATTGGCCAGATGCACCGCAACCAGCGCATCAAAGTGGCCTCCTCGTCGCGTCGCCGGCTCGGAGGCGATGGCGATCAGATCATTCTTTCCGATATGCAATTTCTCGCGGATTGCTAAGCGTTGTCCATGATTCAGCAAACGAAAATCCACACCCGGACGAATCACAACGCACATCGCCGGCGACATACCGCCACGCACCAGACGCCTGCGAACGGTTTCCGCACTACAAACAATCGCCAAGCGTGCGTCTTCAGCCAGGGTCCGCAGCAACTTGATCTGCCGTGTCGTCAGATTGGGATCGAAGAGTTCGACAACCACCGGCTTGTCTGATGCCACGCGCGATGCACGAGCCGACTCCAACCCCCAGGCGTGGACGAGGTCTGCACGCTTCAATCGATCACTTCGCCGAATAGCCGGTCCCGCCAATATCCCAGCCTGGGTGCGCTGAACCGCAGCTTGATGATCGGGGAGGAATTGACGAAGCTGATTGGCGGCGTATCGACCCACTGCCAGGTAAGCTTGACCTACCCGATCCTCGGTGGTGCGATCATTGAGCTGAGAAATGGCGACTCGTTGTTCCCAGCCTAGAGAGTCGTCCAATATATGACATATATTTGGCATTTCAGGATTCGAAATCGCCGAGTCGATGCTCATAAAAGAGCTTTGCGATCTTGCCGGCGAGTTTCGCGCTCAGTTCGCGAGAGATGGCGTCTTTCGTTTTTAGACGGGTCACATCGCTTCCGTTGAGCACCGCTGTGATCGATCGCCCGTCGGGGTTGATGGGCCAGGCGCGGACCCGCGATTTTCGCTTTTTTTCTTGTACGTTGATTACTTTCACCGTCACGGTGATATAAGCTGCGACGCTCGGGTCGGCGATCTGCTCATCCGCGAGAAAATCCTGAATCTCAAGCCAAAGCACCAGCTCTGCGCCAGCAAGCTCGCCGATTTCCCGACAGCCTCTCTTCTCGAACCGGGCTTCATTTTGTCGGATACGATCCAGCACGTTTTGAGGAACAACTTCTTTCGCGGCTTTGTTCGTGCGAAGCTCTTCGCGCAAGTCGTCCGCAAGATGTCGAATCACGGCGGGCCAATTTACCCGGCTGGCAGCATCGTCCACAAGAATCAGTACTGGCTTATCCTTGAATTCAAACTCCGGCTTGACCAGCGTACCCCGACCAGCTCCGAAGAGATATAAGAGTTGCCCTCCTGTCATCCCACAGCCGGTTGTCCAGAGCACCATAATCGACAACAACGAAAGCGATGCGACCCGGCCTAACCTATGGTTTTCCCTTGCTGATGCGACCACGTTTACCTTTTCAGTGATGGGCTATAAGTCGATGGTGTATTCGTAGAATTTTCTTGCCACATATTCAGCGAATTTTCGATAAGTAGTTTCCCGAATGAACGGCGCATTAGTGCTGCGAAAGAGAGCGGGCGTTCCTTCCGGATGGACCGCGTTTACCGGCGTCAGCTCAAAAGTCACGGGTCTCCCGGGGTCGGCTCGAAAATCATAAACCCTGACCGACGCGCCAATTTTCCCCTGCAGAAACTGAGGCTGATGGGGATCACGGAATTGAAACTCTGTTACTTCCAGGTAGATCACAAAATCAGAGTCGAATTTCCTGGCGACGGCCTGCGGGTCAATCTGTGCGGAAATGTTTTTCTGAATGAAATCTTCGACGTCTCGAGAATCCGCAACACGCGTACCCAATCCTCGTTGCGATAATTCTCCCGAAAGCTTTTCGCCAATGTAGGCAGCCAGCTCGAACCGGGCGTGGGGATAGTCAAACAACGTCGCCGGATCCGTCCAAACGAGAACGGCGATATTGTCGTCCGCAAGCTTATCAAATTCCGAACTCACCTGTTTTTTTTGTTCGCCTACGAAAATGATCGGCGTAAGAAGGTTACAGCCTGTCGTCGCAAGAGAGGCCAAGAGCAAAACGAAAGCCAGCCATTTGTGCATCAGCCCCGTCTCCATAATCTCGCAATCAGTTAAAAAAACGAAACGCTTGACGCGATCGGCTACAAAAGTCGAACAGGAAGCACGCCACTAACAACCCCCAGTACGATTTTGAATACCCAACTTCCGAGCAACATCAAGCACAAAGCGATGGCTGTCTTGAACGGGCGGACCCGATACCAGTTGATCGACCAGCGTCGACCTGTCAAAACCGATCGCATGGCGAGGATTGTAGTCAATGCCGTCGCCAACGC
This sequence comes from Phycisphaerae bacterium, assembly GCA_029260035.1. Classification (GTDB taxonomy): domain Bacteria; phylum Planctomycetota; class Phycisphaerae; order UBA1845; family UBA1845; genus OFTM303. The sequence continues at coordinate 5,050 of JAJDEA010000182.1, forward strand.
CAGAATGAGCCCGGCTGGCTGGGCTTTCACCGCGCTCAGGAACTGCCCACGAGCCGAATGGGCGAACGCGGTTGTCATCCCACAAGTAGGGCAGGGATATCCGGTTAGGGCTACCAAACTACAAGGGGGAAGCCCCAATTGTTCATGCGTACCCAACCCGGATACATCGGGCTTCAAGGTGCCAGCTGTCAACAAGATCGCGAACCCGATACCGGCTACCAAACCTGCACGAAGCCTGGTCGCTGTGGGACTTGAACAGGCCACCTGGGTCAGAATCGGTCCAAGGGGATGAGTTGGTCTTGCAATCGGCATCGGTCTGGACATTTTAGAGCAAGCTCTATTCTACAGTGGCGTTCGAATGCACTACTTGCACGCATGACAGAGGGATTCGACGCTGCACCTAATCGTCCGCCGCTAAAATACGTTGGTTTGGAGAATCCTGCGGGCTGTGGCACGTCGGTTGCTTCGCCAAACCTGCCGAGCAAGCATAGCGCGCGCGACGGATCGGGTCAAGATCTGTCGTATCGCTGCCAATTCGTCTCTGACATAACCAGTCGTCGTAAGCTACACCAAAGCAGCTAAAGATCTCTGGAAGAATCACTATTATCTTCGCCGTATGCTGCTTCCAAAATAGGGACACAAACAAATACTTTTGGCCGCCTATTTGGCAACTCCGAAAGAATGCCAGCTTTTATCATTTTGTGAATGTTGATGCGTGCGGCTTGGTTCGACACATTACATTTCTTGGCAACATCAGCAATCCGCAAGACCGGAGTTGCAAATAGAAAATCGATTATTTCCCGCATTCTCTTGCCAGAACTTATTGGCGATTCTACATACTGATCTTGTAATTCAGACAGTCTCTTGACCCTACGGATTGATGCCTCGGCCTGCTCGATTGTCCCATTCAAACAAAACTCAACCCACTCGTTCCACTCTCCGTTTGTGCTAACATTGAATAGCCCATCAATATACTGCCTGCGATGTTTTTCAAAATACTCACTCATGAAGAGCCATGGCATACTCGATCCGAGCCAACTACTCACGCAGAGTGCCAGGAGAACACGTCCCACGCGGCCGTTCCCATCTTCAAATGGGTGAATCGCCTCAAATTGGTAGTGAACTTCGTACGCTTTTATCAGTGGGTGGTCTCCCGGTCCTTCCGCGATATATGCGAGAAGATCATTCAAGCACTCATCGACCTTGCTTGGTGGCGCGGGAATGTAAAGCCTCGGCCTACTACCAACAAATACTTGCTTCTCGCGAATTTTCCCAGGCTGCTTTGTCGTTCCATCATCATCCACGATTCCAGTCATCAGGATTTTGTGCAAATGTAATACCAACGACCTGTCAAGTGGCTTGCCTTCGGCTATCCAATTATGACCTTGTCTGAGCGCTTCATAATGGTTCCAAACCCATAGCTCCTCGCGTCGCTCAGTGGGGACTTTCGCTGCCAAATCTCCAATTTGTTCGACATCAAAAAGAAGCATTTCTTGAGGCTGAGTATACGTCCCCTCAAGCCTGCTTGATACGAGTGCTTCGCGCCGTTGAAGTGGCCGGAGAAGTAACGACGGGTCAGGCAGCGTTGATTTGATCTGTTCGAGGCTTCCGACTGACTGATGAGCCGAACACGCAGTACTTATGAGCCTGCTTGTCCAATCGAGGCGGCATGGTAGCGGGTTGGGGACAAACCCCCAGCTTTGCTTCCCACTGGCGGTCGTGATTGGATGAAGCGAACCATTCTTGAATTGAGTAAAGATTGTTATATCCAATGTGGCCCCATTTCGTTGTCATCAGCTCGCTATAAAACGATTATACAACAATGTTGTTGTCTAATCGACATCGAAAACAACTTAATTGATAAATAAGTTGTTTTGATTTCGGCATGACAACTGACGGCAAACATGACTATAAAGTATGACTTTCAAAAAGATAGTGGAACGAGGGGCATCTTCGGATACGGTGGTTTTTGGACATGGACTGCAATTATGGGCAAAAAACTCATCCAATGTTTATCATGTTGGCCTATGGGCCGCCCACTTTTCTGCCCTCGTATGCTTAGGAGATTCGGTTTCCAGAGCGATTCCGGTTTGGCGTTAGCCTATTGAAAATGGGATTGAAGCGACGGGTGTAAGGGCGAACAGCCTCCGAAAAGTGCACTTCCCAGACACACCCAGAGTCAAGATTCTGACGCTCCCTGATTTGGAATAGAGACTACCCCATTCGGAGCTTCTTCGTGCAATACCTCCCGAAATTGGGTAGAATACAAAATGCATTAACACGTTAGGCTGCTGGTAAGATTCTAACATTGATCGAGTCGAGTACGATGTCGCCTGGACTTGTTTTAATTCTCGCAATTCCAATCATAATTGTTCTTGTCGTTTCCACCTTCGCTTTGATGGTCCATTGGGCTGGCTATCAATCGGTCTTGTTTGGCTTTTTCCTTCCTTTTGCCGTGGCCGTCGCAGTTTTCGCCCGCAAATGGTTGTGGCAAGGTATTTGTGCAAGCGGACATTTCTGTGGCGGTATTTTCCGCAACAAGGAACGAAGCGGTTATGCTCGACCGCTGTCAAAAACCTACCAGTCTCAAGAAAGGACGCGCCATATCCCAAGCGAGGTAAAACGTGACGTATGGCGGCGAGATAATGGGTGTTGCACGCAATGCGGATCCAATGAATTTCTTGAGTATGATCACATAGTTCCGTTTTCTAGAGGTGGAGCCAACACTGCCAGGAATATTCAAATGCTGTGTCAGCCCTGCAATAGGAGCAAGTCAGACAAGATTGAATAAAATGATAATCCACCGAAAACGCAAATCGGAGATTGAACCAGCTGGATAGGGGTATATATCAAGAGGCAACTCGATAAGGTTTGTTGTGCCGAGTTGGAGCTTCCGGTGGGGAGAGTCATTAAACGAAGCCTTACAAATGAACATTTCGATTGCAACCTTTCTTATGTTCCATCAACTACAGCCGAGTTCATTCGACAATTAAGACCGGCCCGGCTGTAGTGCTTGGCTTGGCAGATCATGTTTGGACGGTTGAAAAATTGCTTGGGCTATTCGATTGAAACTTCACCAATATCGTCGATACACCTTACATTGCGTCCAACGTGCATCGCCATATAATCGAAGTCAATCCGCTTGGCGCGGCAAGGTCAACGGCAGACCAATAAGGCGGGTGTTAGGCAAGTCCTCATCAGTCTCTACGAATGCGGGAGAAGAGTGTGGCAATGCAGCAAGTAGGCTCACCAGCCAGTGGCGAGAAATATCATTTCCTCATTCGCAGGCTTCATTCGGCCACCGGACTCGTTCCCGTCGGCATTTTTCTTTGTATACATTTAGTCACGAACGCAACAGTTCTACTCCCGGGTGACCCCGGCTATGAGTTTCAAAAATCAGTCGAACGAATCCACGCGCTTGGTCCATTGTTGGTTCCTGTAGAGATCATTGGGATTTTCGTGCCGTTGCTTTTCCACTCATTGCTCGGCGTACAGATTATCCTGACCGGCAAATCAAATGCTCAACAATATCGGTATGGCTCGAACATCCGCTATACCCTCCAGCGAACAACCGGGTTTATCGCATTCGCGTTTATTTTATACCACGTCTGGCAAGTGCACTGGTTTGGCAAACCTGTTGGCGGTGGACAATTCAGTCTGCACGATGAAGCCGGGAATCCTGCGGGAGCAGCCACGACAGCCGCCGCAATCCAGGCGGCCTGGTGGATAGCGCCAATTTACGCGATCGGCGTGGTGTCAACGGTTTATCACTTAGCGAACGGAATCTGGACATCTTTGATTACATGGGGCATTACGATACGCCCGAAGTCGCAAAAAACGGCAGGTTATATTTGTGCCGCATTCGGTGTCGTTTTGACTCTTATTGGGCTTGGCGCGCTGAGCGGTTTTCGCACTTTGTCAATTGATTCGGAAGATGTGCATACAAAAAATACGACGCACACCGTGTCTCGTCACGTTCCGTAAGACGTGCATGGCTGAAGGTTTTGCTGATATTGCAGGGAATAAGGTTGCATCATGGCTAAGCAACATGTAGTGGTTGTCGGTGGAGGGCTTGCGGGATTAGCCGCGACGATGAGGCTCGCGGAAGCGGGAGTGCATGTCTACCTCATCAGCATGGTGCCCGTCAAGCGGTCGCACAGTGTATGCGCTCAAGGCGGGATCAATTCCGTCAACAACTACACACGACAGCAGGGTGACAGCGAATGGCTGCATTTCGATGATACGGTCTATGGTGGCGATTTTCTTCAACACCAACCTTTGGTCAAAGAAATGTGCGATTGGGCGCCGCGCGTCATCGACTTGCTGGACCGACTGGGCGTCACTTTCAACAGGACTCCCGAAGGGTTGCGGGACCAGCGTCGATTCGGCGGCACGATGTACAAGCGAACTGCCTTTGCCGGGGCCACTACGGGGCAACAACTCATTTATGCGCTGGATGAACAAGTCCGACGATGGGAAGCGGACGGGCTTGTCGAAAAATTTGAGTATTGGGATTTCCTGGGTCCCATTCTGGATGATTCCGGCCGGTGCAGAGGAGTCGTCGCCCAAGACATGTTCAGCATGGAGACTCGATCCTTCGCAGCCGACGCAGTCGTCTTAGCTACGGGCGGTTGTGGCTTGGTCTTCGGCAGAAGCACCATGTCGATGATTTGTACGGGCGGAGCTGCGGGTCGTGCCTACAAGGCGGGCGTCAAATACGGGAACGGCGAATTCGTCCAGGTTCATCCAACAGCGATTCCGGGTACCGACAAGCTTCGTTTGATGAGCGAGAGCGCTCGCGGCGAAGGAGGCCGGGTCTGGGTGCCGAAAAAACCTCAAGACGATCGCGACCCACGATCAATCCCAGCCAACGAGCGATATTACTTTTTGGAAGAACGGTATCCGAAATATGGCAATCTCGTGCCGAGGGACATTGCCACGCGCGAGATTTTTGACGTCTGCGTGAATATGGGCTTGAGCGTTGAACAGGATCAACTTTGCGCCTATCTCGACGTCACCGAACTGTCCCCTGAAACACAAAAGAAACTCGATGGCATTCTCGAAATATACGAGAAATTTCAGGGAGCCGACCCTCGACAAGTTCCTATGAAAATCTTCCCGGCGGTTCATTACTCAATGGGCGGGCTTTGGGTCGATTACGAAAAAAATACGACCACTGGAGGCTTGGTGCTGGGGTCACAGCGTAACCAACAGTCAAACATCCCCGGCATTTTCGTCATCGGTGAGGCGGACTATCAATACCATGGCGGAAACCGTCTCGGTGCAAACTCTCTGCTAAGCTGTATTTTCTCCGGCCTGATTGTCGCACCTTCGATCGAAAACATGCTTCACTCGTTTTCTGCTGGCAATGCCGAAGATCAGCCGATTTCGCTCTTTGACGGCGCTGTGAAAGAGCATGAAGCGCACGCAGATCGCCTGATTAAGAACCAGGGATCGGAGAATCCATACCAGATTCATAAGGAGCTGGGCGATTCGATGACGCGAAACGTCACGGTTGTTCGCAATAATGACGACATCAAGTCGACGCTAGCGAAGATAGAAGAACTAAAGGACCGCTATCAGAACGTGGCCCTTTCCGATACAGGTGATTGGACTAACCAGAACTTGAGTTTCACCCGCGCTCTCGGCGATATGATTATGATGGCGCGCGTTATCGCTCAAGGAGCACTGCAGCGTGACGAGTGTCGTGGTGCTCATTTCAAGCCGAATTTTCTCACACCGCCTATGGATGCCGATGACCCCGCTGAGCTTCACAAGCAGGCGCAACGTTGGTGTAAGGCGTTCAAAGAAAAAAACGATCGTTGGTTGAAATCGACGATTGCTGAATTTACGCCGGATGGTCCGAAGATGAGTTATGAGTCGGTGGATACGAGTCTCATTCCGCCCCGTCCCCGAACCTATGGCTTGAAGGGGGCGGAGATCATCGACGAGGTTTGGCGGGAAATGGGCGCGCAAGCCAAAACAGAGCAACAGGCGGGCGCTGGCACCGCAAACTAATCGCAACAGGTAGATAAGTATGGCGAAAACCATTCCTGTAAAAATCAAACGGCAGGATACCCCTCACGACGGATCGCGCTGGGAAACCTTTGACGTCCCGTACGAATCGGGAATGAACGTCACTACGGTTTTGCAGAGGATCGCTGCCAATCCCATGACCGCAGAGCAACAATCGTCTACGCCGGTGGCTTATGACGCCTGCTGTTTGGAAGAAATTTGCGGAGCATGCACGATGGTAATTAACGGCAGGGTGCGTCAAGCGTGCTCTGCCCTCGTGGACGACCTTCTTCAAGAACAGGCGGACTCTATCGAACTTCAACCTATGACGAAGTTCCCCGTTGTGCGCGATTTGGTTGTCAACCGACAACCGATGTTCAATTCGCTAAGCAAAGTAAAGGCCTGGGTGCGCGTCGACGGTTATCACGATATGGGATCGGGGCCTCGCGTTTCAGAGGCTACACAGGAAGAAGCGTATCCACTTTCGCGCTGCATGACCTGCGGCTGTTGCGTGGAAGCATGCCCTCAATTCAACGATCATTCTCCCTTCATTGGTCCCGCGGCGATTTCGCAAGCAATTCTCTTCAACAGTCACCCAACCGGCGCTGTCGATCGCGAAGATCGACTCGCCGTGCTTTCGGATGCGGGCGGTATCGCAGATTGCGGCAACAGCCAAAACTGCGTCAAGGTTTGCCCGAAAGAGATTCCCCTTACCGATTCAATCGCCAAGGCAGGTCGAGACACCACTTTATACAAGATTAGGCAGTGGTTCGGGCGATAATCGATCACAAAACCCTATACCATCTAGTGAACGCAGACGATGTAATAGAGCAAGCTCTATGCTACTGCAGCGTTCGAAAGCACGATTATACTCGTGTATGTGAGCAATACGCCGCTACGTTAGACCAATCGCGGTTCTAAGCGCAACGGAGCAATGGTTGCGCCTTGCGTTTTTGTAGAAAGTTAAGCACCCGGAGTGTTTCGATGGAATTGTGTCGCCAATCGTTTCGTTTCTTTGCGATTCTCATCTCGATGAGCATCTTCGCTCCCTCGTTCGCAAATGCTGGCGAAGCGCCGATTGATGTCAAGAGTCCGCCGCAAGGACGATTTATTGACGAATGGGCGGAAGTTTACATCGCTGGCAAGAAAACAGGCTATTCCCACTCGTCATTCACCCGAAAAGGTGATCAGATTCGCACGGAATCCACGATGTTCGTCCAGATGGGCCGAGTCGATCAGCCGGTCAAGATCGAAATCGTCCAGCATACGCTTGAGACGATCGACGGAAAACCTATTGGCTTTGGTTCGACCATGAATATGTCTACGGTGGAAATGAAAACCAAGGGTGTGATTGAGGAAGGCAAAGTCAATATCGTGTCATCTCAAATGGGGTTTGAGACGAAAATTTCACACGATTTTCCCGCGGACGCGATGATGACGTGGGGCTTGTTTCGCGAGTCCATGCTTCGTGGGTTTGACCCCGGGACAACCTACGACTTGAAGGCCTATGCGCCCGAAATCAAGCAGGATGGCGCTGTTGTTGCAAGCACTACCGTTGGAAAATGGGAGACGTTTTCGGTTGGGGGAACAAAGAAAGAGGGTCACAGAGTGAATGTTTCGATGGACACGCTGATGGGTTCTATCGAGACGACATCATGGCTTGGGAAAAGCGGGCTACCCATGAAGGCTGAAGTCCCCGCTCCCGGCCTTGGTAATCTTGTGGTTCTATCAACGGATCAGCGTACCGCGCTGGCGGATTTCCTGCCACCTGAGTTGTTCATGACGACAGTCGTGCCAGTAAAACGGCATATTGACCGCAAAGCTGCAAAACGGATTCGATACCGTCTGACTGCGAAGGCTGGATCGCCGCCATTAAAGGAGATGCTCACCACAAGTTCACAGAAGGTTAAGAAGCTCGCAGATGGATCGCAGGAAATCACTGTGTCGAGACTTTCGCACCGAACGAAGGGAAAGCACACTCCAACGCTAGCCGACCGCGACGAATACCTTCATAGCAACATGCTGATTAACCTTGATGATCCCGAGCTGATTAAGCTCGCCAAGAAAGCAGGCGGAGGCGTCACTGAGCCGTTCGCGCTGGGGGACAAGCTGCGAAGGTTCGTCACGGAATACATTGTTTCAAAGAATCTCAACATCGGCTTTGCCACCGCCAGCGAAGTATGCCGAACGCGTGAGGGGGATTGTAGCGAACATGGCATTCTCCTTGCGGCTCTCGGCCGCCTGAACGGCCTGCCATCTCGCGTCGCGGTTGGCCTTGCCTATGTGCCCATTTTCGGCAACCAGGAAGACATTTTCGGCTATCACATGTGGACACAGTTTTACATGGACGGTCGTTGGATCGACTTCGACGCCGCACTGCGGGAATCTGACTGTAGCCCGACCAGAATAACTTTCGCGACGTCATCGTTGAAGAATACGGGGCTTGCGGACCTAAGCCTTCCCCTGCTTTCTTTGATTGGTGGCGTGGAAATGAAGATTCTTGAGGTGGAAGAACTACCCATGTCTGACAAGTAGGCAAGTCTCGCCAAGCCTGGAGGCCTGTAAACGCCAGCTCATGGGTTCGCCTCCCACTTTTCACACATCCCGTTTACCTCTACAATTCAACATCTTAGAATGGGGCAAGTGTTCTGCTTGGGGTCGCCAACCTCAGGCATGCGATCCGGGCGTTTCGTGGTTTCAGGCAGTGCAATCCACGATCCGCTAGAAAAGGGGCCTAGAGTGAATCAAACATCCCGTGTCGCGGCCGGTGCCGTGTTAGCGTTCGTTCTCTTGGCCGGGGGCTGGCTCATGCTGCCCTCAATGCAAGGCGCGCAACACACCGCCAATAGTGAAGCGGCCATACACATCGAACGTGGGCGACGCCTACTCCACCAGTACAGTATCGAGCTTGACCACAATAATGGCCTGTTGAACCAGATGGGTGAGTCAGGCGTTGACGTCGATCTTGAGGACCTGGACGACCTTCTCGATGACGAAGATTTTGCAGATGGTTATCAGGAAGATCACGCCGCCCTCTGGGCGAGTTATCAGCCTACCGACTGGCAAAGCTCTCCCCCAAGAGTTGTTCGAAGTGCAAACTACGGCAGTATGGCGAGCCAGATTCGGCAAGGTATTGGCACACAAGACCAGTTGCTGGACGAAAACGACGCGTTGTTGAATGAAGCGCTAAAGGAAATCAATGAGGCGCTTGCGGTTTCTGTTGGAGATGCAAGCAGCCGGAATCATTCAGAAGCAAACAGGCTGAAGGGTATTATTCTGGCTCAAAAAGGCGAGCGCGAAGCACTCATGGCGCAGATCAAACGGTCGGAAGCTGAGGAATATCGACAGCGCCTACTCGATCTCGCATCGCGAGCACGGGTTGTCGCTGCGGCACAAAACAAGGTGTCCGACAGTGGGATTGAACAGGAAATCGAGACGCTTTCAGGCCATGTTGCAGAGCTGGAAAGCGCGTTGACGAATGATCAAAAAGAGCTTTCCTCGCTGGACACTAAGATCAGTGAGCTTGAGGCTCAAATAGCGAAGTTTCAGCAACAAGCAGACCATGCGAGTTCCAAACTGTTGGAACTCAGAAACATGGGCATCGATTTTCACAATCCCGACGGCCCGGAAGTTTTTCGTGCCAAATACCTCGAGCTTTCGACTCAGTTTCGCAAAGCAGATCGCCAACTAGCCTCGCTTGTAGCCGGTGATTTCACGAACGCGCATTTAGAGGCTGGCGATGATGTTCTTTCTGGGAAATTCGTCGAAGATGGATCGGATGGCGATCCTTCCTTTGATCGCGGCGTCGAGTCGTATCGAGCGGAGCGCCGCGTTTTGGCCGACCGCGTTGCGAATCTCAAGGAAGCGGTGGTCGATGCGCGAAGTGATGTCGCCAGACTTGAAGGAATGCGATCGCGCTTTGAGAAAGACCAGGCAGAAGCCGAAAAAATGTTGGCAGAAGCGACCGCTGACGCAGCCGAGGCATTTGATGAGTTAAGTCGGGTTGAATCCGAAGCAGAGGCCTTTGAGGAAACTGCGACGGAGCTTCTGTCGCAATCTGCCTCGTCATTGAAATCAGCCGCTGGTTACGCCAAGCAATGGGTTTCGGATGCGAGAAGCCGAGTGCAGGGCGTCTCGTCCGAAGCGAAGGATCGGTCGGCCTATGAATCGCGTCTTTCTGACGATTGGCTTGGCGGTTATATAAGTGCGCAGGAAGCAGATGCCCATATCCAACTTGCCTGGATTTACTTCGCTCAATATCGTGGCGACTTAGCCTCTGCGGATGTTTTGAATGGTGTTGTTGAGCACCTCCACATGAAAGAGGCAGACCCAAAGGACTACGAAGAAAGCGCCGGTTTGGCTCGCGAGTCAGCGGTTTCCGAAATCAATCAAGCGATGGCTATTCTGGAAAAGGCTCATCGTGACACCGGTCGGCACTGGACGCTTGTTGCTCAACAGGCGACAGCTTCTGACCTGTTGCTTCTTCTGGACTACGAGAATTACAAGCAGGACACAATCGCCGCCTATCGAAACGCCACGAAGGGCCGCGAAGACAAGGCCTTCGTGCGGGCCTTCACCGATAGACTAAGTCATCTCGAAAACTAACAGGATGCGGGGCACGGCGTTTTCGGTATTTGACCGAGAATTCCAGGCCCCCATTGTCGTTTGGGCGGACGAAATAGCCTGTCGCTTTATTTTTAGCATTTGCAGGCGAAAAGTTGTCGTAGATTGTAAGACCATGACAACAATAGTTGACCTGTTATCGAACGACGGCGATAATAAGTATACGACGTGCAGCAATGTCGTCCTCCAACACGCAGCTAACTCGCGGGCGAAGAATTATCGCTAGCTTGAGGCTGTGCCTGCGGCGCAAAGCCGCCAGCAATATTGAGCTGATTAATTGCAGGGATACCTCCTGCGGGGTTTTACTGTGTCAACATTGAAAGATAAATCACTACCCAAGTTCTTCAACCATGATATGGCCGAGTTGGCGCACCAACTTACCATGTCACCAACGCGACTGCGCGAGGAACAGATTTTGGGTATCGAGACACTGCTGGGAATTGTCGAGCCGGAAAAAGCCTACCCGTATGAGTTGGTTTGTTTCCATATTACAAAATATCGCAAGCGAGGCCCGTCTGCGGAAGCATCCATCCCAGGCAAGGCGCTCGTTAGCGACCTCGTGACATTTGCGGAATTTCTCAGCCGAAAATCACGCATATCGGCTGTTGGCCTCAGCGAGCCGTTCAAAACACACCAAGAAACGGCTGAGGAGTTGCAGGTAAGCACGAAGACCGTCCGCAGGTGGCGCGATCGAGGCCTTATGGGCATTCGCGTTGTATGCGAAGACGGCGTCAGCCGATTGGCATTTTTTCAGCGTACGATCGATCGTTTCATTCGACAAAATCAAGACCTGGTCAACAAGGGAGCTTCGTTCAAGCAACTAACGGACGGGGAACGCCTGGGTATTGTCGATCGCGCTCGGACGATTGTCGCAAAACGTCGCGTGAAGATGCATGCCGCTGCGCGAATGATTTCGGAAGAGACCGGCCGGGCAGTGGAAACGGTTCGGTATACGCTGCGCCGGTTCGATGAGGCGAATCCTCAAGAAGCTGTTTTTGTCGGCGCGGAAGAGGTTGTTCATTCAGAGCAAGAGCTTGCCATTTGTCGCTGCCATGAAGCGGGTGAGCTGTCTTCCTCGATTGCCCGCGCATTTGACTGCACGCCGGAGGAAGTGGAAAGCACGCTCCGCCGTGTTCAATGGCATCAATGGAAGCAGTCAACACCGGCGTGTATTTTCAATCAACTATTCGACGCACCCAACGCAGACGCAATGATTCTTGATGTGCCGGAACCTCCAGCTGACGCTGCGACGAAGGTCAGAATTCCCAATGATTTGCCTGCGTATTTGCAGTCTTTGTATCGCACACCCCTTTTCTCTCGAGAGCAGGAACAGGATCTGTTCCGCCGGTACAATTACCTCAAGTACAAGACCGCAACATTGCTCAACTCTATCGACGTTGACGACCTCACATGCGAGCAATTCGACAAAGTTGCATCACTTACGGTCAGCACAAACAAAGTCAAACAGCGAATCATCAAAGCCAATCTGAGATTGGTTGTCAGCATCGCGAAGAAGCATGTCGGCTGGTCAAGCCATTTCTTTGAAGTCATAAGTGACGGGAATATTTCACTTATGCGAGCAGTCGAGAAGTTCGATTATTCCCTAGGTAACAAATTTTCCACTTACGCCTCCTGGGCTATCATCAAGAACTACGCACGCTCGATTCCCGAAGAGCAATACCGAACAGCTCGCTTTGTTACGGGGCGTGAAGAATTGTTGGAATCCAGCGCCACCATGGAATCGGAATGGGTTGCTCAGAGTGACCGCCAGCGCGTCCGTGAATTGATCGATGCCGGTATCGGCCAACTTGACGAACGTGAACAGGAGATCGTTCGCGGACATTTCGGATTGAACAGCTCCAACGCTCCTCAAACGCTGGAAAAACTCGGCCAAAAGTTCGGCGTGACCAAGGAACGCATACGTCAGATCGAACTCCGGGCGATGTCCCGCCTTCGAGAAGTGCTGAGTCCTTCACTTGTCGAAGCACTGGGCGATTAAAGCCGTCCTATCTACCGGGCCGAACACAACCTCCACAAAAACACCACCAGAGCCGAGGAAATTTATCACCAACTATAGCAGCGAACGGTCAAGTATAGCGGCGAAACCCTCTATTTCGCGAGTAGGAAGTGCATCCGAACGACACAGTAGAATAGAGCTTGCTCTAGGCTTGTTAAGGCGTGAGACAGATTGGTCGCGCACAGTTTCCAAGCAAATTACCTACTGACTCAGCCATATTTTCGATAAAGCGACGAAGTTTCAGCCGCTTCGGGAGTATCCGACATCGACATATCAAGCAGTGCTATTTGTCAGACCGATATCTCTATAGATTATGAACGTTTTAGGCATCATTCTTGCGCGCGCGGGAAGCCGAGGCTTGCCGAATAAGTGCATGCGCGATCTGCTCGGCCAGCCGATGATTCGGTACACGATTGACCATGCGCTGCAATGCAACGCGCTTAGCGACGTCATCCTGTCGACCGACTCTGAGCCAGCGAAAGCTGTCGCTCTCTCCGCGGGAATCGAGGTTGTAGACAGGCCCCAGGAACTGGCAAGCGATTTGGCAACCGTGGACGCGGCGGCGAGACATGCCGTGGAGAGCTGGGAGTTAAGCCACGGTGCTTCCGTGGACGCCGTCGTACTGTTGTATGGCAATATCCCTGTTCGCCAGCCCGGACTCTTGGGCCGAGCCATTCGTCATCTTCAAAGATCAAACGCGGATTCCGTACGAAGCGTAGCAAAGGTAAGCAAACAACATCCGGATTGGCTGCACCGCCTGGAAGCCGACGTGATGGCACAATACAGGCCAAACAGTATCTATCGTCGTCAGGACCTCACGCCTTTGTATTATCACGATGGCGCTGCTGTTGTCGTGCGTCGTGACGCACTATTTGGTGCGCTCGAAACGCCTGACGATCACCAGGCATTTCTTGGCAAAGATCGACGCGCGATTATTCAAGGGCCGGAAGATTCCGTTGACGTCGACGAGGCGCTTGATCTTGTCATAGCTGAGGGGATTCTACGATCACGCCAAGAAGCCGTCGTAAACACCACAAGTCCACATGAGAACTTGGTACCCCGTGTGAAGATCGACACTCGCACGATTTCATGCGGACAACCCATCTATGTCATCGCAGAGGCAGGCGTAAACCACAATGGCAAATTGAGTCGCGCGATAGAAATGGTGGATGCCGCTGCTGGAGCTGGTGCAGACGCAATTAAATTTCAAGTGTTTTCTGCTGAAAGGCTCGCTTCCAAGGACGCGCCAACCGCCCGGTATCAGCGATGTTCCGACGATGCTACTTCGCAGCGGTCGCTACTGGAAGGACTCGAGCTTTCATTTGAGGATTTCCGGGAGATTCGCGACCATTGCAAGACAAGGGCTATTACATTCCTTGCGACGCCTTTTGGTTTGGAAGATGTTGCCGTCCTGGAGGCACTCAAAGTCGATGTCATTAAGACGGCGTCTACAGACTTACCTAACAAGCGTCTTCTCGAAGCGGTTTCGCGTGTCGGCTCTCCTTTGATTGTATCGACCGGCGCTTCGACTGTGGCAGAAATCCATCAATCGGTTGATTGGCTCCTACGACGGGTCGGCCCGGAACGACTTATACTTTTGCATTGTGTCAGCTCGTACCCTGCACCGCTGGAATCGATCAATTTGGGTGCCATTCGAACCATGGCCGAGGCGTTTTCCGTGCCCGTCGGCTTCAGCGATCACACACAGTCCGTTCAAACAGGGGGCTGGGCGGTTGCAGCGGGGGCGTGCGTTTTGGAAAAACACTTTACACTCGATAAGACGCTGGACGGGCCGGACCATGCCATGTCTCTGACTCCTGACGATTTGAAGGAATACGTTTCCGGTGCGCGAAACGCATTTCGTGCGCTCGGCAATGGAGTATTGGGTTTAACCGAACTCGAGGCCGAGGTGCGCTCTGTCGCTCGCAAGAGCGTTGTAGCTGCGAGAGACATTCCAGCAGGCATCGCGATTGGTGCTGGCGATCTGACGCTCAAGAGACCGGGAACCGGTATCACCGCTGATCATTTTGATGAATTGCTCGGCCGTCGGACGACTGTTCCGATTCACCGCGATACGCTATTTGACTGGGATATGATCGAATGAGCAGTTCTACTGCACGATCGAGGCGTCGTCGTGTCGCAGTCGTAACCGGTACGCGCGCGGAATATGGCGTGCTTCAGTCGACGATGCAAGCCATTCAAGATCATTCCCGGCTCAAGCTGCAATTGGTCGTAACGGGTATGCATTTGATTAGAAGATTTGGCCATACGGTTGATGACATCGTTCGAGATGGTTGGTCGCCAGCCGTGCGAGTTGCCATGCAAAAAGGAAATGACACGACACAAGACCAAGCGGAGGGTCTCGGGCGTGGCGTTCGCGGGATCGCGAAATACCTCGATGAGGCGAATACGGATATTGTCGTCGTGTTGGGCGATCGAATTGAAGCGATGGCGGGTGCGCTGGCTGCGGTTACGACAGGCCGAATCCTTGCCCATATCCACGGAGGCGATGTTGCAGCGGGCGACTTTGATGACAGCTTGCGGCATGCGATTACAAAGCTCGCACATGTTCATTTAACAGCAACGCAATCTTCACACAAGCGAGTTGTTCGCATGGGCGAAGAGTCTCGCAGGGTGTATTGTGTTGGTGCTCCGGGCTTGGATCAGTTACGGGAGATGGTTCGAAATTCCATGCCAGAAGAAACCTTGCCTCGCACTGCACTCATCGTTCAACACCCAATCGGCCGATCGAAACGCGAGGAACGCAAGACGGCATTGATGGTTCTCGAAAGTGCAGCATCTGCTGGCTTGCAACGGGTTATCATTTACCCCAACACGGATCGAGGTCACTTAGGTGTCATCGATGCGATCGATACACATCGCAAACGCTCTAGCAATGGAGACGTCCAGGTATTTCGCTCGCTGGATCGCGATTCGTACCTAAAAGCACTGATAGACGCAAAGGTACTGGTTGGAAATTCTTCGAGCGGAATCATTGAGGCTGGCATGGCAGGCACGCCTTCAGTAAACGTTGGTTCGCGACAGGCAGGCCGAGAGGTCTCCGGTCCGTCCGTCATCCATACTCAAGAGACACCCTCTTCCATATCACGCGCGATAACCCGCGCCCTCCGCAAGAGACCGATAAGAGGAAAGTCCGGCGCCTATGGTACGAAGCCGGTCGGTCCGAAAATCGCAGCCATTCTCGCCAAGATTCCACTGCACGATTCATTTCGTCGAAAAACCTGTTCTTATTAGCTGTAGAAAATCCCGTTCTAATCAGAGAATCGTTGCTTGACGATAGACTACGGGTTACGAACCGCTTAGGAGCATTGGGAGCCGACCTGCAAAAGGGGCCGAGGGAATATTATGTCAGTCGAGACAGCCGACAATACGAAAGCCATTGTCGACAAGGCGTTGGCATCTATAGGTGACATCGCAACGCTGCCTGAAGTTACTCTGAAGATCATCCAGATTGTGGAAGATCCGAAGAGCACGGCGCGCGACCTTCACGAGATCATCAAGAATGATCCTGCCCTATCGGTCAAGGTGTTGAAGGTCGTCAACTCCGCTTTCTATGGATTGCCTGGGCAAGTCGCCAGCGTCGATCGAGCGATCATCCTGCTGGGCTTGTCCGCCGTCAAGAATATCGCAATCGCAGCTTCAATCGCTCGGTTGTTTAAGGGCAAGCGTATTTCGGAAGAATTCAGCGCTTCTGACCTATGGCGCCATAGTGTTGGCGTAGCCGTGGCGGCGCATGCCATTGCGAAGGAATCTCCGCACGACGTTCTGCTCGATGAGGTCTTCGTCGCAGGGATGATTCACGACATTGGCATGATGGTCGAACGGCAAGCGCATCCTGATCAGTTCGCAGATGTCATCGCTCGATGTATGGGCGGCGGTGTTGATTTTCTCGAAGCGGAGCGGAAGATCATTGGAGCAGACCACCAGGCGTTTGGTGTCGGCTTGACGACAAAATGGAAATTCCCAAGGCATCTTCGGGCTGCCGTTGGATTTCACCACAATCCTGAATCACTCAGCGCCGAATTGCAGAACATCACCGTCCTAATTCAGATGGCTGATGTTATTTGTTGTGAAGAGAAGCTCGGCTTTTATCTCTCTGCAGCGGGCCAAACGATTTCGCAGGACTCACTCGATCGGCTGGGTCTGACGCAACAACAACTCGATGCGATTCGCGCTGAACTCCCTGAGAAACTGGACGAAGCAGAAGCCATGCTTTCCGGCGGCGCGGATTGATCTCCCCACCACGATGCTGACCCGTCTCCGGCTTAGTCGCACGGCGAGACAATCGGAAGCGACGCGCCATTCCACGATACGAACGACCCAGCTCCATTCAAGAGGTTAATCAACGCCGTAATATCCTGCGGGTTGGACGGCGGGCCGCTTCGATTGATGTCCGTTGCGAAATCAGGTTGCACAACGACACCGTTCAACGAGTTGATCAGAGCCGTAATATCCTGAGCATTGGTGCCTCGACTGGCGTTGACGTCGCCCGGCAAGAATCCAAGACAAGCGTGTGATGCACTCGCAATGTGAATGAACTCTGTCCAGGCAGAAGGTTCAATCGGCGCGTCCAGTGTCAACGTCACGGATAGCGGATCACCTACAACAGGCGTGACAGTCAAAATGTTCGGCGGTGTTCCGTCTCCACCCGCTTCCGACAACATGAAATCGCCTGCGGTCAACGCTGATGCGTCTCCATCAAAGGTCAGCACAATTGACGTCCAACCGCAAACACCTGGGTTGCCGATACACATGGCTATATCGCCGATGTCATGGGGTTGACGCGCGTCAATCGCATTGTCAGCCGGCATGGACGATACAATTGATATCTGCATGCATGGATTCGGATTGCAACTACCCGCTCCCATAAATGTCCCGCCAGCACCAACGCAGGAAGCTTCCGATTCTACGGAACACGTTCCGGTATTGCAGCAGACCCCCGAACCGCACGGATCGGGTGAGCACGTCGTTCCGTCGCCATCGTATGCGTTGAAAATGCTGACTTCACAAGCTTCCTGGGTGAGAACCTGGCAGCTGGCATCAGGGCTGCAACAAGCTCCTGAAGCTGGACACGGGGTGTCTGCTATGCAGTTTAATGATACGCAGAACAGGCCATTCATCGTGTCGCAGTTGGACTCCGTTGTATCGAGACATGTGCCGTCATCCAGACAGCAGGAACCGCCAGGCTCGCATGTGACAGCTGTGCAGTTGGAGCCAAGTGTGAATACGTCGCCGGTGCCAACGCATTGCGAAATGACGGTATCCCTGCACGTTCCGTCGAATGAACAACAAGCGCCGCTTGCACAGTCGACGGCTGTACACAATATGCCATCGCCTTCGTATACATTGGCTGCGTTCAATTCGCACGCAGCCTGGGTAATCTCGCTACATCCACTATTGGGGTCGCAGCAGGCACCGGCGCTGGGGCACATCGGGTTGGCAACGCATGTCGCCAACGCAGTAAAGATTCCACCAGCCGCGGTGCACGGTGTTTCTCGTTTGTCATTACAAGTGCCATCAATTTCGCAGCACGAACCGCTGACTTCGCATTGAGCTGCGGCGCAATCCGAACCTGGCGCAAAGACATCACCTTGTCCAACGCAAGCATCGACGATTGTACTATCGACGCAGCTTCCATCGGTCGAGCAACACGAGCCGTGAGCACACGTTAAAGTCGTAGCGGCGCATAGCGCGCCGGACGAGTCGTAGATTCCGCCCGCTCGCTCACAGGAGAGTCTCGTTCGATCTTCACACAGCCCTGTCGGCATGCAGCACGCAGCTGAGATACAAAGGTCGGACGGCGCACAAGAAGTGTCATCGCCCGCATAGACTCCCTGGACGACCGGCCCCGTACAGACGGACGTATCTTCGATTGTGCATACTTCCATGCTTGACATGCTGTCAATGTTGCAGCATGCGCCGCGCGCCTCGCAAGTTCGTTGTGAACAGAGGTTACCCAATACGAAAGCGCCTGGAAGGGTATCGCACTCCGACGCAACGGTGTTGTCGATACACTGCCCAGTTGCCGTACAGCAGGAACCGGGGACGCATTCACCAACTACGCAACTGCTGCCTGGCCCCTGGTAGAAGCCGTTTTGAAGCCTGCAGTCCAACAATGTTAGTGCAGGCTGGCAGCTTTCGGTTTGTCCCATCGGGAACGGAGGCGACAAGCAGCATGCACCTGCATCGCAGAGATCAGGCTCACAGACCGTGCTGTCACCTGCATAGGTGCCTCCCGCATTCTGACATGTGACCATGGTCATCGTGTCGTCGCAGGTGCCCATACTGTCCAGGCAGCAAGCACCGTGGGCAATGCAAGGAACATTGCTGCATACATCACCAACGGTAAAGACATCGTTGGTCTGAGCACATTCCGCGGCGATCGCACTGTCAACGCAACTGCCATCAAACGAGCAACATGCACCCGACTGACATAATCCCGGCGAGCACGTTGTCGTATCGCCAAGGTAGACGCCACCGTTAAAACCGCAATTGCCTTGCGTCGATATTGTACAGGCGTCGTTATCGCAGCAGGCGCCAAACGGCTCGCAGAACGCGACGGCACATGTGATTCCTCCGCTAAACACGCCATTGAGCGAATCACACTTGGCTCGAACGACACCCTCAACACAACTACCGTCGCTCAAACAGCAGGCGCCCTGCTGACACAATGAAGCGCCGCAGGTTCCAGCACCATCAAAAACGTTTTCGGGGTCCGCTTCGCACGCTGTTTGTGTGATAAGTTGACAGGTGCCATTCGTGAAACAGCAAGCGCCAGCTGACGCGCAAGGCGCATCGGCGATGCAATCCAGCCCCGGCGAGAATATTCCAACAACTGGGCCACAGAGAGACTGTCTCGTGTCAACGCACACGCCTGCATTCGTGCAGCATGTTCCCAGTACGCAAGGCGAGTCGGCACATTTGGAGCCAACACCTTCAAAATCTCCGCCGGCATCGGAGCACGCAGCCGACGTTAATGTCGAGCACACGCCACCAACACAACACGCGCCGCCCGAAGGACACAACCCATCGGAGCAGGTTTGTCCGGCGCTGAAGGAGACATTGGCTGGCGGGTTGTTCGGATCCGGTATGCAATCGAATTCGACCGTTTCCTGACAGCTACCGTCATCCCGACAGCAGGTGCCGATCGTGCAAAGTCCCGGGTCCTCCGTCAGGCAACTCGTATTGTCGCCTCGATACACACCAGCGGAGTTTGAACAGGTTGCTGCAGTGATGGTGCGACATGACCCGTCCGACAAACAGCACGCTCCCGCTGGCGGACAAACGGGTGTCCCCGGGCAAGTCTGACTCAGATCGAACGTGCCTCCGGAATCGGAACATTGCGATTGAATCGTATCGATACAACCACCGGTCGGTAAGCAGCATCGCCCGATCGCGCATTGTGCAGTAGTGCAGTCGGTTGCACTGGCGTCAAAGATGCCGCCAGATGCCTGACATCCGAAATCGGTCAAGCCATTGCACGTTGCCCCCGTAAGGTCCGTTGGATCACAACATGCTCCCGCTGGCGGGCACGCATCGACTCCGCACGTTTGGCCACTGAAGAAGCTCGCTCCCACAGCAACACATTCTGCAATCGTGTCGTCGGCGAGATTGCATGTACTGTCGTCCAGGCAGCACATGCCAGTTGCACATAGATCGATGGCACATGTTTGACCCGGATTGAAGTTTCCCGCAGCCGCGCTACACTCAGCCTGTGTCAGCTCCGCACACAAATTGCTTCCACAACATGCACCGGTCAGCGAGGGGCCGGGACACAGTGGTGCGCTACTACACGAGTTTACCGCATTAAACGTCCCAAGCGCATCAGCACAAGCGACGGCATCCATATCCACGCAAGTTCCGTCTCCGAGGCAGCAAGCCGTCGCTCCTGTTGCACATGAAACCGTTGAGCAGTCGTCTCGGTAGCCGAGGAATTTACCCAACGGCAACTGAGCGCATTGGTCCGGCTCAAGGTTGTTGATACATCCACCCTGCCAGCAACATGTTCCCGGACACTGCTGGGTCAACGTGGCACAACTTGTATCATTGCCTTGATAGCTTCCGCCCAATACCGATTCGCAGAGATTTTGGTTAAGGTCGTCGATGCAGGTCAAGTTCATTCCGGCTACGGGCACCGGCATACAGCAGGCCCCGTTTCCGCCACAAGATGCCGGAAGCGTTGCGCAGGTCGTCCAATCACCCTGGAACGTTCCATCTGCCAACTGACACTGAGCCGCTGACGTTTCCGAGCAACCGCTACCGTTGCAACAAGCGCCACTCGGGTCGCAAGCGCCGGGAGCGCAGGTGGTGCCATGAATCTGCCATACGCCAAGCGCATTAGCACAAGCGGCTCGCGAGACATACAAACATTGGCCGCTTGCACAACAGGCTCCAAGGCCGCAAGCAGGTTCTACGCCTGCACAAGTTGTATTATCACCCTGGAAAACACCGGGAATCGCCAAGCAGTCTTCTTCAGTTACTTCCGAGCACCCACCACCATCCAGGCAACATGCGCCGACGGGAAGGCAGGTGTTCGTAGCACAGGATACTCCCTGGTTCCACATGCCGCCTTGCGCTTCGCACGAGAATCGGTCACTGGCAATACAGATTTCGCCAAGACAGCATGCTCCTTGCGTCATTGGACAGCCCAGGCCCATGCCGATCAAATCGGAACAGGTGAAGAGTGGTTCGGAAAACTCACCGCCACCCGCCAAACAAGCTGCCTGGGTAGTCTCAATGCACCCCATCGTTGGATCGCAACAGGCACCGGGCTTGGGCGCGATGCACATTTGCATCGACCATGCCGCTTGGTTGAACGGACTCATAAAGAATACCGTCGCCGGATCGATGGGAGGATCGGCAAACAGAACCGATGCAGCAGACCCAAAAATGTCACCGTCGTCACCAGCGAGTCGCTGTGGGTATAGGATGTCAAAGTCACGAAAAGTCGTCATTTGCGTCGTATCCCACGACACACCAATGGCATATTTCTTCCCAGGCTGCAACTGAACGGGTGGATTGAGAATCCCGGACGAATAGAACATCGGACAAGGCGGCTGCGCACAGCTCGTGTCGCCGGCTATTTGAAACGTGGGGTCTTGAATAAAGACAGCTTCGTATTGATTCAGACTGGTTTCCTCAAATACCGCAAAAGACACATTCGCCGATCCGGTAAATGAAAACTCAAAGAGAATCTCAGTCAGCTCCGATGGGTTATCGAACTGATAGACGTTCGCGCGATACGCCCGCGCCACAAGCGGAAGCGTCTGTTGGAGATTGAAGCCAAAGATTTCGCACGCAGCCGCCAACGGCGAGTTAGCCGCGAGCGGTGAGTTGGCGTCACCGTCTTCAACAGCCACCTCTAGTAACCGAGAAGGGCGAACCCCATCAGCCACAGCCGCTGCTTTGACTTGAGTTGCGAAATTCAACGCGATAAACAACGCGACCATACGAAAAATAACGATGCGCATTCCTCTAGCTCCAGTTATGCACTAATTAAAGGGTAGCGTTTTGCAAGACCCCAGGTGTGGACAGAGAAACGCACCCCCAAACGCGAGGCTGACACAGTTCATTCCCTTCCACGGATTCCCACGCATTATATCCCCATTTTACCGCCGATACCAATGTTGACAGCCATTTATTCACAGCAATTCCCAAACACCCTATAACCAACCTAAACCGGCGCGTCGCGACGTAGGGTATCGTATTCTCGCTCCCCAGCTTGAGCGCAAATGTGACCCCTTGGTGGTTGCTACGATGCCCCACATTCACCCAGAGGCTCGTTACCGGTCGTTCGTTGTCTTGTGCAACCCCCGCGAGTCGGCAGCGCTTACGCGAATCAGGCCAAGCAAACGCCTCACCCCCCGCAAGTTTGGCAAGTCCATGGCCACGCAAGCGTGGACCATGCCACCCCTCGATTAACTCATCCATTCACATTCCGTGCAAGTGTGCCACGGCACTTGGGCAGTGGCATTCGACTTCGCTTTTATGCACCCCATTCAGTCATTCGCGACAAAGCGCTAGTCACTCTGCACGTCGTCATAGTTCGCCATGATGCGATCGCCGATACGATCAGGCTCTTTCGAACCATTCAGCATAGGCAGTCGATCGATGGTCTCCTGAAAGCGAATCGCTCTTGAATCAACGTCATCGATTCGCATTTGTTCCTCAACGCCCATGTTTGGATCTTCGATCGTAACGTCCTGCGAGCCTCGAAGTACGCCATAAACGGTAAACACCTGCGATCGAACGGTGATCCAATCGCTCAGCGCCATAAGCGGAGCGACAGCTTCGATGTAACTTGTATTCGTCGTACCGCCGACGGGCACCAAGCCGTTATCAAAACGATAAAAGGCGCTCGCGCCTGCATGCCTAACGTTAGCAAGTTCTCCGACGGTCATGAAGCCCGTGCCACGTCGCATTGATGGTGGCATCTTCGGGGGCAATGCGAAGGTGTCGCCAGCGTCCCAGCCTCGAATCGATGGGGTTGGGGAAAGTACGCCAAGCGACGGGTATTTGGTAGAGCCGTCGTTGTAATTGCCGGTTGATTCCGGCAAACTTCCCGGAAACGTATGGAAGATCTCCCGCAATTCGCGGTACGCAACGATTGACTTGGCCAACTCCGGGCCAAGAGGTATTGGCTTAGCGCGGTCTACAACCGAGATATTCAAAGCCGTCGCGATGGCATCTTCAATAGGAGAGGGGGTAGTGGTCGACGAGTCGGTGAATCTCTCCATCGGCACAAAGGGCACGCCTTCGAGCACTTTCCACGGAGCAGCATTGATGTTGATCCGCCCGTGTACGCGCATGCCATCCATATCGACCTTCGGCTTCTCGACGTCGTTCGTGCCAGTCGTGACGAGATTAGGCCCTTCATTGGAAAGCGGAAGTGCCGTGAAATAGTCAAACACATATTGCCCCCAGGGCAGATGCTCCAAGCCGCCCGGCTTATCGAGGAAGGACGTTGCAGGAAACGTGGCGCTAACATCGACATTCGCATCAGCGTGGTGCAACATCAAGCCCATTCCATCCGGCGTGCTTTCATCAAAAACCGGCATTCGCCCGTTATCGATTGGGTAGAACGGCTGGTCGTCCAGGAAATCCGTGAAGGGCTTGCCCGGGGCGTTCGCGTGTCGCATCAGCAGGAGCATTGAGCCTGTCGTCGGAAACGCCGACTCGAAACTACCCGTGTTGGCGAGCAACACCTCGACCTTATTGAGGTTGCCGGCAACGGAGTTTCCAAGGCTGTCACCGAAGGAAGTTCCCGTTCCATAAGCACTTGAGTTAGAGAGATCTGCTGGTATTACGGAATACCAATAGGAGGAGGGGTCGATAGAGCTTGCGACTCTTTCGATAGAGCCGATCGTGCCGGGAATACCGGCAGTTTGCTCCCACTGGCCCACTGTCGTAGATGTTTGCCCAACCAAAGAGAACCGATCGACAACGATGGGCACACCGATGACATTTCGTACAAGCGCAACGGTTGTGTTTTCATCGATTAGGAACTCCGACCCACTTATAGTTGACAACAAGACCTGAGCAGGTCCCGCTCCGGGAAGTGGCATCATCGTGTCCGAATCATAAAACCCCACAAAGCTACCGGCTGGAATGATCTCGCCGAATGAAAACGGAACGGAGAACCCGGAATTTGGACCGCCGTTAAGCGTGAACGTGTAGTCATTCAGATTGATGTCGGTGTCGTATGGGTTAAACAATTCAACACCGAAGAAATACGGCTGCGTGAAATCGACAGCTCCCGTGCCATCGTCTGTCGCTTGCACCACGACTTCCGTAATAAACGGCTGTCTTTCGATGCCGTAGCGCTTGCCGGTGCCGGTCGATTGACCAAAGCCTGTAGGATCATTGTAATCGGCGGAGCGAATATCCACAGCTGTCGGATCGTCGTCACCGTCCGCGAAGTCGATCATGTTAGCGGTGAGCGCAGCTGCGGTTTCTGCGATGACCGGGAAGTTCGGGTCCCAGTAGGGAGGAGAAGTTAAGTAAGATGGCTTATACGATCCCCAGTCACTTCCACGCGCGTTGAGCAACATGAATGTGAACGTATCCTGGATCAGGAGAATTTGTTCGGCCTTTGACAAGTCGTCCAAGTAAGGCAGTGACAGTTTGAGCCTACCCTTTAGCGAATTGAGTTCGCAGTCGGGATCATTGATACAGTCGCACCAATCCGCGTATTGCGGCGCACCGGCTCTGTTTATGCCTACATAGCTGTTCGCGTATTGTTCCGCCACACCTGAAGTCGTTACGGTTTCGGGGTAATCAAGATAAGGCACGGGCACGACAGCAGGACACCCGTTTGCAATAATATCTTTGCGCCATTCACTGTTGATCCAATCCGCCAAATCGAGCGAGTCGATCGTCGTACCATTATCAATTCCAACAATCGTAGGTCTGGCGAGCAGGTCGTCATGGCTGATCGTGGTGACAAGATGGCGTCGGTCATAGCCATCCGAGGTCGGGTCCGGGTTTACGGGGTCCACACGATCCGGGTCCATCCGTATATGCCAAAGCGGAAACGCTGGGTCTGCGCCTGTTTCAGCAGGCGGATCGATTGGATAATAACGATGGTCAGCCATTGTCTCCTGAGGCAGCAGGAAGAACGACAGATCGTTGGTCCCGATGGACAGCGGATTAGCCAATGAGTTGCCGAATAGGCTGCTCGGCTGAATCTCGCGAGGCGGCAAAAAGAAGCGCCGACGCAGGTTGTATTCTTCGCTTTTCGGATCATATGGCGGGTTGAACAACGGCGTTCCGGTGACGCCCGGAATGACCGCGTCAATAATTAACGGATGCGAATAGCTCAGGTTGGCCATGCCGCCGTGGGCGATGATGCGAAGGCCTGCCGAGATATCCCCGTTTGGATCGGACGCCGGGTTAAGTGTTTTCTTGAGTTCGTCGAGCAGTGCATCATTGACGGCACCGAGGTCGCCGAGCGGAACTTCGATTGAATCAATAATGCCGTCACCATCCGCGTCCAGCGTTGTGTAATCGTCCCAGAATTTCCCGGAATCCCAGGTCGTCGTGGGCAAAGGTTCCCAAAATTCCGTTGGATCGACCGGCTCTTGCGAGTTGGGAACGAGCGAGAACCGATTCACCGGAGCATCGGGATTTGCGATGCGGTCGCGATACGCTTTGATGTCCGTTGCCCAGGCGAAGACCATGTTGCCGGTAATCGGATCGACATATGGTTCGATGGGTGCAAAGAGGTTGTCAACGCCTGGCATTTCGGTGTAATTGGCAGCCCAGCTGACGAACTGCCCGCCGAGGTTACCCGTGACGGAGGGAATGACTTCTGTGATGGCTGTCTGCACGTCCGCGACGATGGATTCAGTAGCCGGGCCGGTGGACGTTCGCGCGTTTTCCGCAGCGATGATATCCGCCTCGAAGTTCATCGTAGCCATAAAGGCGATACCAGTGACGAACAAAATACCGAGGATCGTGACAACGAGGATCAAGACCGTACCTCGCCTGCGGCGCGCGGCAGCCATGCTTGGCCCGGCTTCGGGCTGATGCGGCTGAATCGATGTTGTCTTCGTCTCGCGAATCATTCTTCGTCTCTAATCAAACGGGAATAGTCTTCCCGTGCCGGCCGCTGTAACAAGCTTTTTTCAGATGTGGTACCGAATGCAGCGTTTCATCCCCTGCAAATGCGTTTCACCGCTACATCTGATTGCTGATGGCTATAGTATTCGGCTCCCGCCGGTGTCCCTTCAAGCGTCTTAGGGGGTAATAACATCCAATTGCGAGCGATATTTCGCAAAACGCAGGCGATTCCTGGGTCCGCAAATGTGTCCGCGGATAAGTTGTCCATGGCCACGCAAGTGTGGACATGCCACCCATCCATTCGTACATGCAGCGACTAGCCACCCACCGGGATCACCATCACATGACTGATGGGCCTTTGCAGCCTGTTTTCTCGATCGAACATCTCTACCGTTATACGAAGTGCCTTGGGGAAGAACTCCTCAGGCAACGACCCGTTCGTACCTCGATTTGCCGTAAAAACCGCCAGACTTGGCCGACCGCCGCTCGTCGCAAGCGAGTGTGCTAGCCACTGCGGGTCTCCTCCCACACCGAATCGATCCTCAAGACTGTAGGGAGTCCAACCCACATCATTCACGCCGGCGATTCCGTTGCTAAGTAGCCATTGAAGATCGACGGCACGAAAACCTTGTCCAAGCGTCGTTGCATCCACCTCGGCCTCTCTAATCTGCCGAAGCGGGTCATCGTCGGTCGGGTTCATTGGGTCGGCGCCGAAATCACCCTGATCGATCCAAAGGATGCGCTGCTCGCGGTCAAGCCAGCCGCCAACCACATCCGAAGCCGGGTCGAGCGTCCATTCGACCTTGAACGAGGCGCAGTTCGGCATGAAGTAATGGCCTAGCCGATTGGCGAGCTTCGCCGGCGGCAACAGGGCCAATTGGCTACGCAGCAGCGGATTGGAATTATTGAATACATCCGGCCAATAGAAGGGCGGACCACCTCCGCCAGGGAAGCCGCCCGGCTGGAGCATGTAAAGATCGAAATCAAAATTGCCAACAACATCGGACTCACCGGTAAGGAGCGTCGGATCGTGCAACCCGTTTGTGCCGGTCAGCCAGGATACCCACGGCGGATCGACACTCGCTGGCGGTGGCTGTGACATGAGAACAACGCTTCGCCGGGCAAGGTGCCAGTTTTGAGCGGAGGCTGGCGAAACGTTCGGGAGCTCCGGGAAAGCGGCGGGGTCCGGGTCGAAGGTAGCTAAGCCTGTAAGCGGGTCGATCAGGTATTCCCCGAGGTCGGCGTGGCCATACACAATCTGCTGGTGTCCCGATGTAACCGTATAAGGAACGGGGGAAACATTGTCTGTATAGTTGACAAAGCTCGTACTTTTTCGCGCGGTGAAGAACATCAACATGTCGGCTCGAGGCGGGTTGTCGAAAACCGGATCAGCGAAGTTTTTCGTAAGTTTGTCGTTGAATGGGTCTCCATCGTCATCGATCTCGGAATCGTCCTGCCGCCAATAAGCGTTGATCGGATTGCCCTGGATGACTATGACGGATTCTTCGGGCTTGACGGCCTGCAGATCGTCGCGAAGCTGAGTCTCCAGGACCCGGATAATTTGATTAACCTGCGTGATTGCCGTGGCTTGTCCCGTAGCTGTGACGGTCAAGTTCATCACTTCGCCCGCCAACGCAAGCATGAGCAGCAGGATGGCGATCGAAATGACCAACTCAACCAGCGAAAAGGCCCCCCGTCGGCTTGAAACACCACGCCGGCGGCAACTTCCCTTCCGCATGACCGGGAGGTGCGTAGACGCTGAGCGTAGCAGAGTTTTACCGATTGACCTTCTCATTACGGTTCCGTAAGAACTGGACACTTTTGCCGTGGATGCGAAACGCCACAGCCATGTGAATTATGGTCGAAATCATGTGTCGGTCCAGAGGCGGGCGGGTGAGAAATAAGGCCGATAATGATTGCGCTCGCCCCATTGAGAGATTGGTTTGCGACCAGAATCGTCAATGTTGAGCCGGGCGTTCTTCTGCAGTACACGTCTCACCCCGACGGTGCCTTATCGCACAACGTCTTCGATCAATCCTCTCGGTGCACCGATGTCCGCCACTTCGATTTGTCCGAGGAATGCCATAGCGGATGGCTTTGAGAATCCCGTCTTTTTCGCGACGAACGTAATCGTCAGGCCTGCCCGGATCGTTGCATTCGACGCTGTTCCTTCTTCGCAATCCAGCCCGGACGGAACGTCGATAGCCACGACGGCTCGCCTTCCGATCGTGTTAAGGTCAGCAATGAACTCAGCCAACGGGCTGCGCACTTCGCCGTGAAATCCTGTTCCGAGGAGTGCATCAACGATTACATCTTCGTTGCGAATAGACTGAGCTAGTTGCGATTGCGATTCCATGTTCGTTGCGAAAGTTATTTCGATACCCATTGCGCTAGCGATTTGGTAATTCGCAAGCGTGTCCGGGGTCATGCGGGCTTTGTCGCCGAAGATACCAATTCGCACAGACCAGCCTGCGTTGTGCAAATGGCGCGCGATGACAAGCCCGTCGCCGCCGTTGTTCCCAACACCACAGCAAATGACCGCCTGCCCCTGCTCACCGAAAACTTTTCGGATCACAGAGGCTGCGTTTCTGCCTGCGTTTTCCATGAGCACAAGCCCGGTCATGCCGTACCGTTCAACCGCTAAACGGTCCAC
>JAJDEA010000183.1 GCA_029260035.1 Phycisphaerae bacterium
GCAAAACAGTGCCACCGTGATAGCAATGAATGAAAGAACAAGACGAACTCGGATGATTTTCTTGAGGCGCATCGATACAAGTCCAGAAAGCCCATGAGCTTTGCGGGGCTGAAAAAAGACCCAAAAAGGAACCTTACACCAATGAGATCATCGGACGATCCGGGGAGCGAGCATAGAGGCTGGACACGTTTTACGGGCAAGGTGTCGGCTATCCGGTCTGGGCTTGTTTTATGGGCTGCCAGCCGATAACGCTGTTCCCGGGATAGCCGATAATCATACGCGAGCAAGACAGAGCAGGTTCCAAAAAATGCCAACTATGCGGCATATTGTGGAAAGCGATAGGCGAGCCAGGGACCGACCTTGGCTGCGGCGTCAGTTCGGAAGCGTAGCACCGAAGAAGACGTTGAATGAGCCAGCCCCGTTGAGCAGGTTAACCAGGGTAGTGATGTCCTGAGATTGCGTCATGTTGCTGCGATTAACATCGGTTGACCAGTCTTCCAGTATCGGGCCTACGCCGTTGATCGCATTGACCAGGGATGTGATGTCCTGTGCGTTGGATTGCAGGCTGCCATTTACGTCGCCCGGCAAGTAGCCAAGTCGAACGCTCTGGCCGCTGGCGTTGTGAGTGAATATCGTCCACGCCTCGACCGGGATGAATCCATCCAACTGGATCGTGACCGTGTCATTGAGCACCGTAACGGATTGGATAGTCGGGTTCGTGACCGGCGGATCCGTCGTGATCGTAAAATCCTCCGCGCCAAGCCCGGTCGGGTCCGCGTCGAACATCAGATGAATCGTATCCCAACCTGCTGGGTTGGCGCCGCCGATGTCAGAAGGTTGTCTTGCATCGATCGAGTCACTAGGCGGGAAACTCGAAAGCAGAGTTAGCGGTGCTGGTACGTTGACAAGAGCGGCGTGGGCATTGATTCGGCCGAATCCAAAGACATCATCCCGTCCAGCGGTGCCGATATCGACGCTCGTTGAGGTCAGCAGGTTGCGAACCTGATCGTCAGTCAGATAAGGCGCGAACGACCAGATGAGCGCCGCCAAGCCCGAAACATGCGGTGTTGCCATCGAAGTGCCTGAATTGAATTGGTACCCACCATTGTTCCTGGTGGACCAGATGTTTTCGCCAGGTGCTGCGACATCCACCTCCGGCCCTTCCCCGGATGCGGACGTTGCGCTGGAAAACCACTGGAAGTCCTGGTTCGTGATGGCGGCCACCGCCATGGCGTTGGGATATTTTCCCGGAAAGGAAACGTTGGAGGGGGGCATCCCCTCGAATGCGCATTGACTGTTTCCCGCTGCTGCGACCACAAGCACGCCCTGAGCTTTTGCGTAGTCCACCGCCATCTCGAGCATGGCCAGATCAGCAGGGTTCTCACCATTCCAAGGAAGCGGCGGGGCAAATGCAGAGCAGTATTGAAGGCTCATGTTGCAAACGTCGGCTCCGTTGTCCACCGCCCAGACGATGCCGGCTGCCGCCTGAGCGGCGTTTCCCAAGCCCCCACCAGTGACTACTCTGACCGGCAGCAGGTCAGCGCCCCAGGTCACACCGGCGACGCCTTGAATGTTGTTGCCTGATGCCGCAGCAATACCCGCGACATGTGTGCCATGACCATTGGGGTCGCTCGTGTTTGTGCTCGGAGGATTATCATTCGTGTTTATTCCCGGCAGGACGCGACCAATGAATTCTGAATGCGTAGCCAGGATGCCGCTGTCGATAATGGCGATCGTAATTCCGGTGGAAAAGCCCGTTTCGATCTCCCACGCCTCCGGTGCATCGATGTCGACATCGGAAATGCCGATTTGTGAATTGACGCTTTGACCCGTATTGTTCATGCCCCATTGCGTGCCGAAGTTTGTGTCGTTGGGGATGAGTGGCGCTGCGATGCCGCCGACGACGGAAAGGCCCGCTGATTCCACTTCAGCGCCGCACTGGCGAAACATCTGGGTCATCGCTGGCGTGTCCGTTCCTTGTGGCACGTCGACGACATAAAACTGATCCAGACCTAGTTTCTTGGCGAGTTCCGGGTTGCCAAACTTAAATGGGTAGGCAGGTCGAATGTTTTGCACGTCCCACGCCCAGCAGGTGTCGCTGAGTTCGTCGGAGATCGCTGCTGTGGCTATGGCGTGTCGATTGGGGCCTTGCGTTCGCGTCATTGGCATTTGTTGCCTCAGCCAGTCACGGCGGAATCGAACTACTATTTGGTTCGAGGACCAGCCACCAAATTCGTCCGCGCCAGCTTGCTCGGCTGGCTGGTCAATCGGCGGCTGATTCTGCCCCGACGCAGAGGCGGCCAGGATGGTGAAGCCTGCGCAAAGGATTGCAATGAATTGTGCCCGGCGTTGTAGCATCGACCCCCCCCATGTCGGCGGACGCTGCATAGACGCCATCTATGCGTGCCCTCCGATTACAACGATCGTAGACCGTTCGAGGCCTCGATTCAAGCCCGATATGGTTACTTTGCGTGCTCTTAGGAGTGGGGTTGAAGGGTCGTGGTTCGTCTAAGGACTCATCAGGCCAATACCGACCGATAATGCAGACGGCGAGAGCGGGAGCGCAATCGGCGTTGGCACTACCGACCAAGCTCCTGGCTTCGCTTCCATGCGGCGAGAACGCCTTCGACGACCTTATCGAACACGTTGCTCTTGGTCATCGATTCGACCGCTGCCTGGGTTGTTCCGCCTGGAGACATGACTTTTTCGCGGAGCACCGTCGGCGAATCGTCAGATTCAATCATCATTTTGGCGGCACCTAGGCAGGCTTGCTTGGCGAGCAGCGACGCCTGTTGGTGCGTTAGACCTGCTTTCTCGCCAGCTGAAGTCAGCATTTCGACGAAGTAATAAAAGTAAGCCGGTCCCGAGCCAGAAACTGCGGTGACGGCGTCCATGCGCGATTCGTCTTCGAGCACGATACATCGTCCGCCCGCGTCGAAGATGCGCTGGGCGCGCAGCAGATCGACCTCTTTCGCGTGTTTTCCTTTGCATATGCCCGCCATGCCTGCGCCAACGTGAACGGGAAGATTTGGCATCGCGCGGACGACACGGGCGCTGACACTTGGAAACTGAGCTTCAATCGCAGCGGTGGAGACGCCCGCCATGATGGAAACGATTAGGTGATCGTCTCGGACGTCGTCGCGAATCTGCTCGCAGACTGCGGCGTATTGTTGTGGCTTGACTGCGAGGATTACGATGTAGCTGTTTTGGACGAGGTGGCGGTTGTCCTGTGTGACGGCAATATGGAACCGATCCGCGAACACGCCTCGCCTTGTCTCGTTGGGATCAGAAGCGATCATTCGATCGTCGAAAAGAACGCTGTTGCGCAAGATGCCGTGAACGATGCCCTCGGCTGCGTTCCCTGCCCCGATGACGCCGATCTCATATTGCGTTGCGACCATGGCTGCTTCTCCATCTAGAGCAAGCTCTATTATGCTGTAGCATTCGGATGCACTTTTACTTTCGTATCAGAGCGGTTCGTCGCTAGTCTTAATCGTTCGCTGCTACAGGGGCTATTGCTACAAACGATCAAGTGTAGCGGCGAATTGAAAATATACACGGGAAGAAAATTGCAGTCCCATGCTTTGGTTGATTAGTATTGGCTTGGCAGTCAATGACAGCACAAGCAAAGTCGGTTTTCGGCTTGAGCGCCGACCCTGTACAATATCGACATGCTCGATCTGACCATCGAGAAAAACGGGGTCATTCTACCCGTCAAAATCGTACCCGGTTCTTCTCGAACGCGGTACATGGGGCTTTGGCAGGGACGCGCCAAAATCGCCGTCGCTGCACCGCCGGAAAAAGGCCGGGCAAACCAGGCGGTTATTGAGTTTCTGGCTGATCTGCTGGGTGTACGTCGGCGTGATGTTTCGATTGTAGCTGGCTCGACGAATCCACAAAAAAAAATCAGGATCGATCGAATTTCAGCCGACCAACTGTTGTCGGCTCTGAATCTCGATCAATCCTGATCTATGTTCAACAATGTCTTGTCGTTTTAGTGTTAATTACCTAACGCAAAAGCTCCAGCGATTTTCTCGTGGACTTCAATGGTGTTGCGGACAACGAGCACCCGATTGCTAAACGTCTGGATATCGCCGGCACCGCCAACAGCCTTCCATGTCGTCGGCTCGATGACCGCTTGGATCGTCGCGATGAGATCATTCAGTTCCTGTTCCATCTCTTCATCTTCCAGCTGGAGGTCCTGCTGCGAGTTGCTGGATCCGCCGCCGAACACGCTCTGCCCACCACCACCACCGCCACTGCTACCGCCTTGCCTGGAAGCGGCTTGAAGATCGATCGTCGGCGCGTTGCGTCCCAAGTCCGGAAAGAGGAATAAGAGATCGAGTACGTCATAGGTTCGGACTTCCAATTTCCTGCCGAAGTCCGTCTTGGTTGAAATCCTGATTTTGTTTCCCACCGCGCGGTATGTGCATTGGCCTGAAACGCAAACCTGGTCAAGCGTTTCGTCCAG
Source organism: Phycisphaerae bacterium (assembly GCA_029260035.1). Classification (GTDB taxonomy): domain Bacteria; phylum Planctomycetota; class Phycisphaerae; order UBA1845; family UBA1845; genus OFTM303. The sequence continues at coordinate 4,472 of JAJDEA010000183.1, forward strand.
GATTTCGGAAACTGAGGAATCTCTGATTTGGAGCGTCACAAGCGTGTCTCTAGTTACACTCTCTTGGGACAGCGCCGTCCACCGTGGCAGGATGTTGACATTCTCTTCGCCTTCTTCGGTTAGCCAACTGATCACTTCTTCGAAAGTGCTTTCAACCCAATCAACCTTTTCGATTGGTTTGCGTAGCAGATCCCATGCGACGGTTTGTGACTGTCGCTGGCTGACCCCGCTTGCGCCTGCTCGAGCAAGTGAGTTTCTTGACGATGGTGAAGACTGCGCTAGTGCAGTTTGTGAAACGGCGACGAACATCCCCCATGTCACGATGCCTGTAAGTCCGCGTCCTCTCATATCGCGTTTCCTTTCAATGTCGTGTTGCACCCACTTTTCGATCGACTGTCCTGTTAGGCCGATGAAGCACCGGCGACGGTTCCCCGAGGCTGACCGCTCAGTACATGCGGATGACATCGGCCTCTGCCTATAATAATAGCTCGGAACATGAGCGGTATACAACTGTACAAAAGTGTATACCAATTGGCTGATTGTGCAAATGCACTACCTAGTGCTGGCTTAAAACAGGGAAATACCGGTCAGTTCATCCAGGAAAACGGCCCGCCGTCGCGAGTATTGCAGCGGATGGGCTTGAGTCC
>JAJDEA010000184.1 GCA_029260035.1 Phycisphaerae bacterium
CCGCATACAGAGGGCCAAGCATTCCATTTTCTACGCCATAGGAATGACACAATGGTATGCGAGCGAGCACACGATCATCCGGAGAAAAGTCTACCGCATGCGCGACGTTGCGCGCCACCGCATCCAGGGATGGGCCACTTCGTTGTACAATTTTAGGCAAACCCGTGGTTCCAGAGCTTTGCAGAAGAAGCTTGGCGGTATTACTGCAAGGTTCCACAACCGAAGACCTGTTGATCTCTGCAACGCCACTCGCATGGACATCAGCCCGCGTTAAAAGTTGACCCTGGCAACCTGGAGATGCAGCAGGGAGTGTCACATCAATATGCGCCAGGCCAAGATTTCGCGCCTTTTGTTTGTCCCCGATAAATGCTCCCGCGTGAGATCGTTGAGTTGCGGTTCGTATTTCTTTCTCTGTTAGAAGCGGATGAACGGGAAATACAGTAGCGCCTGCGGCGAGTGCGCCAAAGAATCCAACAAAGCATTCTATTTGATTCGGCAACGACAACATCACGACAGTGCCAGCAGGAGATGACTTCTTAATCAAATCGGCAGTCTGCCGGACGGCTCTCTGAAGCTGAGCATAGGTCAATTCTCTGCCGGCATGACGACAGCCGACTTCGCGCAGCGCTATTTTTCCGGGTTGATCAGTTGCATGCTTATCCAATTTATGCAGAACTTCAACAGGCATAGCGCAAGCTCTAATCTCCAGTAGCAGTCAGGACTCCGTACCCCCCGGACGTTTCCCTCTTGGAACCGTTTGTACAACAAATAAGAGTGCTCTGACTCCGAACGACCAAAGGGAAATGCACGTTACCAATATACACTGGAGAGAACATACTTCCGGAAGGTGCTATTGGACAGAACCCGAGCCAGAATGACCCTCACGCACCATGGTACGTCTTGATGCTGAATCAATCGGGATCATTATGACGCAGCCGACAGAACGCTTTCAAGTGCGGGTTTTACTAAAGGCTCTGATTCCAAAAGGGAAAATCGGTCTCGCCGGGGGACGAGTGCGAATCGCTTATTAAGACGGACCATCCATTCGAATGCTTTGAGTCGCCATCGCAAGGCAAACGAAGGTTTGGGAAAAACGTGACCTGCCAAGACCGATATGACCGCACGGTGAACCTGCAAAGGCCCTTGGCCTTCGAGAAATAGCTCTCGAAAGGAATGTTCGTAATAAGAGTTGACCAAGCGGAAGAATACGTTGGAACTGTTACGAACGGTTTGGGAATATCTCTTGCGTGCGGCGCCTGGCTTAAGCGTCCCCTGCAATATCTGCACAACACTCTCTGCAGCCTCAGACGCCCCCACCATGCCCAGGCAAATCCCGGATGAAAAAATTGGATCGTAAAAAACAGCAGAATCGCCAAGCAGAAAATAGCCCGGGCCGGCACAGGGGTCGCACCGATAGCTGAAATCGGCGATGACGTGGTTTCTTTCCGGGGGTACAGCGCTCTTGGTTCGATCAAACACCAGCGGACAGCGTTCGACGCCCCAAGCCAACATTTCGTGGGCAGGCACATTCACCTGTCGTGCCGTATCTGCGTCAACAACCAGCCCGATGCTCGTTCGTCGCTCATCGATCGGAATCATCCAAAACCATCCCTCGTCACACATGGCGATGGTTGGATATCCTCCCACTCGGCCTTCCCGCCTTTTGACATTCTCGTAATGACCGAAATAAGCCACTTTCCGATGATTCGGAAACCCTCTGCGAGTGTCAAGCTGTTTACCCAGCAGCGTTGCCTGGCCGCTTGCGTCGAACAAATATCTGCCGGTAAGCGTCCCGTTGCTGGTATCAACAGCCACGTCGCCGTCGGACAACTTCGTCGCACGCTTGACCGTCGCACCCTCGACAACCTGGGCGCCAGCTTTCCTGGCTTCACGAAGCATCATGTCATCGAATCCGGCGCGTTCCATATTGAAAGCTTCATTTTCGCTTCCGTCCAACCCGATGTCGAAGGAAAACGTAGTCGTATCAAGTGAATAACCGAATCCGAATTCTGCTCCGAATTTCGGAACGTGCTTGAGCTTGCGCAATTCGGACTCCAACCCAAGCTTTCGGATAAGTTCAAAGTTTTTGGGTAAAAATGATTCCCCAACATGGAAACGCGGGAATTTTGCTCGCTCCAGAACCGCAACCGAAAGTCCCGCTCGGGCAAGGACCAGTGCAGCCGTGGCTCCGGTCGGCCCGCCGCCAATAACCAAGACATCATAATCCGTTTTTTCAGTTGAAGCAGCGATCATTGATTGCCATCCAGAGGTAACACAGCCAGGGGATTTGATTGGGTAAGTCGCTCACACACATCCGCGTCAACGCAAGCTGTACCTTCTATTTCCACGCGAAGCTCTGACCTACAAATGTCCGCCTTCAGGAATTCGATTTCTTTCAAGTGTGGGACCTCGCCTGAAACTGCCTTGCGGATGACAGTCAAATCCTGATCGAGCGCGTAATAGACGCGAAGACTGTCAAGGCGCGCAAGCCCAGGTTTTGCCTGCTTGTTCACACCCTCAGCGCAATCCTTCGAGGAGCCAACCACCGTTTGAATGATCCCTTCAATGTTCTCGAGAGTCTCAGTCACTTGCTCCTTGATATTTTTTTTATGAACTGAATCCTCTCCGCGAACACTGGCTGTTCCGCCGATCAGCATTTTCGGCGTATCCCACAGTTTACTTTGACTAACGGTCGCACGAGCGAAGCATGGTGGCATGGGGCCAAAACGTCGAGAATACCGGTGAGGTTGACACTGCCGAGGATTGGCTATGTGAAACGCAGGTCGAGGCGACGCGAGCGTGTGGATTACGAGGTCTTTTCCCTGGTGCCCAATCCCTGTCGCTGTTGCAACGCTTTGATCGAAGGAATCCTGGCCACTGTACCAATCCAGGAAAGCGCCGAACCGTCCCGCGTTAAAAACCTGATAACGATCCAGCTTCGCATCCACGGGCGACAAGATGTTCGGCACGAAATTCCAAAAACGTACTGGATAGAATGTCTTGAGTTGCGCCAATCTTCGCGCAATGGCAGTGTACGCCAAAGCAGTCAATCGTTGAAAAGACAGCGCATCTTGCGATAAAGCGTTCTCCACGCGCGTGCTGACCAGCGAAAATTCGCCGACTCGACCAACAACCACTTCAAATTCGTCCGAACCACAAGCCATGCGCTCGGAACCCTCATGCACAACAGCCGTGCGTATCCATGCAGGAAGTGGAAGACCGGCTGAGTAGATAGGGTGCTCGTGTGACGCGCTTACGGTTTTTGTCGCTATCATCGCTCGAAGATTGTAGCTTAGAGCAAGCTCTATTCAACTGCGGCGCTTGCAGGCACGTTCATTCGGAGCCGAATACCGGTTATTGCACCAAAATAATCAGTACAAATAAAAGCTGGCGAATCATAGGGCTGCTCATGCGACACCTCGCCGAAATCACCATTTTGTAAAACTGAAGAATTGGGCGACCTTTCTGTGAGAACTCTTGCAGCAATACTCGCTAACGGCATCGCGCTGAAACATTCCGCAATGCGACCATAAATCGTAGAGGTTGCCGCGGTGACTGACCGTCTTCCGCCATTCGCTCTGGCCATTCGTCGAATAGCCGCAAGCTCAATGTTGCCGGGCCAGGTTCCGTTCGCAGAGCTGGCGATGTTGGTTGGTGATCCAAGGTCGCGAATTAACTGTTCAACTGTCTCGACGCCTTTGATGGAGCACAGCCTTGGGCAGAAACTCCCCGCCACAGCGTCTACGGCTGCCAGGACTTTCCCCCCGCGACTCTCTACAGCCCTGCGACTCTCCAAAATGAGAGTCACCGCGCCATATCCCGTGTCAAAGCCGTCTTGGCCACTGGATTTCCCAGAAGATTCTTCCGACCTGCATAGTCCGAATTCGCCGTAAACACGATCAACCAAGGAACTGTATTCGTCAGCGGCATTGACGATGGCTCGTTCCCACTCACCATTACGAATTCGCTGCGTAGCGATGGCCAGCGCGTCCAGCCCGGCTGTTCGTGTTCCGATGATTGTTTGGCAAAACCCTTTGATTGAAAACGTTGTGCTTAAATGAGCAGCACCGGCGTTCGGAACGCCTTCAGCAAACAACAGCGGATTGGCCGCATCAATCCCTTCTTTGACGACCTGATGATAATAGGTTTCGCTGAACTTCGTTGATCCATGCGTTGTACCGAGAACGCCAAAGCATTGCTCACCGAAAGCCGACGTATCTTCGATGCCGGCATCCTCAAACGCGACAGCTGTCGACGCAAGCACCAGCTTGACATAGTCACTCATACGACGCGTGCGGCGTGCGTTGAGCAGTGTACCGAGGTCGCTTATATCCAGATGCTGGAAGCGTGCCGAGTCGGCTTCGGATGCCTTTTCTTGAAGAAGCGAAACGAA
>JAJDEA010000185.1 GCA_029260035.1 Phycisphaerae bacterium
ACACCCTTCACCACGAAGTGGCCGCATGGCAACGCGAACGCAACCGAGCGACAGTCAGCGTGAACTGGCAGTTCACCACAGAAGACGCTCGAATCAAGCTGAAGAAGCTCTACCCAACAATCGAGCTGCAATGAAACACTACCGGTACGGCCGCTCCCGCAGCCTCATGCTGGAATTGGATCAATGGGTCCGACGCAAGGTTCGCGTGATCAAACTCAAGCAACTGAAACGTCAGTACACGGTATTCAAGTTCCTCAAAGGACAAGGCGTCAAGACCTTTCAGGCCTGGATCCTTGCTCTCAGCGGCAAAGGCTGGTGGCGAATGAGCATCTGCCCACAGGCCCACCAGGCCATGGGTATCCAATGGTTCAAAGAACAAGGACTCGCAGGACTGCTGGAAAGATGGACGGCGTACAAGCAGCCGTAGGAAACCGCCCGGTGCCGAGCAGGCATGCCGGGTGGTGTGAGAGCCGGGGGAGGGCAACCTCCCCCAGCTACTCGATTTATTCGCAAATCACGACATCAAGAAGTCATCATTTGACTCAGTTGTTCGTGGCGACTTCTACTTCGGTCTCTGGCTGCTCCGTTTCATCTTTGTCAGGCCGCTCAACAGTGGACTGCTCGGCGAACCCTTTCAGCAACAGCACGAACGGGTCTCCGACTGGCACGACGAACATGTGCGCATCGATGAGCATGCGCTGTGCTGGCAACGGCCCGATGCCATCAATGTCAACTTCTGCTTCGACATTGAAGACTTGATCCATAATCAAATTGATCATCCCGAGTGCCGTGAAGATGTCGACATGCGTGTCACGATTCAGCGAGTGCGTGCCGTCAAGGAAATTCGGAGGCGTAAATGCAGTCAACAGGTTGATTGCGGTGTTAGGCCTGCCGAAACGAAACGCATTGAGGCGAGGAAGGAAGTTCCGCGCCACCAGTGCGACACCATCGATCGTGACTGGCGTAGCGGATTCGAAATCGATTTCCTCGAATGTTACGCTTTGGCCATTGTCAGCTCTACGGTAGTAGAAGCGGATATCCGTCGCCCGCCAATCACTCAAGTCAAAGAGCGTCGGACGGAACGGGGCAGTGAGTTCACCCGGATCGTGTACGCCATTACCATTGGCGTCATCGAAGAACGGATCCGCATCGGCGTTGTATCGTCCGTTCGGTACCTCGGCACCAAAAACACGAGCGAAATTCAGCTTGCCAAGATCAAGCCCTGCGATGGATTCCGGCGTTATCAGGATGAATCCCGGATCGAAGAATTCGCCGTCCGGAATCATATCTGTCTCGGGGAACGTTTCATCGAATTCCGCCGGGTTAACCGTTCCGTCGGTGGGTGGCGGTGGGTTGTCGTCCGGTGGTGGCATGTCGCCGTCCGGCGGAGGCATATCACCATCCGGCGGAGGCATATCACCGTCTGGAGGCGGCATGTCGCCATCTGGCGGTGGCATTTCACCGTCAGGTGGGAGCAATCCATCTTCAGGTAATGGCGGAAGATCGCCCGTCATGTCGAATTCGTGGAAGACATCGTCCAGGAATTGATCGGGATTATCGAATTCACCAAAATCTTCGAAGTGCTCGACTTCGTTGAAGAATTCATCGAATCCCTCGGGAATCTCGGTTGGTCCCTCAAAGAAGTCCAACGGATCATTCAGACTCGCAGGCCGGCCGGTTTCTTCATTGAAGAGTGCAAACAATCCGGTCTCGTGCGAGTCTTCGACGAACATGAGCAGATGTCTGCCGAAGGGGTTGAACGTAGCAAGCCCCGTGTTGAAGTCAAAGTCAACGCGAACAGGCTGGGCATCGTTTTCGATACCTGTTGAGAGCACGAAGAGTTCTTCGTTGGGTCCGGCATCGAACTCAACATCGACTTGGCCGTCAACCTCGAAGTCAGGTCGAAAATCATCTTTGACGACGGTGACGTGCGTTCCTGGATAAAAGAGCCCTGTGTCGGATACGAATTCACCAAACGGAATTCCTCCGACAGGTTCAAAAGTGGATTCGTCAAAGAGGTTGACTCGTGCCGGTCCGCCTGGGCCATGAACGAAGGTCCCTGTTTCGCGGACAATAAGCTCGACTAAGCCTGTCTCTTCGGTGAACTGCGTGAATCCAAGGAAGAATTTGCCATCGCCGGTTTCGTTGAGGCGGACTGATAGAATGAATCCATCAACCGTCAAGTCTGCATCGACTGTAATGGGTGACACCGGCGTGTCTGAAAAGAATGGATCGCCGTCGGAGACGACGAAGAAAGTGCTGGGGCCGGAAGCGTTAAACGGCAGGTGAGACCGCGCATCCCGAATTTTCTTGGCCAGCGATTCGATTCCCTCAATTCGGTCGCTTGCGAACCCATCAAAGAGGCGTTGGAATGCTGGCGGAACGGTGTCGCCGATGAACTCGCCCAGGATGCCACGAATTCTATCGACGAAGTCATTTGGCGAGTCGATGTCGACCGTGTGCAGATCCTCCTGAAAGATTCGTCCGAAGAGTTTCTCAAGGTTGATTGCTTTTCCTCTGCCATCCGCCGTTTCAAATACGGTGAGCGGTGGGCCGTGGAAATTGGGATCAAAAACTTCAAATATCAGCCTTGCTCCCATGCCCGTTTCCATATTGGTGAGGATTTCATACAACGCACCAACTGAAATGCGCCGGCCTTCAATATGCAGTCGGGCCATTTCGAGCATGATGTGGTCACCAATGAAAGGCAGTTGTGGAATGCCACCTTCTGACTCGCTCTCGTCAAAATTGACGAAGTTACGATTCGGTTCCGCGAATGTGTTGATGTAGATAACCGGCTCATTTTCCGCTTCAGCAGCTGCCAGAAATACGTCATCCACAAATTCGTCCGGAACCGTGCCGTCAAACTCGTTAAGCAGGTCTGTGTTCAGATCTTCCGGCAAGAGCGCCAGAATCTCATCGATATTCTCATCAGTAACGCCTTCCGGGAACTGCTCAAGAATATCCGGCGGCAAGCCGTCTACGATTCCATCCAAGAACTCATCTGGAGGCGGGCCGAAATCTTCAAACGGCTGATTACCAAATAGTTCAGAAGGTGAGGTTACTTTGATGCCCTCGAGATCGGCTAGCGCGCTCAAGTCGGGTCCACCTGGTCCGTCTTCAACGGGGAAACCTGCCCGCAAGAAGGTTTTCGCAACGGCGAGCACAAGACCGTCCGGGTCTGGCGCTCTCGAGACTTCGATGTTGCCTTCTGCAATATCAACGCCACTCTGCGCAGCTGCAGGCAACTGTTCGTTAAAGAAAGCGATTAGCTGCTCGCGCGATTGGTTGAGAACATCGTCCAGCGTGATTTCCTGGTCGATCCCGGAATCTTCAAACAGGGTGGTATACGCCGCTACAACACGGGCCACGACAACGGCTGGGCTTACCGGGATGTTATCAACAGTAAGATTATGTTTTTCGACCAGCTCTCCAAACCGAGCAAGAACGATTGTGGTCAAAGGGTCGGCGCGAACACCGTCCAGGTGGCCTTGGGTTCCGGTTTCGTCAGCTGGGATCTGAATGCAACTCTCGATGTCGCAAGTGCCGTCAGCGCCGAGGTCGCCGCAGACCGTGAAGTCTGTGCCGACGGGAAGTCCGTTTGCTTCAAACGTTCCATCTGGGTTCAGCGGGACATCGGCAATCGGATTGCCTTGACCATCGAGCAGATCGTTGCCTTCGAGATCCTTGAAGCTAACCATGGCATCATCCGTATCGAATTCGGGCGGAAGCGCTTGCGCTGCTGCCGCATCCTCAGTCGATGTGCGTGTGCTTTGGCTGTCAAATAGCTTGCCACTGATTGAGCCTTCATTGCTGAGCGGCTCGTCGACAAGCGAGTTGCCGCCATCGTTTGTGCCCGCACCTGTGCCGCCGCCTGTACTCGAAACGCCTGAGTTGCAAGCCGTACTCATTAGAAGAGCCAAGCTCGACAGGAATACAAAGCCGCGGCTGAATATAGGGCTACCTATTGCTGTTCTAACCATAATTTTCTAGTCTCCCGAAAAACGAAACAACGCCATAAACTCGACCAGCCGAAGCAATCACGTGTGCGAGTGCGATATCGACGCAGTCTGGATTTGACACAATTCAGTCACACACGAAAGGTGAACTGATTGGGGTTTATCGAAGGACCAGTTATGACACTTTTGCAAAAACGAGAAACGGTTTAGGCTCTTGACCGTAATGGGTTTTGGCGGGAAGACATTGCATCTTATCTGTGTTGAGCTGGCAGAATGCGAGTTTTAAGGGCTGATAGGGTAGTGGTTGCGGGTAAAGCCTCATCGGGTGTTGCGTGGTAGGGCGCACGAAAATGATAACCGCGACTCCTGAGTACATCTTGCGGGAATGCGTACAATGCTTGAGGTTCTGATGAGAACCTGCCTTTTGGAGGGTAGGTTCCAGGACGTCTTGAATTAGCAGATATTGACCAATGAAAGGGGTTGTCTTGAACGATGCGTCAACGACTGTTTCGGAACTGATTCAACTGGTTGATGAGTTTGTCGACGAGCGGAAATGGCAGCCTTTTCATAATGCCAAAAATCTTTCTATGTCCATTGCCATAGAAGCTGCGGAGTTGATGGAGCATTTTCAATGGCTAAGGCAGGATGAGCTTGAAGATGTCAAAGACAATACTCGCGCGATGGTTGAGATTCGCGAAGAGCTGGCGGATATCACGGCCTATGTGCTTTCGTTCGCTAGCGCGATGGGAATCGATCTTTCGACCGCCCTTGCGGACAAAATGAAAAAGAACGCGATTAAGTATCCGGCTGATAAGTTCGAGGGGCGATTCAAATAATCAGGACCACGTTCTATCGCGGCTTCGGTTTTGCTTCCTACTCGATTGACTGACAAGGATTGAGCACCCGTCAGCAGACTTCATTATCTGATTCGTTGGTCAAGTCTTCGGCCAATTGCCGTATTCTGGCAATGATCGTGTGCCATAGCTCCGTCGTGTCGATGAATTCGTATTGAAGAATGTCCGCCAACATGACATAATCCTGAGCTTGCAGGGCCTGTTTGATTTGCAGCAGGATTTCCTTGGGCTTGCCGACGGCATCAATCAATGGCATGTCCTGCACGGTAACGACTTCCGGGTCCACGCCGAGCATCTCGATTGACTTGTTTAGGGCGTCGTAAATCTGCTGCCAGGTACGCAGGCAGTGGCCGAGGGATTCCATGCCTTCCGTCGCTTTTCCTTCAGAGATAAGCCCAGCGATTCGTTGACACGAAGCAGCGGTTTCATCGAGCGATGAGGACGCATGGTCCATCGTATCCTGAACCAGCGCTTCCCGTGTTCCGGTTACGATGTCGAGCCTATCGATTGTGCCGAAGGGTTCGCCCAGCTTGGCGCTCATCGTATCGCCCGTGACTTCTTCTCCATTGCAACGAAGTGCGACAATAAGCCGGCCGCGCGGGCATACGTCCGATTGAACATGCCTTACGACCTCTTCGATCGTGCCCTCGGCGATACTTCCGACTTCGACAGGCTTGTCATCAATAAAGACTGACACGAGAAACTCCCATGATATGGACTGTGAAACCTCTCTGCTGATCCAATGCGATCAACGAGAACGCTACCGCAAATACTATCGGCCTGCCAGCGCACATCGAGCCAATCCCACGATTGGTTAGAGCAAGCTCTATTTTACTGTAGCGTTCGCATGCACTTATTAATCGCATAATAGAGCGATTCGCCGTGACCCTTGACCATTCGCTGGTATCGCCGAGACGATTCCTCAGGAGGGCTTGGCTTCCTGCTTGAATGGAGGCGGAATCTGCCAATCGCCGAGCAGCGATACCATGTCCGTCACGCCCAACAGCCTGGGCAGCGCGTATGTTTCCCCGTAACGCACGCCGATAGAACTTCCTTCAACGCCCGCCCAGCTGCGGACGTAATGCTCCAGGCCTTTGATTCGTTGGTCATCAAACTGTGATTTGTAACAGCGAATAGCCTCGATCTTCTGATCGAATGTGTCGGTGATGTCTACGACAAACTGCGTGTGCCAGTGCGTCACGTCAGCAGCGATGCGTGTCGGGCGATAGACCAGGTGGTCGATCCGAAAAGGCTCGGTTCCATCGAAACGGTCATCCCACTTCGTAAGCTGTGAATAAAAACGAGAGGCTTCGGTGATGAGCTGTGCCTGATAATGGTCCGGCGATGCGCCAGGCGTCCGACCAGCCATCCCAACGAGAATCTTAGGTCGATATTTTCGAAGCGCTGTCGCGACTATATATCGCGACTCCGGACCATCCATCAGTACGCGGTTCGGAATATCCAACATTTCACAGACCTGGACGCCGAGAATTTTGGCAGCAGCCTCCATCTCCTTCATTCTGGTTTCGGGCGTTCCGCGAGGTGTAGGTTCTCCATTGGTCATATGGACCATCCCAACGCGATAACCCAGGTTGACGAGTTTGGCTATTGCGCCGCCCATGCCGATTTCCAAATCGTCTGGATGGGGGGCTGTGAAAACAATGTCGAGCTGATTGTCAGCCATGCTTTGGTCGTTCCTTCTTGGTAATGAGGTATTGTGCGACTGCGAAAGCCCTCACTCCACAATATAGGGGCGACATTGACCGGAGGCAATTAGTCTGTGCTGGCGTGAGAGGCGATATTTGAGTACAAAATGGGTCTATGACACGTTCGGAATTGACAGATCAGGATCGCGAAGAAGTCGCTAGCTTCATCCAAAAGCACTGGCAGAGCCAGGTTGTGATGAGCCAGGGGCGCAAGTTTTACCCGCACAAAGAAGAGGGGCTTCTGGAACGGCGTGATGACAAGCTTGTAGGCCTGCTAAGCTATCGTATCGAGGATGATGCGATGGAGATTTTCACGCTCAATAGCACACTTGTTGGTGTGGGGATTGGGGCGTCTCTGATGCTCGACGCAATCGAAAAGGCACGGTCGAAAGGATGTACGCGCGTATTTCTTACCACAACCAACGACCGCCTGCGAGCCATTGGATTCTACCAAAGGCTTGGCTTCCGAATGGTGGCGATCAACCTTGGCGTCGTAGATGAAGCGCGCAAAGCCAAGCCCGAGATCCCCGAATTCGGTGAGCGGAATGTTCGTATGCGTGACGAAATCGTCATGGAACTGTCACTCAAGCCGTATAGCAATGACTCCTGAACCAGAGCTTGTTTTTCTTACGATTTGAGTGTTGCGCATGAGGCGTATGCGTTGGCTGCAGAATCCAAGCTGCCTTCTCCCCTCTCAAGAATTCACAGAATGTGTGACGGTCGATCGGCGGACGTAAATCGGCAATATGCTAACACGCCGGAATAGCCGACTCAGTTTTTCTTGATTCGAGACCATTGCGCGGCGCGCTGGCTTGTTTTAAGTCAGCCTTCGCGCAATGCTCCGAGAGGGTTCTGAAACGATAGGCTCTGAGCAGGGTTTCGAGCTTGCGAGCTGTGGAGGAGAGACCACGGTAGTGGGCGAGCCTATTGCGCCAAGTTGTTGGCACGATCGGTTGCCCCGGGTCCAGTTCCCAGGGGTGAATGTTGACTACGACCGGGTTGCCTTCATTTTGATATTGCCGAAATGCTCGATGGGTAAGTGACATTGGAAAGTGCCGCAGGTATGCCCCAGCCGCTGCGGGAAGCCGTTTTCCGAAGATGCTAATTGTGGGTAGCGGGAATTCAAGGATGCCGTTTTTCAATCGGTGCGGTTCGAGCGGTGTTCCTGCGATGCCATATTGTTTGTGCGGGGCGCAGACGGGAACAATACTGGAGTCATACGTTATGCCTTGGGCGGTAAGCTCATCGAGCGCCCAAAGGGTTTCTCTTACGACTGAGTATCTCGGTGCTCGATAGCCGAGAACGGGCTTTCCCGTGATCGAAGAAAGAATATCGATCGATTTCTTCACGTCGTCGCGAAAGTTGCCTCGTGTCAAAGTTAGTACACTTTCATGCCCGAAGCCATGGCTAGCAATCTCATGGCCCGCGTGATGTATGCGCTGGATCAACGCAGGATAGCGATCGGCGATCCATCCCAAGACAAAAAAAGTCGCCTTGGTCTGATGGGTATCGAGCAGCTTGAGAATCGTGTCAATCGGCCCATCGAGCCGGTGCGGCAGACCCACCCATTGAGACTCCGGGATCGCCAGGTTGTGCGCGTGGAACCACGCTTCCACATCGAACGTGAGGGCGTGCAGATTCTCTTTGTAGTGTTTGCCCATGTGCGTACCAGAAAAAAGTAACTTCCATCCTCGCGGCGAGCTAACGCTGACAGTTCAACTTGTTCCCAATGGCGGCGGAGTGTTCGGATTCTCCTACGTTCTCTAGTGGTCTTTCGGTTCTTTGCGGTAGGCCCGATAGTATTGGCTCCCTGCAGGCATATTTCGGGTCTGTCGAGTGATGACCAGCAGTTTTGTGATGTAAGTCTTTTCGTAACAATAGCTTGTGGCGGTTTACCCCGTCCGTTGTGGTTTTGATTAATGGGTGAATGACTGCAAAGGGGTTGGAGAAACACTTTGTCTTCGTCGGGCGCCGGGCCGATAACACCTAAAGTAAGACTAGGATGCCATGATGCTTCAAGGGGTTCTCATACCACCTTCAGGCTTGTCGAGGTTGTCGTTCGCGCGGCTTCCTGGGATTCGCGCGTTACGCATTCGTTTCGATCTTCGGCGACTGGAAGTGCTATGCTTTGTGATTGCAGGAACGATGTTGGTAGTTGTCAGCGCGCAAAGTGCATGACTTGCTCCAATTTGTCGTCCTATAGTCCAATGCGATGCATCATTTAGTTATAGGCACCCCTTAAGGGAGGTATTTGCACGTGCGTGACGCAGGAACAACTGAGCAATCCAGAGACGCGTTCCGGGAAAACCGGGAACAGGCGATTCGCGATTTTCTCAAGGAATTCGCTCCAGGCGAAAATCAAAATTTGCTCGCACAGATGATGGTTACGATTACTCGCCTTGCTGCGGATGGCGCAAGCCGAGGCGATCTCAAGATCTTGAACACCGCTATGAAGGAACTGCGCTACGCGTTCAAGGTGTTCGCACCCTATGATCACATTCCGAAGGTCAGCATTTTCGGGTCGGCTCGTACGGCCGAAGACCACCCTCAGTACCTTGAAGCGAAGAAATTCGCGGAACTTATACAAGAGAAAGGTTGGATGGTCATTACGGGGGCTGGTGGCGGCATCATGCGCGCGGGACATCACGGCGCATCGCGCGACGCGAGCTTCGGCGTGTCGATCAGTTTGCCGTTCGAGCAGGCTACCAATGACGTCATCGCTGATGACGAGAAGCTTGTACACTTCAACTATTTCTTCACGCGGAAGCTGATTTTTGTGAAAGAGGCTAGGGCTATTGTTCTCTTTCCCGGCGGATTCGGCACGCAAGATGAGGGGTTTGAATCCATGACGCTGGTTCAAACTCTTAAGTCAGCGATGGTTCCGATTGTTCTTTGTGACGAGCCTGATGGGACGTATTGGCAACACTGGCGAACGTATGTGAAGTCCGAGTTGTTGGGCAACGAAATGCTCGATCCGGAAGACATGAATTTGTTTTATCTGACGGATAATGCTGAGAAGGCAGTGGATGAAATCCTGCAATTTTATAAGCGTTTTCACAGTTCGCGGTATGTTGGTGACAAAATGGTGTTTCGTCTTAACACGCCGATATCGGCAGACACGCTTGCGGCACTAAACGACGAATACGCAGACATCATTACCGAAGGGCAGTACGAACAGCAATCCGAGCCTTTGCCGGATGAGCGAGGCGAATTCGCCGACAAGGCTCGGCTCGTGTTTTCTTTTGATCGGCGTAGCGCCGGGCGGCTGCGACTGATGATTAATGCGATAAATCAATCGCCTTAGAACTACGATTCTTTGCGTTCAAGAGGTCAACTTGCTTTTTGCAATAGCAGGCTTTGTTTTTCCGTGGCGGTCGATCTGGCTTCTCTCGGAGAGTCGCCCCACTATTGCGAAGCACGGCGAATGAGATTGCTTTGGCGGCGAATTGCTCATAGGCACAAGTAAAAGCTCGCTTCGGGACGCTACAGTAAAATGGAGCTTGCTCTATAGGGAGTTGAAGAAATGGCTATCGAACCACCGTCTAACGAAACGGGACCATCAAACGGCGACATGGAGGCTGTCGGCAAGCTCTCTGAAGCCTATCAGCAGATCCGTTCACAGATTGGAAAAGTGATCGTTGGGCAAGAGGATGTCATCGAAGAATTGATGATCGCTCTTTTTTGCAATGGTCATTGCATACTCGAAGGCGTACCGGGTCTCGCTAAGACTTTGATCGTTTCTACGTTGGCGCGTGTGATGTCACTGAGTTTTTCGCGCGTACAGTTTACGCCGGACTTAATGCCCTCAGACATTACTGGTACGGAAGTAATCGAAGAGGATCGAGGTACCGGAAGTCGCTCGTTGCGATTTGTCAAAGGGCCGATTTTCGCAAATGTCGTATTGGCGGATGAAATCAATCGCACGCCGCCCAAGACGCAGGCGGCGCTTCTCGAAGCGATGCAGGAATACCAGGTTACCGCAGCTGGTTTTCCGCACAAATTGCCCAAGCCATTCTTTGTGCTCGCGACGCAAAACCCAATCGAACAGGAAGGAACGTATCCGCTTCCGGAAGCACAGCTCGACCGGTTTATGTTTAAGGTGTTGGTGGATTATCCATCGGAAAGCGAAGAATTTGACATTGTCAAAAAGACGACAGCAAAGCAGGATATCCAGATGGAGCGATCGCTGAACGCGAAGGAAGTTATGGCTTTGCAGGACGCGGTGCGACGAGTCCCCTGCGCCGATCAGGTCATACGGTATGCCATGATGTTGGTGCGTTCCACGCGAGTCGAAAAGGGTGACGTGCCGGACTTCGTCCGCGAATGGGTTGCCTGGGGTGCCGGGCCTCGGGCATCGCAAAATCTTGTCCTGGCGGGGAAAGCTCGTGCGCTGCTAAAGGGTCGTTATTACGTTTCGACAGAGGATATTCGGGCGGTTGCGCATCCGGTGTTGCGACATCGAATCCTGACCAATTTCAATGCAGAGTCAGAAGGCGTGCGAACTGATGACATTGTTGATCGGCTGATTGCTTCGCTTCCCGCGGAGTCATCGATGCAGTTGGACGAATCGCTTGCCAAGCGCGTATTCGTAACAGACCGCGAAGGGGCGTAAGGTGTGCGACAAGAACGTCATGCAATTCGAATAGGTCCAACGGATGTCAAAGGAAGATCACAACTCGGTTGACTATCTTGATCCCAAGGTCTTGACCAAAATCAGCAGTCTTGAATTGCGGGCCAGGCTTGTCGTGGAGGGTTTTTTTGCGGGTATGCACCATAGCCCCCATCATGGCGTGTCTTCTGAATTCGCCGACCATAGAGCCTATACGCAAGGCGACGACCTGCGACATATCGATTGGAAAATATTCGGCAGAACCGACAAGTATTACATCAAGGAATACGAGCAGGAATCCAACCTCAACTTGTTTGTCATTATGGACGGCAGCGAGTCGATGGCTTATCGATCGTCCGATGAAACCTTATCAAAATATGACTATGCTTCGACAGCCGCAGCGGCGATGGCCTACCTTGCGCTCCAGCAGCATGACATGGTGGGCTTGGCGGTTTTTGACGAAGGGATTCGTCGGTTCTTGAAGCCTTCCAACAGCACGCTCCATTGGAAGACCATCGCGCGGGAGCTCGGACAGCATACGGGGAAAGCCAAGACCTCTATCGGCCAGGTTCTCGACGAGGTGGCGGATCGATTGAATCAGCGATCCGTTGTTGTCCTGATTAGCGACTTGCTGGACGATGTGGACAATATAGCCAAGGGGTTACAACGACTGCGATTTCAAGGTCATGAGCCGATCGTATGGTGTGTCTGGGATCTGGCAGAGCTGACCTTTCCGTTTCGCGACGCGACGATGTTTGAAGGGCTTGAGGCAACCGGGTCGCTTCTTATCGATCCGGGTTCATTGCGCGATCGATACATCGAAGAGGTTCATCGTTTCCAGTCGAAATTTCGAACAGTTTGCGGTCGAACGAAGACAGATTTCGTTCAATATGATACGAGCGAGTCGCTTGGCGTTGCACTTTCGAATTACCTCGCCGCGCGAGCTGTTCGATTGCGGACCCGGTTTTCTCGTGTTATGCGCTAGGCATGTTCCATTCAAAAGGTTGCTCTTGTGTTGCTTCAACTTCCTTCATTCTTGCATCCTTCTTTGGCGGCTGCCGCAGCGGCGTCGGCGGCGATTCCGATTCTCGTTCACTTAATCAACAGGCGTCGGTATCGGCGCGTTCCCTGGGCGGCTATGTCGTTTCTCTTTGCCGCACATCGTCAAAGTGTTCGGCGGATGAAGCTGCAGCAATGGTTGTTGCTGGCGTGTCGAACGATCCTGATTGTTCTGATCGGTTTGGCTATTGCCAGGCCCTATATCCCCTCGTCAGGAGGCTCGATCTTTTCAGCCTCACCCTCTCATCGAATCATCATAATCGATGATTCTCTCTCCATGCGCGCAAGTGTCGATGGGCAAACGCGTTTTTCGAAAGCGTTCCGTGCTGTTGAAGAACTTGTCGATTCATTTCCAGTTGGCGATGGCGTGAGTGTCATTACAGTTGCAGCGCCTGCGCGTGCCGTCATCAGGCAGGCCAGTTATGATCGACGAGCGGTACGCGAAGCTCTTGCAGCCGTTGCGCCCTCTTTTCGATCCGTTGATATCCCGGGCGCCGTCGAACTGGCGACGAATGTACTGCAAGACTCGGATGCACCGTTTGACAACCGGTCAGTGTATTGGATTTCCGATTTTCCTAAGCACGTTTGGATTGGCGAGTCGCATTCTTCAGCCATGCTCGAACCGACGCGTGCATTCGTTGCGTTGAAGCAACTCCTGGATGTACTGCCCGCCAAGGCTGAGAACATGAATCTGTTGCATGTTGCGGATGCCGGCGACGGGTCCGGTCAAAATGTAGCCATCACAGGTTTGCAGGCGGAATCTTCATTTGTAGCAATGAATCTACCCGTTCGTCTTGTGGCCACGGTGACGAACTTCGGTGAATCAACCATAGCCTCTCTTGCTCTTGAATTGCGTAAAGATGGCGAAATCGTTCGCCGTGAACCTGTCGGAGCGCTGGCACCTGGAAGATCGCAAGTAGTGCTATCGTCGGTCGAGTTTTCTCGCGCGGGATCGCATCGGATTGAAGCCAGGCTTGTTAGTCTGGATGGCGATGCGCTCGCGGAAGACGACGCCAGGTTCTTCTCCATTCAAGTTCATGAAAAAGTGCCTGTGCTTTTGGTTGATGGTAGGCCGGGGCCGACGCGACTGACTGGTCAGGCAGGCTTTATTGCAACGGCCCTTTCTCCCGAAACGTCGGCTCAGGGCCGCTGGGATATCGGCTCGCAAGAGAATCAAAGACAAGATCGTAGCCCTCTGCGAGCGAAGATCATTAGCGCAGCCGAGCTATCCGGTGAGGCACTGTTTGGTTTTGATGTAATTGCCCTTTGCAACGTGCAAAGGCTCGACGAAGCAACTTGGCACCAACTCGAGCGGTACGTCTCGCGCGGCGGCGGGATCGCGGTTTTCTTTGGCGATCAAATCCAGGCGGAGCATTACAACCGCTATGGCTTTGCAGATGGAGCGGGTTTACTTCCCGGGCAGATCGGTGACGTTATTACAAAGTCGATAGATGTGGACGACTTGGTGACACTGCGACTAAGCGATCCAGTCCATCCGCTTGTCAGCGAGCTGAAAAATCAGCCTGACAGTGGCTTATTCCTGGCACGCATTGACAAGTATTGGGACTTCAAGACATCTTCGACGGGGGTTGATGTGCCATTGCAATTCACCACTGGCGATCCCGCAATCGTCTTGTCTTCCCATGGTTCCGGGAGGGTCGCGGTGTTTACATCGTCCGCCAATATGGATTGGAACAATCTTCCTTCCAAAGGGGATTATGTATCCCTGATGGCTAATTTGATGGCGTATCTTTCTCCCGCAGATGGCCTTGGCCGAAACATTCTTGTCGGCCGAAACATTCACGAACCCTTGACGCCCGCAGAAAGTTCGATGCAGGCCCATGTTCTCACGCCGGAAGGAGACAAGCGAGAGGGTGAAATGATTGTCGAACAAGGCGCAGTTGCGTTCTCGTTCGGTCCCATCGAAAAGCCCGGCCATTATCAGGTGAGTATTGGTGCCAAAGTTAAGGCGTTTAGCGCCAACGTCGAGCCGAACGAATCGCATTTGCAGGCTAGTGACATGAGCGTGCTGGCGTCGCGATTTGATCGCCCGGTACGGCTGATTTCTGCGGCGGATACGTCAAGTGTTTCGATGCGCGCTGCATCGGTCGAGTTGGCGTCAACAGCTTTCTACTTGGCGGGCGTTCTTCTCTTGTGTGAGTTGGGGTTGGCTATGTTGTTCGGTCGAACGAGGACTGCCCCACGTCGAGGAGCATCGGAAAATCAAGCAAGGAGAAACCGTGGCTAGCTTGCTCGAATGGCTTTTGGAGTTGGAAAACATCGAGCTGGGGCGCGATGCGCCTTTGCTTTTGAAATGGAACAGCCATGTTGAAGCCTGGATGCTCTTTTGTGTTGCCCTGCCGATTCTCGCGTATGTGGCATTTATCTATCGACGAGAAGACACGTCCGTGGCCAAGCGCATCATACTTGCCGTGACTCGGTGCGCCACGATAGCCCTTCTCGTAGCTGTGATCTGTCAACCTTCCCTTGTTCTTCAGCGCAATCGTATTGAAAAAGCGCACGTCGCACTGCTGGTGGATTCGTCAAAGAGCATGGGCATCGCGGAATCTTATAGCGACAGAGATCTGGCAGATAAACTCGTCCGAGGGACAAACCTTGGTTCCTTGGAAGAGCTTGAAGCTGTCACCCGCATGGATCTATTGAAGAAGTCGCTCACTCGCGATATGAATGCGCCGCTAAAATCGCTAAGCGAAAACAACGCCTTGCTCCTGGCGACTTTTGCGGACGGATCGGAAACAGTGGCGTTCACAGATTCAGTTGATGATATTTCAACGATGGCATCGCAGATTGATTCGCTGACCTCAGAGGGCGCGCGGTCGGATTTGGTCGAAGCGCTTCGGCGTGTGATGGATCGTTCACAGGGTCGGCGCATCGCAGCTATAGTGCTTGCTACGGACGGTCAAGCTACTGATGCTGCTAATATGCAGGCAGCACTCCTCTTGGCAAAAGGTCGACAGATTCCGATTTATCCTGTTCGTATCGGTTCGCCTGAACCCCGTTGTGATGTCGAGGTTGGTGTTCTGCGTGCGGATGAAAAAGTTTTTGTAAATGACGTTCTTGCGATTGAGGCAGAGATTTCCGTCAGAGGCCTGCAAGAGCCTTCGCAATTGGAAGTCGTGCTTTCCGATGATCGAACAGGCAAGGTGTTGGACAAGCGAACCGTCAGCGTTCAGCCTTCGCCGGAGCCAGCGGTTGTCGAGTTGCAGACAAAGCCAACGCGAACAGGTATCAAGCGATACCGTGTGGAAGTGCCCGCGCTGCCTTCGGAACGATTCCTCGAAAACAACAAAAGCGTGATCGACGTACAGGGGTTGGACCAGCAACTTCGTATCTTGTATGTCGATGGATACCCGCGATATGAATACCGGTACATCAAGAATGCCCTCGTTCGTGAGCCGACCATGACGGCGAGCGTCCTTCTGTTGGGTGCGGATGAGCAATTTGTGCAGGAAGGTACGGATCGTATTCGCCGGTTCCCCGAGTCGCCGGAAGAGCTTAATCGGTACGACGTCGTTTTGTTTGGCGATGTGGACCCGCGTGGAGGCTGGCTTAGTCAGGCTCAGATGAAAATGATGCTGGACTACGTCGGAAACGAGGGCGGTGGTTTCGGCGTCATAGCTGGCGAACGATATGCGCCGCAGCGTTTTCTTGGAACGCCTCTCGAAAAGCTATTGCCGGTGCGAATTGACCCGATGGTGACAACATCGCGACCCGTAACGGCTTCAGCGCGGGGTTTTCATGTTCGTCTTACACCAGAGGGGCGACGCAACCGGATTTTTCGAGCCGCGCCGGCGCTTCCGTTTTCCGAGCAAGAAGAAGGAGTGCCGAAGGCGGAACTGTTTGAGAATCTTCCGGAACTGTACTGGGTGGCGACTACTTTGGGCCCCAGGCCCGGTGCAACCGTTCTCGCAGAACACCCAACGCAGGAATTTTTTTCCGCCGGAAATGCACGTTCCAATCTCCTGCCCGTTGTGGTTGTCGGTCGATATGGCGCGGGTCGGACCTTTTTTCAGGCGACCGATGACACATGGCGATGGCGTCGACATCAAGGCGAGCTGCTGCATGATGCGTATTGGGTGCAGGTGATGCGGCACTTGATGCGTTCGGATCGGATCGCTCATGATCGTCGGTTCGCGATTCATGCGGATCGACGAATCTACGAATATGGCCAAACGGTAAGAGTCCAAATCGAAGTGTTCGACGCAAAATTGTTGACCGGGCTGGGGGAGTCCATTTCCCTCGTCGTCGAAGACATTGGCAACAAAACCAATTTGCAGGCTGAAGCGAATGAGGCCGGCTCCGGCGCTAGCGCCGTTGTAATCAAGACGCTCGCCAACCGATTGACAAATGAATCCAAGCGATTCGAGGCGAATTTCGTCCCGCCTTATGCAGGAACATTTGAAATCTCGCTCCATGAGCTGCTCGGTCAAACGGGATCGGGATCAGCGAGTACCACATTTCGTGTGGATCAGCCGGATGTCGAAGCTCGAAAGCCGGAAGCCGATCACGAAATGCTTTCGCTTATTGCCGAAACGACGGGCGGTCGAATGCTCGATCTGGATGAATTGGCGATCGCTTTTGGTGCGTTCAAGGATCGTAGCGTCTTGATTCCCGATGACATCAGTGAGCCGTTGTGGGATTCCCGTTTGGTGATGATCTTGTTTGTTATGCTGATTTCGTTCGAATGGATTGTGCGAAAATCGGTGGGTCTACTTTGAGGTACGATTGTTGCAGACTGTGATAGGGCAATCAAATCTACTCGCAAGGCTGGAGTCAATGCGCCAATCGGTTCGGCGTCGGCTTGTCGCATACGGAGTGTGCGCGGTGTTTTCCGGCGGCGTCGCAGCATTTCTAGCCGTCGTGCTGCTCGACTATTTCTTGTGGCTTCCTGTCGCGCTGCGCATGGTTACCGCGTGTTTGTTCCTGCTTGGTTTTATAGGGGCAATTATGCACTGGATTGTGACGCCTCTGCGCACCAGCATCACATCAAGCCATGTCGCCGCCAAACTTGAATCCCATTTTGGACACTTGAACGATCGTTTGACGAGCACCGTTAGTTTCCTTTCTTCGGATTGCATGGGGTCTGATGAAATGGTGCAGAAGGTCATCGAAAACACGGACGCCGCTGTCATCGATTTGCCACTGGAATCAGTTCTTGCGATGAAACCCATTGTCATTCGCGTTGCATCGCTTGTTTTGCTGATGTCGGTGATGGCTGCGATTGCGATCGCCTCTCCTAACTGGATGAGGACGGGCGTGTGTCGATACCTTTATCCGCTGGGTGAATTTGAATGGCCGAGGCAAGTGGCCATCGAGCCGCTCACCGGGTCAAGAACCGTCCCAATCGGAGAGTCCGTCGAAGTGCGCATGGCTGTGCGTCGTGGACTGACAAGCGATCTTCGAGCCGTAGTGCGTTTGCGTGACGCGGGTGGTCACGAAACTGTGCAAGCCATGCAGCAGAGTGACGCGGGAGAGTTTTTTGCCACCGTCGATGTTGTGACACGCGATCTGGAATACTGGTTTGAGGCGGGCGATGCCGATACGCGACGAAATGTCAGCTCTATCCGTGTGGTTCGCAGGCCAGCTGTAGTTGAGGTTCGCGCTACCGTTTCGCCGCCGTCTTATTCGTCTACACAGACGACACGAGTTCACGATTTGGCCGAGGGTTCGGTTCTTGTTCCGGTTGGCGGGAAAGTGAAATTCGATGTACGAACCAGCAAGCCTATTGACGTGGATGGCGAAGACGGTTCGCACTTGGAATTTGCGGGTGTTGGACCTTTGCCTTTGGTTGCCGTTTCGACAGATGCGGTGTTGTATTCTGCCGAGATCGACATCTCCAAAGACGCCGAATTCCGAGTTGTATTGCGCGATCAGCAAGGCCTGCAGAACGTCGGCGGCGCTACCTACATACTCAAAGCCGTCACGGACCAAGCGCCCAAAGCTGCGATCGTAGAGCCTGCATCTGGAATGGAAGTTACGCAGCGAGGCTCGGTCAATTTCCAGATGCGAATCCAGGACGACCATGGCCTGGAGGAGCTTGATTTGATCTGCGAGCGCAGGCAGACCGGCGACGTATTGACATTTTCGATGAAGGACTACATTCGTTTCACTGACGATGCCGACAAAGTTGTGGCGATTGCCGAATACGACATGGCGCTTGCTGAACTAGACCTGCCGCCCGGAGAATTACTCAGTTGTTCCGCTGTAGCAACAGACAACTGCCCGGCACACTTGAATGGCCCGAACGTAGGCCGATCCATTGCTGTACGTATTCGGGTATTGAGCGATCTTGAATTTGACACCCACGTGCGCGATGAATTGGCTATCCTGGAAGGGCGAATCCGTGAACTGTTGCTGGAGGAAGTCGATGTGCAAAGGCGAACGCAAGAGTCGCTCGACGCAGTGACAGAGTCGAAAGCTGTATCGCGGGACGTTCGCGGAAGTAGCACGTCTCTATCAAATCGACAGGCCAGACTCGTTCAGCGGGCGGGAGAAGTGAGCGGAGGATTTCAGCGTCTGTTCAATCGCCTCAGGGCAAATGCTGGCAATGCTAACGGATCGATCGAACCGGTCGAAGAACTGCGACGCATTTTCAAGAACGTCGCACGGGAGCATATGCCTTCGGCGAGTCTTTCCTTGACCAAAGCGGCGCAGAGCCGTGACCACTCCGAATTTGCGGCTGCATCCGAAAACGCGATCGAGCATGAAGGTTTGGCGATTGCGGGTTTGCGTGAGATGTTGAAGGTGTTGGCGGGTTGGGGGAGCTTCCAGGGCTTGGTCGCCAAAACCCGCGATCTCCTGGATCGGCAAGAGGAATTGCGCATTCGTACGGCGAGCGTCGGCCAAGAGATGCTCGGAAAGACGGTCGAGAATCTGACGGACAATGAGAAACATCTTCTCCAGCGAACACAGGCTCAGCAGGAGCAGCTTGCCAAGGATTTGGCTCGCCTGTTAAGTCATATGGGCGACCTTCAAGCCGAAGCCAGGAGTGGGAGAGACAAAGACAAGGCGTCAGCAGAAACGATCGATGCGGCACTTCGAGCGGCGCGGTCGCAACGAGCCACCATCCGACTGCGCGACGCAGCTGAAGCCATTGGCCAAAACCGAACCGCCGCTGCACGCATTCACCAGAAAAGAGCGTCAGATGCGCTGCGAAAAATGGTACAGGCTTTGCGCAATCGGGACCAACGGGAACTCGAAAGGCTTTCCAAGAAAGTTCTGAAGCTCGAAGTGCAACTGGCAGAGCTTATCGAAGATCAACAATCGCTGCGTTTCGCAACACAGGAAGCCCATTCCAATACCGCGTCTTCTGCTGATTTGACAACGGAGCAACGACGCCTTCGTAAGAACACGGAATTTCTCAGTCGAGATGTCGAGGAGCTGGAGCGAATGGAATCCGTTGCCATGCTGGTGCGTTCCGCTGGAAAGGCGATGCGAGACGCGGAATCTCAGCTTGATGTGGGAGGATTCAAAGCCGCGTTGATGGCACAAGATCAGGCGATTGAGCGATTGCTCGATGCTCAGGCAAAACTCGATCAATTCGCAAAAGAAATGGACCGAAAGCTATTGCAAAAGCATCTTGCTGACATTCGCGAGAGTCTGCAATCGATTCTGGCGGGTCAGAAAGTGGTTAATGAACAACTCGGCGAGCTTCAGAAAGCCGTCAACGATCGGGGTCGGGTTGGGCGTGCGGAAGCGCGGATATCGACGAAGCTCTCGCGAAAGCAGGCGGATGTTCGCGAGACGCTGAGTGAATTATTGCCGGACCTGGAAAAAGTGGTTGTTTACCAATGGGCGCTGAATCGCGTTGATGTTTGGATGGAAACGAGCCAGCAATGGCTCCTGGCACGAAAAATCGATGAAGAACTGGTGTCAACTACGGATCGAATTGTGCATGAAATCGAGATGCTGGTAGCGGCGATCGAAGAGACGCAAGACTTGCCATTTGACGAGAAATTTGCAGAAGCCGAACAATCAGGCGGTGGAACGGGCAGTGGATCACAATCAGGTCAAAAGCCGATTCCAACGGTGGCTGAGTTGTTCGTGCTCCGTTCCATGCAGGTTGATATCAATGGTCGAACGAGCACGTTGCACAAGGAACTTGACCTGGACGAAGCGACGGAGCAGGAGCTTCACCAGTTGAAGGCGCTGAGTGAGGATCAAAACCAGGTTCGCCAACTAACGCAGAAAATCACTGCGCGGGCAAGGGGGAATCGATGAATGTAGTGGTATCCAAAAGAGTGAATCCCATGATGAGCATTCTTCTGGTTTTCAGTCCAATCATGTTGAGTTCAGGGGCATGGGCACAAAGCGATGGCCAAGAGCAAGATGCTGACAGGGCGAGCAGCAAACGATTGGGTAAGAAGCTAATCAAGGAATCAACTGAAAACTCCAGCGCCGACATTATGACGACAATTCTGGAAATGATGCGCGAGTCAAGTCGACGTATCGAACTCCGCTTTGACGTTGGCGAAGATACGCAAGCGGTGCAACAGCGTATCCTACACGATCTGGATGAAGCGATAAAACAAGCAGCATCTCGTTTGCGACCGAAAAAAAATGATCAGAAGCCCCAACAAGGCGATGAACGAAAAAGACCCAAAAACAATCCGAAACAGTCTGGTAAGGTCGGACAGTCAGATTCTGAAGGCAAAGATAATCAGGGAGAGGCGACGCCTTCATCCGGCAAGGCCAACGCAGAAGGAGCAACGGGCGGACGATTGAACGATTCTCGGCAAGGCTGGGGCAATCTGCCGCAACGAGAACGAGATGAGATTCGGCAAGGCGCTGAAGAAACCTATCTCAAGCGGTACCGTGAGTGGATCGAGGAATACTACCGAGCGCTACAAGATGCACCGTAAGGATAAATCGTATATGTCGAAACGTCGGCACCAATATTCGACTATCGTAGCCATCACGGGTACGTGCGCTTTCGCGTTCACCAGCAGCGCCCGCGCGATGGACAAGCCCAAGTCGGCAGCGCCCGCCCCCTCGGAGATTACTCCCACGCAGCAGGTGGCTGTCCAGAAAGGCCTGCGCTGGCTCGCCGAAAACCAGGCGCCCGATGGGTCGTATGGTAGTTTGTCCCATTACGGCCCTCACGTCGGAATTACCGGCTTGGCGGGGTTGGCGTTTCTGGGGGATGGGCATACGCCGGGGCGGGGAAAATACGGCAAGAACGTGGCACGTTGCCTGGATTTTGTTCTTGCTCATAGTGGAGAAAGTGGCTTGCTAGCCGCTGAGACGTCTCATGGTCCGATGTATGGGCATGGTTTCGCGACGCTTTTCCTGGCTGAGGTGTATGGCATGACCAATCGGCCTGAGCTTCGTGAAATGCTGCGCAAAGCAGTTCGGCTGATTGCGAACACCCAAAACGATGATGGAGGCTGGAGATATCAACCGGTTCGTGCCGACGCTGATTTGTCGGTTACCGTATGCCAGATTATGGCACTTCGCGCCGCCCGCAACACGGGCATCTATGTAGACAAAGCCATTGTCGATCAGGCCATTGAATATGTATTGAACAGTCAGAACCCGGATGGCGGCTTTCGGTATATGCTCAGTTCGGGCGGGTCCGCGTTTGCACGGTCGGCTGCGGGCGTGGCGGCGATGCAATATGCAGGAGTTTACGGTGGAGATTCCGTCGAACGAGGCTTAGAATATGTCAGCAGTTTTGCGCCTCCGAGAGAGCGAACCGTAGGCCATTTTTTCTATGGCCATTATTATGCCGCTCAAGCCATGTTCCTGGCAGGTGATGAATATTGGATTGTTTGGTGGCCCGCGATTCGGGATGAGCTGTTGACGAAACAGTCGCCGGAAGGGCTTTGGCGTGGGCAGGCAGGCCCGGAATATGGGACGGCTATGGCACTCATTATTCTTCAGATGCCCAATCGGTTATTGCCGATCTTTCAAAAGTGATCCTCATGCGAAGAGTAAGTGCAAAACAGTGTTTGATATTAACTGCCACCCTTTTGGCTGCGGGAACAGTTCGCGCGGACATGGCTGTCGCTGTAAAAACCGTTGACGAAATAAACGTCGTTGGACGACTTGTATCGCTGTCATTGAAAGCAGGGCTGACGATTCGATTGCCAAAGGGAGAGAGTCAAAAGATTGGCATCGATGATCTGGTTCGCGTATTGCCCTCCGTTACAGCTGCCAAGCCTCGACGCGCGCAAACGACACTATTTCTATCGAATGGGGACTTTCTCTTAGGCAAACTGCAAGGAAAGGCTGACGACGCAATTTCTTTGGAAACGGATGATTTGGGCGTCATCGAAGCGCCGCTCGATTCTCTCTATCATCTCATCGTCGCCAAGCCGAAGTCTGCTCAGTATCGACAGGCCAAAGCCTGGATCAGTGGTCGCAAGCAAGCGGACGAAGATTCGATCCTCCTGAGAAACGGCGATGGATTGCAAGGCTTCGTTACTTCGATCGGAACCGATGGCGTCTTGCTTGAAACATCTGATGGCGAATTCACGATTCAGTTGGAACAAGTCCTGGCTGTTCGGTTTGCCACGAGCCCGCCCCGCCCTACTCCGAAACGATTAGCTGTCGTCACCCTACGGCGAAGTGGACGTATTTCGGCGGATGAGCTCGACTGGTCTGCAGACGAAGTGTCGATTCGCAATCCGCTGGGGCTTTCAGTTCGCTGCAAAGCGGATGATGTTGTTCGCGTGGATTTGCAGGGCGGCAGGTGGGAATGGCTTGGTTCGCACGAGCCGATCAGCTTTGAACATACACCCATGCTGTCGAAAAACTGGCACTATCAGAACAATCGCAATGTGTTGGGCGGGCCATTGGTCGTGGCGGGCGAACGATTTGACTATGGAATCGGCGTCCACAGCCGATGCACATTGACGTACGACTTGAGAGGAGCATACCAGACCTTTGTTACATCCTTTGGCTTGGATGACGACAGCGGTGATTATGCCAATGTTGCGGCACATATTTTGATCGACGGCAAACGCCGCCTGCGCGAGCCGCACGTTACGCCGGGTACGCTGTTCGGCCCGTTTCGCCTCGACGTAAACCACGCCAAACGAATCGAGTTGATTGTCGATTTCGGCGACAACGGCGATCTGCAAGACCGCTTCAACTGGATCGAACCAGCAGTTGTGAGGTAACCGTGGCAGTGAAAACTCACACCTGACAATGGCCCACTCGTGACACCCTGCGCAATATCCTGTACATTGCTCGCATGTCAATCAAGTCTCAGAAGATCTTCCGCGATCCGGTGCATGATTTGATCATCTTGGATCCAGGCGAGGAATTTATCCTCAACTTGATCAATACCAAGGAATTTCAACGCCTGCGGCGGATCAAACAATTAGGTCTATGTCACTACGTCTACCCCGGCGCGGAACATTCACGCTTTACGCATTCCCTCGGCGTCTTCAATTTCGCCAAACGGATGATCGAAAAACTAAGCGCGCGTGCAGAGAAAAAAATCGAGAGGTTGTTTAACGACAAAGTGAACATTATCAAGGCTGCATCACTTCTGCACGATCTTGGGCATGGCCCTTTCTCGCATGTTTTTGAAGGCGTTTTTGAGGAAGACAAGAAGAGTCACGAATACTGGACTTGTAAGATCATTCTGGACGAGAGCACGGAAGTGAATCGGTGCTTGATAAATGAAAGAATAAATCCGGAAGAAGTGGCTGCTCTGGTGTCGGATGAAGCGCACTGGTACTTTGAAATTGTTAAACAGCCTCAGGATCCTTTTGTTTCCGATATTGTCAGCAGCCAGCTTGATGCAGATCGAATGGACTATCTCTTGCGTGACAGTCTTATGACAGGTTCCCGATTTGGGCATTATGACTCCGAGTGGATTTTGAATGCACTAACTATCGCGGAAGTCGAGGATGAAGGAGTGAAGCTGTTTAGGTTGTGTCTTGATGCCAGCAAAGGCACTGGTGCGATTGAGGGTTTGCTGCTCGCCCGAAAATGGATGACTCGCTATGTCTATGGCCATCGTGCCAACAGGGCATATGAGGCGGAAATGATCTGTACGATGCGTCTCGCCCTTGCGTGTTGGATGGAACATCCTCAAGAATTGGAAGAACAAATTCCTGTTGTTGTTCTTGCTCTGTTGAAGGAGAACGGACAACCCGACCTCAAGACCTACTTAAAGCTCGATGATGCAGTGATTTGGTGGACGATCAGGCAATTGGCTGTTGCGTTTGGAGATGGCGATCCTGAGATATTGCAGTCACTGTCGCGCTATGCGTTGGGCCTGGTGCGCCGAAAAAAACCTTGGCTGTGCCTGGAAATTGACAAAAATCAGCTGAAATGGCTTGATGACGAACTTAAGAGGACATACCAAGAGCGCCCCTTGTTCCGGTACGCGTGCTATCTGGATTCACTCGACGTATTGCCCTACAAAAACATTGAATACAAGGTGCCGGGAGGATCAGGCGGCGCTGAAACACGATTTTCTTGTGAGATTCACATGGTCGATAAGGATGGGACGGTTTCGCGGTTAAGTAAGCAAAAAGCGATTGAGCCTTTCCTGGACGCGTTGACTCAAAAACAGTCTACAGCACGACTCTTTTACGATCCGGAAATAGAAGAAGAAATTACTGGACTTATGCGAAAGTTTGGTGTATGTTAGGTAATGGAGGTGGGTCATGAGTCTTGACGGCGCGTTGGAAATCGCACGGCTGGTGCGCGAGCTTGAGGAAATTAACGGCCGAAAGCGTCTTCAGAAGATCGTGCATCTTCTAGCCGCGAATGGGCATACAGAGTTTCCCCACAGGTTTATTCTCTACTATTACGGCCCTTTTTCGAGGGCTGTGGCGACCGACCTCGACTTTGTGTGTGATGTGAAAGTTGTTAACGAAGAACTGAAGGGCGAAAAATACGTCTACACACTTGGGGTAGATGATGCAGGGAGCTGGCGCCTTGATGATGTAACAGGAGCAGAAGAGTTGCCCGCTTGGACTGAGTTTGCAAAGGCACTCAACGAAGAAGATACGCCATTCCTGGAGGCGCTATCGACGTTGGTCTATTTGAAAGAAGCAGGTTATAAGGACAAAGAACTCAAGGATGAGTTTGACCGCGTGAAGCCTCATTTGAAAAAGCAATTCGATGACGCTTCCGAGTACGCCAACAAGCGTAAGCTTCCCAAGAAGGTCGCTAAGTAGCCCGCAGCCTTACGCAAATCTCACGCAATGAACCGGAGGCAGATGGCTGGTGATTGTTTGCCAGTTGTCGCCTTGGTCGTCGGAATACCAAAGCGAGCCGGTGGTTGAGCCGAACATCAGCGCGCTTCCCGTCTCATCTATATCAAGCGCGTGGCGAAATGTAATGTCGTATGCATGGTGTTGTGGAAGCCCATTTCGCAATACCTCGAAGGTCTTGCCGCCATCGCGCGTTCGCGAGACTACCACTTGGCCATCGACGGGAATTCGCTTTTCGTCCTTGATTGCGGGAACCAGCCAGGCGGTGTCGGGGTCTTTTGGGTGAACCGCGACGGCAAAGCCGAATGTCGATGGCGATGCAGCCGATATTTCCTGCCAGTTTTCGCATCCATCCGTTGAACGAAACACGCCATTATGGTGCTGTGCCCAAAATGTTGCAGGGGATTTAAGGCATTGAACCACGCAGTGCGGGTCTTGGATATCCCCGTCATCATTGCGATCAGGTGGCATGTATGTAGCAAACATGCCTTTCGCACGGCACTTCCAGGATGAACCGCCATCTTCAGTAACCCAAACGCCGCCGCAGGATATCCCTATGGTGATGTGACTGGGATTTTCCGGATGGACGCAAATCGAGTGAATACCGGGATAATCCAGCCCGCCGCCGAACCAGTTCTTTCGGCTAGGTTCATCCCACAAAGAGCGAATCAATTCCCATGTGGCGCCATGATCCACGGAGCGGAAAAGTCCGCCGGGCACCGTGCCGCACCACAGGACGCCCGGTTCATCCGCGCCTCCCGGAGCAAGCGCCCAGATAAGTTTCAAGCTCCACGGAATAGCTTTGCCGGACATTTCACATATTTCGTCAGGAGTTCCCTCGGGGCGTTCGGGGTATTTGGGAGTGGTGCATTCGGCCCATGTTTTTCCTTCGTCAAGCGAACGATGAAGTTTTACGCCAAAATGGCCATGATCGAGTGCCGCGTAGAGTGAGCCGGATCGCGGGTCATGCATGAATAGCGTGACGTTGTCGCCAAGAAACGACGCCTGCGTGATCTGCCATTCGCCCGTCTTTTTGTCGCCTGCGCGAGAAAGTTCGAACAGCCCTTTTCGTGTTGCTACGAATGCTCGTTTATTCATATAGGTAATCCAGTTCTACCTCGCGGGACCAAAAAAACCGATGAGCAATTACAAACTACCGTAAAGTTGCCTATGAAACGCCGAGTCGATGGCATAACGCAGAGGGTTCAGCCTCCAGATAGCGCCTGCATAATAAAGACTTCTGCGTTTGCGCCGACAATATCTCCAAGACTCGTTCGATCGCGAATAGGTTCGCCATCCACAAAAATGTTCATGTGTTTACGCAATGCGCCTTGATCGTCGAGGACATAGCTTCGCACTTGTTCATTGTCACGAAAAACGCTTTCCAAAATCTCCCGCACCGTTTGACCGACCGCTTCGACTGACGGGCAGGCGACATGACGTTGCAAATTAGCTGTAAACGTGACAGTCGCCATGGTGCTTCCAAGGTAAGCGAAATAGTCTGAGCAGGTCAAGCACTTTCAGTGTAGATGAATCCCGAATTGCAGGCAAATGCGACACCGAATAGCGACATTGTATTGTCGATAGGTGTAACTTGCGGCCCGTGTTGCTTCTTTGCGGTGCTGTGGTATTGCTTCGTGTGAAATCGGCATGCGTGATGGTTTTTCGCGCGAACCCGTTACGGTGCATATTTTGTTGGATCGGGCACACCTGCTTCGTCGAATCCCTTTCTTCGGTACAAGCAGCTGTCACAACAGCCGCAAGCCAGCCCTTTGGGCGAGGGGTCGTAACAGCTATGCGTGAGTGAATAGTCAAGGCCGAGACTAACGCCTTTGCGAATGATGTCTGCTTTTGAGAGGTCGATCAGAGGCGCGCGTATCTTCATCGTGCTCCCTTCCACGCCAGCCTTTGTGGCAAGACGAGCAAGATGATCAAACGCGTCAATGTACTCCGGCCTACAGTCGGGATAGCCGGAGTAGTCCATCGCGTTGACGCCAATGAAGATTTCACTGGCTCCGGTGACTTCAGCGTATGCTAGCGCGAAAGCCAGGAAAATTGTATTTCGGGCTGGGACGTAGGTTATGGGGATCGAGTCGCTAATCTCGGATACATTTTGTGCCTTCGGAACGGCAATAGATGCGGTAAGTGCGGACCCGCCGAACGCCCGCAAGTCGATCAATTGGAACGCATGGTTCTTGACTTGTAGAACATGTGCAATATTCGTGGCAGCATCGACTTCGATGTTGTGACGTTGGCCATATTGAAAAGTAAGCGCGTAGAGTTCAAAACCAAGCTCGCGCGCGATAGCTGCTGTTGTCGCGGAGTCGATCCCTCCCGACAACAAAACGACTGCTTTTCTTGTCTCATTCGCCATTTGAGTCTCTTTCGTCAGATTCTCTCTATTCCCGTTGTGGCATCGCGTCACCGTAGGCGGCGGCAATGATGTCGGCGCAGGCGAATGCCTTTGGCCTGGTATTTTTCATGGTCTGCAACACACCAGCATCAACGAGCTTTCGCAAGTCCTGCCTGGCCGTTTCGTGTGATACCTTGCATTCCTTCGCAACAAACGAGATACGAACAACGGGGCGGACGAACAAAAGCTCGATGATTTCGCGCATACGATGGCCGAGGCCAACGTATTTCTCAATGTAGTCGTCGCGTAACGACCGAAGCGATTCGCAGCGTAGTATAGTGGAATTGGACTGCTCAATTGCGCCGTGCATACAGAACTCAAGCCATTCGTCCCACTCGCCGTTCGTACTGATGCGATACATCCGTTCGTTGTATTCTCTTCGATTCTTCTCGTAGTATTCGCTTAAATACAGCCATGGTAGCGCTAAGCGTTGCCAGCAGCTTACGCACAGAGACAGCAAGACCCTGCCGACACGGCCGTTACCGTCTTCAAAAGGATGTATTGATTCGAATTGATAGTGAACGAGAAAACTACGAACGAGCGGATCGCGGCAAGCCGGTGTCCCACCCGTAAGATAGCTGGACAACTCATCGACGCATGGGTTGATGTGTTCAGGAGGAGGGGGAATGAACCTTCTTGGCCTCGAACCGACCGCAACCAATTGGTCGCGGAACCGCCCCGGATTCTTGTCCTTTCCTCGAATACCTGTCATCAGAATCTTGTGTAGGTGCAGTATCAATGACTTGCCGAGTGGTTTCCCGCTGACAATCCAATTGTGGCCTTCTCGTAACGCTTCGTAATGATTCCAAACTTCGAGCCGATTATTTCGACTGTGGTCAGTGGGAATCTCGATTGCTCTGTTTTCGTCCTGTTCGACATCGAAAAGAAGAAGCTCTTCAGGTAAGGCGTATGTGCCTTCAAGGCTGCTCGATCTAAGCGCCTCTCGTTGTTGCAGTGGTCTCAACAAAAGGAACGGGTCGGAGAGGATGCCTTTGATCTGTTCAAGGCGTCCGACTGCGTCTCGGGCGTCGGAAATCAACTGCCACAGTTTACCGGACGGCTCAAAGTCTTGTGGAATGGGCCGAGGGATGAAGGCCCAATTTGGCCCGACCTCAGTCTCTATCGGCTCCAGTTTGCCCGTTTTGAATTCCGTGAAGTTGGTGATGTCCAAGTCTTGACTCGATTCTGTGTGGTCCTGACTGATTAACCAAATAATACGCTGTC
The DNA here is from genome assembly GCA_029260035.1 of Phycisphaerae bacterium. Taxonomy (GTDB): domain Bacteria; phylum Planctomycetota; class Phycisphaerae; order UBA1845; family UBA1845; genus OFTM303. The sequence goes on from JAJDEA010000185.1 coordinate 29,024, forward strand.
TTCTTGGAATTCTCAAGATATTTCCAAAATATCGGCTTATTTTTTGGAAATGATCTTGAGATTCCAAGGCATATTATGAAAATTGGCGAGCCGCTTGAGGTCCAATATTGAAAAATGCGTCTCGGAAGATGGAAAAAAGAGAATGCAAAGCTGCAGTAACGAAAGTGGTTGCTGGTTTCCGCAATAGCTCCATCCATCGGGACATGGCATAAGACCCGACTATTTTTGGCTTTACCTTTCTTGCGTATTTGGTGGGAATGACCTAAACCACCGGCGTGTTCAGCTGGTAGCCCCCTTAAGAGAGGCTTGCTGGTTGTGAATCGTTGATTCAGTTTGATGTTCGGTCTGCTTTTTGGAGATATGCTTATGAAAACTCGTTTCTCGATAGTGGCTGCGTTGCTATTGATTGTCGCGGTACCGGCCTGGGCCCATTGCGGAAAATGCGGCGTCGGTGAGTCGAAGGAAAAAGGCCATGGTCATGCAGCTCACGGCGGGAGTCACGGCCATGCACACGCACATGCGGAAATCGGTAAGCCCGCGCCAGAGTTTGCGCTGAAGGATGCCAACGGCAAGGAGGTCAGTCTTGCCAGCTTCAAAGGGAAAGTGGTTGTTCTTGAATGGACGAATCACACCTGCCCGTTTGTGAAGCGACATCAGGGCCAGCAAAAGACAATGCAGAAGACGTTTGCCAAGTTTGCCGGCAAGCCTGTCGCTTGGCTTGCTATCGATTCCAGTCGGTATTGCGAGGAAAAGATCGATGGCATTCGCGAATGGATCAAGACGAACGACATCAAGTTCCCAATTTTGATGGACGCCAAGGGTAAGGTCGGTCATATCTATGGTGCCAAGACGACGCCCCATATGTATGTGATTGATCAAAAAGGTGTCCTAGCCTACGCGGGCGCGATAGACGATGATCCGCAGGGTGACAAGGAATCGCCGAAAAATTACGTCGAAGACGCGGTGAACGCATTGCTCAAGGGTTCGACGGTCGCGACAGCACGCACGAAGTCCTACGGCTGCTCCGTAAAATATTAATAGAAGAGATTATCAAAACCGTGTATCGGGCCACTTGTCGCTCCTTTCCTGTCAGCAGGTTGGTGCTGACAGGTGGCCCGCTGCATTGGGCTTCTACCAATTTTAATGCTGTGCCACGGAAGACTTGACGAGTTAGGTGATGTTGAAGTCGTGTGCCACTGCTCTTGAGCAGTGAATGAACTCGACCGACACCGTAGAGTTGGCACTTCTCAAGCGTAGCGGACCGCAAGTCAAACTGACGAGCAAGAAACTTCAGATGCGTGCGAGAAGTGACGGCGTCGCCTGAAGCTGTTTCTCCACGTTGGTGGCGTACGTCTGCATTGCATTTCGAATGATGGCGTCTTCATCGCCTTTGATCGCGGCGGGCTGAATGAGTTGCTCGACAATGCTCAACGTATAACGGAAATGCGATTCAGCTTTGATAAACGCCTGAAGTACGGGGGTTCGGCTGCGAGCCGCAATTTTAAGTGGGCCTGATAGAAAGGCTCGCTTCTCGCCGAAGATGGTAACCTCTTCTACCTGTTGATTCGGGTTGCGTACTCGACTGATGTCCATCGCACTGCCAAGTATGTAGCCCTCGCGAAAGCAGCGATAGATTTCACGAGGATAGGCGTCAGCGAAAATCACGCGCATCCGATGTGATGCAGAGTGCTTTCGGTCAATCCGTCCTTGAACGTATCGTCGTATCCCCCCCTCGTTTCGATCTCGCACCGCAGCTGTCTTGTATCCGCTCGCCACAAGTAAGGCGCCCATGACATGGTGCGGGCCATGATGGGACATAGCCAAGTAAACGCCTCGGCCTCCTTCCAATGACGAAGCGAGTAACTCATGGTTTTCCACGTTCAGGAGAGAAGCGATTTTATCATGTGGCAAGCAGTCGATAATGAGATAAAAGAGCTTGTCGCAGCGAGTACGACAAAAAAATTCGCGAGTCTCGCGCCGTCGATCCGAAGCAGAAGGCCTACGGTTGAGCACGCGTTGGAGCGCACGGCGGAAGCGTCTCCGTCGTTTGTAGTTAATCAGCCATTCGATAGTCCCGAATAATCTGCCGAATCGATACAGTCCCGAGAGACCTACCACTCGAAGAAGCAAATTCGTTACGCAATGAGCCGTACCAAACGAGAACCGCTCCCAGAGCGTTAGTTTGTTGGTCTCATCCGCTGTGCCATGGACGTTTTCGTGGACCAATGCGGTAGAATTTGTAGGGGTTTGCGTAGTGTCCATGGATTCAAATCAGGCACAGTCGTTCAATCTACCGAGCTAATCCAGCAGTCGCAGTAAGTGCAATTTCCTTCCGTGCGGGCTACACTGCCAACCATGTTGAAGATCGGCGATTACGAATTACATTCAGTACAAACGGGCACGCTTCGTCTGGACGGCGGTGCCATGTTCGGCATCGTTCCGAAAGTGCTATGGCAAAAGTCAGCCGACGTCGATGAAGATAATCGCATTTTGCTGGCGACGCGAACACTGCTTGCTGTGAATCGAGCTGAGAAACGTGTCATTCTGGTCGATACGGGCTGTGGGTCCAAGTGGGCGCCCGGAGATGCGGAGCGATTCGAGATTCGCCATCGCACTGAAGCCATTCCCGACGCGTTGGCTTCGCTCGGTCTTACGATCAATGAAGTAACGGATGTCATCATAACGCATCTGCATTTCGATCATAATGGCGGGCTGACGGATTGGTTTGACGAGCCAGGCGAGAGGACGACGTTGTGTTTTCCGCGTGCCCGGCATTGGGTTCACAAGAAACATTGGGAACACGCTTGTTGCCCGCATGCCAAGGACAAAGCGTCGTTCCTGCAACAGGATTTCGAAGCACTTGAAAAAAGCGGCGGCCTTGAGCTGTTGGAGGGTGATAGTCCGGACCTGGGTATCAAGGGAGTTTCTCTGTTCACCTCGCAAGGGCACACGCCCTACCAAATTCATCCGTTTTTTCAGGGCGATGACGCTCGCTTGCTCTTCGTCGGTGATATCATTCCTACGGTCGCACATCTGCGACAGGCTTGGGTCATGGCCTACGACGTTCTGCCCATGACCACAATGGCCGAAAAGCTATTCTTCGCTCGCAGCGCCATAGAGGAAGGTTGGCTGCTTGCATTTCCCCACGACCCTCAAACTGCCGTAGTCGCTTTGGACGGCCTGCCTGAGCGACCAATCGTTTCTAGAACCGTATAGTACTAAATAAACGAATGCAGACGTCTTGGGACAATTTCATTGTTGCGGATTTGCCGACCGTCAGGAAGGCAGAGCCGTTAGACAGGTTTGCATGCGAATTGGACCGGAACATAAATGGTGTGCAGATACGCGATCGCTAGATTCTTCGGATTGGTAAAAACACATGCGGCCTGTTTGATCGCTGTCGGCGCAATATCGCTACCGGCAGTATGTGGCTGCCAGTCTAAGTCAAAGAGTTATGAGATTGAGCGATGGGGTTCAATGCATGAGGCCTTGCGTGAAGGGCGTACAGGGGGTCGGGTTGGACTGGCCAGGTTTGACGGAGCTCGTGACACAATTGCTGTTGGAGCGCTCGAGGGCTTGTCGGGCGAGATTCTTGTAATCGAAGGCGACGTCTGGCTTTCGCGAGTCGATGACAACGGTGCAGCTATGACAACGCGCGGTGCATCGACTGACGATCATGCCACGATGCTCACTGCGGGACGTGTGGCACGATGGCGAGCGATTCCGATCGAATCGGACGTATTGCCAACGGGAGTGGAAGAGTTCCTCGTGGATTCGGCGCGAGCAGCCGGATTCGATCCTCAATGCCCTATCCCATTCAAGGTTGTGGGGAAACTGCTTGATCTGGAGTTGCATGTCGTGGCTGGCGCCTGCCCGATGGCTGCTTCGCATGGACGAACCGAATCAGCGATGAGGCCACCGTTTCGCAAATCTTGGGAACGAGCCAATGCGAAGTTGGTCGGGTTTCTCGCCGAGGGTTTAGAAGGGACACTGACGCACCACGGATCAAGGATGCACGCTCACGCTCTCGTTGAAGTGGATGAACCTGTGATGGGGCATGTGGATCGTGTCGGAATCGCCAGCGGTGGAATCCTGTACCTTCCGGGTCGGTAGAAGGAAAGCCGCCCTTTGCTCCCACCGTGCTTCGGCTGGCGATAACGTAAGAACAAAAAAACGCGGAACGGACCTTTTGGATCCGTCCCGCGCCTTGTTTCGTTTGCCAGCTTGCAGAAATCTATGCACTAACGACGCAAGCGTCGCCGATGCGCTTCTGAGTAAGCTGGACTTCAGCTGAGCAGTTGCTTAGCCAGCAACGTTGCCGTCTTCGAAGATGTCGACGACACCGTCGTTGTCGAGTGTGAACTCGAGAATGGCATAGTCAATCGCTGATGCCAGGATGCGCTGCGGGTTGAAGATTCCGCCGAGACCGAGGCAGCCGCCGAACATCGTTCCGCCAGCCAGCAGTGCTACCAAGCACAATTTCTTGGTGGTTTTCATATTGAATTCTCCTTGTTCCTGCCAGGTACCGCCCCAGCATACTTCTATGAACTACACAAACTCACGGGTACGGGTCCGCCCTCATACCCACGGCTCTAGACCGCTACAATAACGATAGTCATGCCAAGCGGAAGACGACTTTACGATCAATAGCAGCACACCCTACAGTAGGTGCCACATCTGTGCCACATCTTGATCGTCTATAGGTTTTCAGCGCCTTTATCCAAAAGGATGCCACAGTGTTACGCTGTAATACCTTCTTACGCCAATCCGTTTGTACTCTTTATTCGGTGCCTAACTAATTCCCTGACCGCGCCGCGATCGAAAATAGAAAACACTTTCCTGAATGCTGTTCCCGAATGCCTTGGCAAACAGCCAGCAACTCGATTGCGAGTCGCAACATTTGGGAAATATCGGAATCTCTACGCGACTCGCGTTAGCCAAATTCAACTGGCAGTGCCATGAAGCCGCATTAACATTCCGAATCGTTTCTCTTGCCTGACACAAGCACTCGCTAATCGAATAGTCATGCGAATGCACAAGCAATCTGAAACTCGGGGAGAAAGTGTCCCCGTACGATGCTGTGTGTCAAGCCTAAAAACCAGAAAAACACACAGGCCACGGCACTTCAATTTGTGGATGGATTCGGGTATAATGCAGGCGATTGGCAAATCGCTCACCTGCGGCGCACCAATGACTCCTGATGCGCAATCTTGCTATGCCGTCCTCCTTGGCAAAAAATAGAAGCGACGATCGAATAAATCGCTTTTTGCAAGAAGTTGAGATTACAATAGGTAGTTTTGGCAATACAGGATAACAATGTGTCTGTGAACAAGAAGAATACCAATAGGAAGAACGCTCCAACACGGCAGGCTCCGGTGCCTGAAAAATCGCCCGTGTCCGGAACTCTTGAGCTTGATGGCAGGGGAGGGGGTTTTCTTCGTTCTGAAAAGATAGATTTTCGGAAACAGCAGAATGACGCCTTTGTTTCGCCAGCGATATGCAAGGAATTTCGATTCGTGGGCGGCGAAAATGTCATTGCGCTCGCGTCAGTCGCAAACAATTCAAATTCGCGTTCGAACAACAAAGCTCCCAAATGTACCGAAATTCAGACGATCGACGGTTCGCCTCCAGAGGAAAGACTGGAAAAAACTCCCTTTGATAAACTTGTGGCACTCGATCCATCGAAAAGACTTCGACTTGCGACAACCGGCGGACCCACGTCGATGCGCATTATGGATTTGATGACGCCGGTTGGTTTTGGGCAACGAGGACTCATCGTTGCAGCGCCTCGAACGGGAAAAACCATGCTATTGCAGCAAATCGCCAATGGCATTTCAGCCAATCATCCGGATGCACATTTGATGGTTTTGTTGGTAGATGAGCGTCCTGAGGAAGTCACGGACATGAAGCGATCCGTACAGGGTGAGGTCATCGCAAGTAGCAACGATAACGACCTCGCAGCTCATATTCGTCTTGCCAAGCTCGTTATCAGTCGAGCGAAACGACTTGTCGAAGTGGGGTGCGACGTTGTTATCCTGATGGATTCGCTGACCAGACTTGGCCGGGCATTCAATTCAAATCGTCGAGGGAGCGGGCGAATTATGTCAGGCGGGCTGGATTCGACCGCACTGATCGAGCCAAAGTCGATTTTTGGATCGGCTCGAAATGCCGAGGATGGCGGATCGTTGACCATACTAGCTACCGCCCTGATTGAGACAGGTAGTCGAATGGACGACGTCATTTTCAACGAGTTCAAAGGGACGGGCAATATGGAACTGGTTCTGTCGCGAGAGCTGGCGAATCGGCGCATTTGGCCTGCGCTCGACCTGAATTCATCGGGTACGCGTAAGGAAGAAAAACTGTTGTCGGCTGATGAACTTGAAGCTGCAAACGGCATTCGCCGGAATTTTCAAGGGAAAGATCCCGCGCAAGTCATCGAAAATCTGCTGGAAACCATGGAGAAATACCCCAACATTAAGGACTTCGTGGATCGCACCCGAACGAGGCGATTTCGGTAGACTAGGGTTGTTCGGTGGTTCGTCCGAAGAGGAGTTTTCTTGCTGTGCATATGCGCGCTTAGCCATAATGATGGCCGTTTCCCGCTTGGATGTCCGATAACTCCGTCGCGTGAGCTACATTTTTCTGCGTTAGTCTGCTCCAAGCACTGTAGCAGCGGGTAGATCTGTGCAGACATCACGCCCCACTAAGGCGCGACTCACATGGTTGGATTTCCACATATTGTTTTACATGAGAACGTTGGTTGCGAAATTAAGAATCTGGCCATTTTAGCATAGGATGCCGATTTTCAATAATTACATTGTTTTTTCGGGCCCAATTCGTTACGCTACAGTGGGAATAGGGATTAGAAGTAATCTACAATCCAGGTGTGACGATATTTATCTTGACATTGAAGCGGCGTTGTGCATAGTTCCTGCCTGATTTGGCAATAGCTTAGATATGTGTCGTGTCGATTGTCTTTGTAATCAAATATCGCAAAAGGTCGGTTTGTGATGGAGAATCCTGGCGAAGTCTGCCTCGTCGTGGCTGTGCCCTTGGCATTCATTTTGCTACCTTTTGTTGGCTCGCCAGGCGCGCGTCGTAAGACTTTGGGGGATCATTGCTGTCGCGGCAATTTGCTGATGTACGCCGCATTTGTTGTGATGAGTTGTTTCCCGACTATTGGTGACAAGTATAGTCCTAAGACTGTCGAGTTCTGGATTGGTGTTATTATACTGATAGTTTGTGCTGGCTTCTTTTCGATGTGTTCTACGCGAGAAGATGACAAAGAATTCAGATCTACAGCGATCTGGTCCTCCGTGATTCTTGTTATAATGTCTTGGGGTGTTGTTCTGGCTGTCTTGATTAGCAAAAACCAAGTAGTGGAGAGTTGAAATGTCTTTTGCCAATGCAGCTGTTTCCAATATCGTTGGTTATTTGTCAGGTGGCGCTGCTGTGACCGGCATCGTCTTTATTGCAATCGGTCTCAACAACCCGGAACCCAAGAAGCCGACGGTATCACCAGTGCGAGAAGTGCGTGACGGTTACGTTCGAATCGTTTTCCATGACACAGATGGGAATCCAATACCGAACTGGACTGTGTGGGACAGCAAAAAAGGGAAGCTAGTTCAACCTGGACAGGATAAAGTGAGCAATTGGGTAGAAGTGCCTTCAGATTGGCCACAATGTGAGATCATCTTCTACAAAGGGGATAAACCTATTTTCATCAAATTAGACCCTGTTCCAGCTGATCGAATTTATGAATACACTGTTCCTGCATGGAAATTGGCTGAGCTAGAGAGATACTATAACAAAGGTTGGTAGCTCATGCTGGGGTCCACGCCTTCGGTCTGCAATTCATCGGCCTGACAGTTCCATGTGGTTTTGAATGCTTGTGTGTGAGTCTGAGTTGTTCATCTTTGCCTTGAATTGCCTCGTCAGCGTCGCGGCATAGATCCCCCTTTCGGTTCGGTTCGAGCAGAATTAGAATGATTTTTGGACTTGGGACGAACACCCTACGCCCCGCATTGTGGTCATGCACAGTAGCTTGACTTAACCTATGTGCATCGCTACAAACAATACCAGTTATTCACATACTGACGCATGGCTATTCTTGTAATATGCCTTGTGATATCAGTTGCGTCGGATTGGGCGGAGGTTTGAATTCAAAGAGGAAACCGCTACCTTGGGTTTCGATACGAGATAAGCTCGTAGCGGCAACCGTGCAGGAAATAACAACCAGCCAGGCAAGCATTTCTTCGCTTTCACGCATCACTCTGCACGATCCGTCACGGAAGCGTTATCTTGGAAAAGAGTCGCCATGAGTACAGGTATCGAACCAGAACAGCCGCAAGACCCACAGCTTAATCCAACAGCACCGGTTCAGCCTGACGCGGCGGTTCCGACTGGCCCGCAGAGCGATCCACCTCCTGACACGACAGCAAACGCAATCGATACGACCATGGCGGATGTGGAAAAAGAAGTCGCGGAAGCTATGGCAGAGCTGGGCGAAGGCGGTTTTGGCGGGCTGAACGCTGCGGAGGTCGGTGCAGATCAACCAGAGCCCGGCGCTGAAATTATCGGCACAGTCGCCAATGTTTCCGACGAGGACATTTTTCTTGAATTCGGTGCCAAGCTGCAAGGCATCGTTCCACGCTCTCAGTTTGGAAAAAAGGAGCCTCTGGAAGTGGGTCGGCGCATAGATGTTGTTGTGGAAAGTTATGACGCCGAATCAAGCCTTCTGATTGTCAGTCGAAAAGGCGCGATCCAACGAGCCACTTGGGTGAATTTGAAGAAGGGCATGATCGTCGATGGCCGAGCGGTTGGCGTCATCAAGGGCGGCCTCGAAATAAACCTCAACGGCATTCGTGCTTTTATGCCAGCCTCCCATACAGACATTGTCCAGATCAAGGACGTTTCCACGCTGCTCAATCAAACGCTTCGGTGTGAGGTTTTGGAGGTAGACCGTCGGAAGAAAAATGTCTTATTGAGTCGTCGTAAGGTACTCCAACGTGAAATCGCAGAAAAACGTGAAGCGCTCGAGGCAGAACTCGATGTCGGGCAAACACGCCATGGAGTTGTCAGTCGCATCGCGGAATTTGGAGCGTTTGTTAACCTTGGTGGCATAGACGGACTCTTGCACATTAGTGACTTGAAGTGGGGCAATGTTGATAAAGTCACGGATGTTCTAAAGGAGGGGCAAGAGGTTGAGGTGAAGGTGCTCAAGATTGACAAAGAGCGCAACCGTATTTCGCTTGGTTTGAAGCAGCTCGCACCGAATCCCTGGGATGGCGTCGCCGACCGATTTCACGAAGGAACGAACACGAAAGTACGCATCATCCGACTTGCCAGCTTTGGCGCATTTGCAGAATTGGAACCAGGCATTGAAGGCTTGATCCCGTTGAGCGAATTTTCCTGGAGTCGTGTGAATCAGCCATCAGACGCGGTTTCCGAAGGCGACATGGTGGATGCAGTTGTTATTCGTGTCGAGCCGGGGAAGCAGCGTATTGCCCTGAGCATGAAGCAATCCCAGCCGGACCCTTGGGCCGTGGTTCTCGATTCATATCCGGAAAAGTCTTTGGTGACGGGCAAGGTCACCAGATTGGCGGACTTTGGCGTTTTTGTGGAATTGGTGCCCGGCGTTGAGGGGATGATTCATATCTCAGAATTGGCTGAGGGAAGAGTTAATACCTGCAGCGACGTTGTCCAACCAGGCCAGGAAGTCGAAGCGCGCGTCCTTGGCGTGGACAAAGAAAAACGTCGCATATCGCTTTCGATCAAAGCGGTTGCCGAAGCGCCTGCCGGGGCGGAGCAAACCTCTGGTGCCGCTCAAGCGACCCAGGCTCCCCCCAAGAAGCGCAAGAAGAAATTGCGTGGAGGTCTGTCCAGCCATTTTGATTGGTAAAGCGACCTACTTGCTAACCAAAAACCGCTATCCAAAATAGCCCGATCTCGTCTTTGTGGCTGTGTGCAGGCCTAGAGAGCTTGTTTCTTCAGTTTGTCTTGCTTTGAGTTGGTTACACGAAAAGCCTGTAGAATTCGCAAGACAATCTCCTGAGCGATCTTTTCCGGACGGATGACCATGAAGTTCTGCCTGATTGACAAGATTGTCGAGCTGCAAAGTGGAAAACGGATCGTTGCCGTGAAGGCGGTGACGCTTGCTGAGGAATACCTGCAAGACCATTTTCCGCGGTTCCCGATACTTCCCGGCGTTTTCATGTTGCAAGCGCTGATCGAGGCGGGAACCTGGCTTGCTCACGAAGCGCAGGACTTCAATCCGAGCGTGATCTTGCTTCGCGAGGCAAAAAACGTAACATACAAGAGCTTTGTCAAACCAGGCAATCTCTTGCAGTTGGAGGTTGACTGTCTGGAACTGACGTCCGAGGGCAGTCGGTTTTCCGGCGTGGGATATTGCAACGATGTGGAAGTGGTCAAGGCGCGATTTTCGCTGGTACATTCCAAAATCGACGACAAAAAGGGACCCGGCAACAGTAAGCAGTTCGCCGAATATGCAAAGAAACAGTGGTGCTTGCTTCGCGGCTGAGAGACGTTGTTGACTTGAGTGGCAAAAGCGTCTGCGTGATTCGGTTGGGGTGCGAGATTGGTTCTTACGATTCCTAATGAGGAGGTTGGCCCGGAATGACTTCCGCCAATGACGAGGTTTTTCTAAAAGTTCGAGACGTCCTGACGGATGCGCTGGGTGTGGATGACGACGAAGTCGAACCTACGACAACGTTGCAGGCTGACCTGGGAGCAGAGAGCATCGATTTTCTGGACATTGTATTCCGCCTCGAAAAAACATTCTCAATCAAGATCCCGAAGGGCGAGCTTTTCCCAGACGACATCTTGAATAATCCAGATTATGTAGATGGAGACGTGGTGACCCCGGCTGGCTTGAAAGAGCTGAAGTCCTCGATGCCGCATGCTGACTTTACGGGTTTCGAAGACGCTCCACGCGTGTCGAAAATGCCGGACCTCTTCACCGTCAATACCATCGTTAAGTATGTAGAGAACAAGCTTCAAGCCGCGTGACTTTTGTTCGTCTGCTATCCCGCTGAAACAAGGGCTGCTATGCGCTGGGTTTGGATTGACACTTTTGTTGAGTTTTCGTCAGGCAAACGGGCGGCTGCTGTCAAGAACGTATCGCTTGCCGAAGAGCATTTACACGATCATTTTCCCGGCTACCCTGTCATGCCTCCGGCACTTATGATAGAAGGCATGGCTCAGACGGCTGGCATTTTGGTCGGCGAAGCCCGTGATTTCCAGGAAAATGTTATTCTTGCGAAGATTCGCCGCGCAACGTTCGACGATTACGCTCATCCGGGTGATGAATTGCGTTATGAAGCGACGGTTGAATCGTTGACAGAACAAGCCGCGACCACTGCCGGAGTTGTGTTCAAAAACGATAAGGAAATCGGGCGCGTGGATTTGATTTTTTCCCACGTTGACCAGGCATCGCAGAATCTCGACTTGCCGGAAGAAAATTTTGTTTTTACGGAGAACTTCGTGAATCTCCTGAGCGATTTTCGATGCAAAGCCAATCACAATGCGGACAAGCCATGAAGAATGAACGGCGAGTTGTAGTGACAGGCCTCGGCGTGGCCACGCCGCTCGGCATCGGCATCGAGCCTACCTGGGACGCGATGCTGGATCGACAAAACGGCATCCGTCGCATTGAAGCGTTTGATCCCGGAGGGCTGTCCTCGCAGGTTGGTGGCGAATTGCCGGCGTTCAAGCTTGGTGACCATATCCCCAAAGGATATCGAAAAAGTGTCAAGGTTATGTCGCGAGACATCACTATTGCCGTAGTTTGCGCTTATCATGCGGTTCGCGACGCAGGCCTGAATACGAAATGCATTATCGAAAGGGGCGAAGCGGAGCCGCCGACGAATATAGACAGCACGCGATTTGGTGCCAATATTGGGGCAGGATTGGTTTGCGCAGACCTTGTTGAATTGGCTGGCGCGCTGAGCACTGCGGCGGATGGCGAAGCTTTCAGCCTTAAGAAATGGGGGTCGGAGGGTATGCAAAACCTGACACCCCTTTGGCTCCTCAAGTTTCTGCCAAATATGTTGGCTTGCCATGTTACCATCGTCCACGACGCACAGGCGCCGTCGAATACTGTGACGTGCGGAGAGGCTTCGAGCCATCTGGCTATCAGTGAGGCGTATCGTACCATCGTGCGGGGAGATGCCGACGTTTGCATCTGCGGCGGTGCGGAGAGCAAACTGGCTCCTTTGGCGGTGACAAGACTTCTTCTCAACGGATATTTGAACACAAGCAAAAATGATTCGCCGAAAAACGCGTGCCTGCCGTTTGGAGAAAATCGAAGCGGCACAGTAGCCAGCGACGGAGGCGGGCTTGTCGTTCTTGAATCGCTCGACCATGCTCGTAACCGTAACGCTCGTATTTATGCTGAAGTTACCGGTTCAGGGGCTGCGTGTAGCACCTACCATTGGCTCGACCCAGACCCCAAAGGCGTAGCTATTGCAATCGCCTTGCGAAAAGCCATGAAGGCGGCGAACGTAACGCCGGATGACATTGGGCTTGCGGTTCCATTCGGTACGGGCTGCATGGACTTCGATCGAGGCGAAATGGCTGCGTGGAATGACGTCTTCGGGGACAAGCTGCCAGCTATCCCTGCACTCACGACACGAGGTGCGATGGGTAACAATGGAGCCGGCACCGCTGCGATCGATTTTGCGGCAGCCGTCACGGCTATCTACCGCAACACGATACCGGCGTCTTTGAACACGGACCAACTGGACCCGTCGTGCCGTTTTCAGTTTGTGCAAGAGGATCCGACGGATGCGACAATCAACCACTGTATAACGTCGAGCTATGCACTCGCGGGCGGACAAACAGCCGCTTTGGTCGTCAGCAAGTTTAAGGAATAATTGAGTGGATCGGCGAATAGTCATTACGGGAATGGGTTGTGTGACGCCACTTGGGCACAATGTCGAAGTGGTTTGGAAGAAAATCGTTGCGGGCGAAAGCGCGATCGCTCCGACCACTCTCTTCGATGCGAAGACGTTCCCCACTATGTTTTCCGCCGAAGTCAGAGATTTCGATTTGGCGGATTTCCTTGGCGAAGATGCAGAAAAACATGCGGGTGCTTGCAGGAATACGCAATTCGCCCTGGCTGCTGGGAAAATGGCATGGGACCACGCAGGCCTAAGTGCGGATTTCGCGCTCGATCCGACGCGGGTCGGGATCTATCTGGGCGGCGGCGAAGGACCTCTCGATTTTGACCCTTTCGCGCGAGCTGCGATTGCGGGGAGTTTTGACGAAGAAGGCCAGCAAATTCCATTGGACACCGTCCGATGGGCCAAAGTAGCGGCGGAGTTGCTCGATGGAATCCGCGAAATCGAACAGGAACCGAATATGGCAGCGTCTCATCTTGCTGTCATGTTCGACGCACAAGGCCCGAACCTGAATACGCTGACCGCTTGTGCTGCTAGTACGCAAGCCATCGGCGAAGCTATGCATATGATTCGCGTCGGCGATGCGGACGTCATGCTGTCCGGCGGGACGCACAGCATGATTCATCCGCTCGGGGTGACAGGATTCAACCGTCTAACAGCCCTTTCGACTCGAACCGATTCCATCTCCTCTGCTTCCAGGCCTTTTGATCGAACGCGCGATGGCTTTGTTCTCGGCGAAGGCGCAGGCATGCTTGTATTGGAAGAGCTGTCGCATGCACAGGAACGCGGGGCACCGATTCTCGCGGAGATCGTCGGATTCGGCTCTACAGCCGATGCTTTTCGAATCACGGATATTCACGAAGAAGGTCGCGGGGCTACGGCAGCGATGCAAGCCGCTATGAAGAGCGCGGGAGTAGGGATAAAGGATATCGACTACATCTCTGCTCACGGCACC